>DASSIS010000074.1:0-16152 GCA_035691665.1 Gammaproteobacteria bacterium | reverse complement strand
TTTATTTGATTAGCCCTGAGAGATTCGAACCCTAATGGGTTCGATCAGTTCTAGGCTCGGCTCCTGCCTCGCCAAGAACCCCAGGGTTTGCCATCCCTGGCAAACCCGTCCGGCGTATACGCCGGACCCGGGCGCGCCATTTACGAAAGCCCACCGTAGCGGTGGGCCTTTTCAATTTATTTTCCCGGAGGGGTCGAATCCTGTGCGATCTCTGAGCTTGACAAGCAAGTAATCACTTGCCTATACTTCATGCAAGTAATCACTTGCATGTAACCCATGGCCGAGCGCCGCAACACCGATGCCCTGTTCAAGGCCCTGGCGGATCCCAGTCGCCGCAAGCTCCTGGACCTGTTGCAGGCCCACGACGGCCGCCGCCTCAACGAACTCTGCGAACACCTGGACATGACGCGGCAGGGGGTGACCCAGCACCTGGAGGTGCTGGAGGCGGCGAACCTGGTGGCCAGCGTGCGGCGCGGCCGTGAGAAGCTGCACTTCCTGAACCCCGTGCCGCTGCAGGAGATCTACGAACGCTGGATCGCCAAGTTCGAGAAGCCGCGCTTGAAGTCGCTCGCGGATCTGAAACAACGGCTGGAGAGGAGCGATGGCTAGATCCACCTTCGTCTACGTGACCTACATCCGCACCACCCCGGAGAAGCTGTGGGTGGCCCTGACCGGCGCGGAGTTCATGAAGCAGTACTGGTTCGGATGCCACTGCAAGAGCGAGTGGATCGTGGGCTCCGGCTGGCAGAATATCTCCCCGGACGGCCAGGTCATGGATGACGGCGAGATCCTGGAGTCCGATCCACCCCGCCGGCTGGTGATCCGCTGGCAGAACGTGTTCAAGCCGGAACTCAAGGCCGAAGGCCCGTCGCTCTGCACCCTGGAACTGGAGCCCACGGCGGGTGCCGTCAAGCTCTCCGTGACCCACAGCATCGAGCGTGAGCCCTCGAAGTTCATCGAGGCGGTGTCGGGCGGCTGGCCGAAGGTCATCTCCAACCTCAAGTCCCTGCTGGAGACCGGTGCCGTCGCAATGGATGAGCCTTATCCCGCCTCGAGCAAGCGCTGAAGCAAGAAGCCCGCCTTTCAGCGGGCTCCTGCTTTTCCCTATTCGGCCGCCGATCAGGTCAGCCCGAACCGGCCGTAGGCGATGAAGGCGCAGAGGGCGGCTACCACCAGCCAATAGATCATCTGGCCGTGCCGGGTCGCGCCCGAGCGCAGATGCACCGCGCACAGGAACAGCATCTCCAGGGCGATAGCCACCGCGGCGAGGGGGGCGAGGATAGCGAGGGGCCCATAGATCGTGAGGACGAGGGCCAGCGCGCAGACGAGCTCGAAGACGCTCATCCCGCGCCAGACGCCGCGCGGGATCGCGCCCAGGGAAGGCACGCTCTGCTCGGAATGGGAGAGCTTCCACACTGCCCCCATGACGGTGTGCAGGGCGAGGAGGATCTGAAGTACCCATAAGACGATGTTCACGGTGAAACTCCTTGGATGATGTTTTTGTATCTCAATCTATGCGCATCAGGACCTGCTCCAGGCCCCCGAAGAATTTGCTCCAGCCGTATCTGGCGCCCTGATAGTTGCGCTCCTGCTCAGGCCGGAAGCCCGTCTGCTCCATGCGCAGGTGGGTGCCGGTCCGGGTGGCGGTGAGGGTCCAGATGACCACGGTGTTGATGCCGGTCGCCGCGTCACCCACACCCCAGCGGTAAGCCAGGCGTGCGGGCGGTTCCACTTCCAACACCTCGCCGGCCACCACGCCGTCCCAGCCGCCCACGGGCTGGGTGCGCAGGCTGAACTTATGGCCTACCGCGGGCTGGAAGTCGTTCGGCAGCATCCACTCGGCCATGAGTTCACTGATGGTGAGGGCGCGCCAGACTTTCTCGGGCGGGTGGGCAAGGTCACGTTCCACGATCACGGAGCGGGTCTCGATGTGGTTCATTGGTCCATCCTGTCCAGTAGGTTTTCGAGGCGGTCGATGCGCTCTTCCCAGAAGGCCGTGTAATGCCCCATCCAGTCCACCAGAGGCTTCAGCCCTTTGGGCTCAGCCCGGTAATGGGTCTCGCGCCCGAGGCGCCGGGGGCGCACCAGGCCGGCGCGCTTCAACACCCCCAGATGCTTGGAGACCATGGGTTGGGAGACCCCGGCGCCGGTGGTGAGGGCATGCACCGTCTGCTCCCCGTCCCGGATCAGGCGCTCCAGGAGCGTGCGCCGGGTGGGATCCGCGAGGGCGGTGAAGAGAGGGTCGGCGTTCGTGCGCATGGCATATTAATAACCCATTGGTTATGGATTTGTCAAACCCTTAAGGGGAGGGGGCATAAAAAAAAGCCCACCGTGAGGTGGGCTTCCGCTCTGCCAGGCCGGGTTGATCCGGCCTCCCCTGTGGGCCTGTTGAGGCCTCCACAACTCCGTGGGTTCAGTGCACGCGCTTGTCGGCCTCGAAGAAGCGGCGCGCCTTGTCGTAGATGGTGGGATCGGACAGGTCCTCGGCACCCGCCCGCAGGGCTTCGTATTCCTGCTTGAAGGGCTTGAGGGCGCTTTCGATGTGCTCCTTGAGCACGCTCTCCTGGAAGCGGGTGAGGGGCTTGCCCGCGGCCGCGTCCTTGAAGAGTTCGATGGACGCGAAGGCGGCCACGTTGTGGACCGTCCAGTGGAAGAGGGCGGCCCGGAAACCGTCCAGGGCTTCCAGGTAGGCCACGGCCAGGTTGTTCTTGAGCTTGGCCTTGGCCACCGGGGTGACGTAGCCCACGGCTAGGGTGACCGCGGTCTTGTCGATGTTGATGCGCTCGCGCAGCAGGGCTATGAGGATCTGCTGACCGCGGTTCACCATGCCGCGGAAGTCCTTGGACTGGGGCCGGCCACGGGGCTGGGCCATCTCCAGGCCCGACGCCCGGCAGGCCTTGTAAGCCGACTCGCAGGCACCGGCGTAGAGGCGGTTGGCCGTGTCCCAGCGGATGGTGAGGGCGGCCGCGTCGTCCTCCAGCAAGGAGAGCGTGAGGCTGTTGTTCTTCTGCAGGCCGCACTGGCGGCTGGACTCGACGATGGCCTGCCGCGACTCGGAGGTGAGATCCTGCCAGCGCTTGCGCAGCGACAGGAAGGACTTGATGTAGCTCTCCTGGAAAGCCCCTTGGCTCTGGCACTCGGCCACCACGTTCTTGAGGGTGGTGTATTCGGGCAGGCGCTCGAGCACCCCGACGCTCACGAAGTCCGCGAGCAGCGCTTTCTGGAACAGCGCCGGTTGGTCCTGCAGCACCGCCTGCCACGCTCCCTCGAGGAAAACGATCTGGTTGTTTTCGGCTTGCTCGTTCATGGCGCACCACCCATTTCGTGTCGGCTTGGTGATAGATTAGCAGTTAAATTGTATTATGTAAAGTAACTGTCATGCACATTTGTAAGGGAGAAGGGCACAATCGATTAGCGTGCGTATTAATATTCATTTTTATTATCAATAACTTACAAAGTACTTCCATCGCTTGCTTCGATCAGCTAGGTCGCAGCCCCGATATTTCAGCCTGCGAAATCTGTTTCTTCGGTTGAGGCCTTGTGAGCCTTACGCAAACCGGTGCTCCTATCGCCTCGGAGGGGCGTATAGGCAGCGAGGCGCGGGTGCTGAGGGGTGTTTGTCGGTGGGTTGCAGGCTTAAAATGCCGCGCCCAGTGCGTTTCAGCTAATATTGTTAACTCAATGGTGCAGGCCATGTGCAGCGCGGGGGCGCTGCCCGGGCTGGGGTCAGGCACCGACAGTTTCCTTTGGAGTGATGCCGATGCGTTTGCGGTTCGCCGCGTTGATGACAACGGCCGTCTTGGCCGCCGGTTGCCAGTCCAGCCCGCCGAATAGCGCCTGGCTCATGGACGGCGACCAGCCCTGGGTGGCGCCGGATGGTTCCTGCGTGCAGCTGCGCCCGCTCAAACCCGAGGACAAGCAGGGTTTCTGCTACGAGGTCATGACCGGCGAGTACCAGAAGGACCATCACTACGAGACGGGTACGGATAACGAGCTCGCCTTCCTCTATCCGCAGGTGACGCCGACACCCGCCGAGGCGCAGACAGGCACGCCACCCGCGGGGCTCGCGCCCCTGATCGCGCCGGTGGATCTCGACATCCCGCCCTTGCCCTACATGCAGCAGCTCTATACGGCGCTGCCGTTCAGGTTCAACAAGGCGCACCTCTCGGCCAAGAACCGGGCTGCGCTCCGGGTCTCGTTCAAGGACTGGCAGGCCCACGGCATGATGGTGGTGTCGGTGGCCATCACCGGCCACACCGACTCCATCGGCTCCGAGGACTACAACTTCCTGCTCTCGAAGTGGCGTGCGGAGTCGGTGGCCTACTACCTGAAGCGCCTCGGGGTGCCGAACGGCGACATCCAGCTGGGCGGCGTGGGCAAGCTGCTGCCTCATCCGGGCGCGCGCAGCGACGCGGACAACCGCTATGTGGATCTCAGGGTCTGGCTGCGGCCGAGCATGGATTACAGCGACAAAATGGCCATGCGCTGAGCGCGGGTCGCGCGTTCCAAGAGCATAAAAACGCCGGGGTCCGGCGCACAGCGCCGGACGGGCGGCCACGATGGCCGCCCTGGATCGGGTACGTAGCATGGAATGCGCAGTACCCGGAGCCGTTTACAGCACAAAAGAAAACGCCCGGCAAAGCCGGGCGTTTTTAATTCTAGTGCTGTCGCCGTTGATCAGGTCGAGGAGACCTTCTTCAAGCAGGTGATCACGTCGGCCGACATCTGGATCATGGCTTCGGCGGTCTTGGTGTTCTTGTTGGGGTCCGGGCAGCCCGCCTTCTTGCCGTAGGAGGCGAAGGCGGAGCTCGACATCTGGGTCCGGGCCTGGTCCAGCCAAGCGGCTTCCTTCTTCAGGGCCGCGTTGTAGGCGGCGTAGCCATCCTTGATCTTATCGCCGATGCCGTGGATGTCGGCGTTGTATTTCGGGATGCGCTCGTTGATGTCCTTGTTGCGCTTGTTGAGGTCCGCGTTCTCGCTGTTGACCTTGGCGATGTCGGTGTTGAGCTGCGCGATCTGCGCCTTGCAAGCGTTGTACTCGTCCTGGTTGAGCTTCTTGTCTGGGCTGCAGTTGGTCTTGTAATCGTTGACCCGCTGGTTGAGGTCGGCGTTCTCTTGCTTCCAGCTGGCCACGTCCTTGGTCAGCTGCTCCTGGTCGGACTTGAGCTTGTTGCCCTCGGCGGCCAGGTCCTTGTTCTTCTGCTCGGCAGCGTCCATGGCGGACTTGGTGTCGAGCACCTCTTTCTGCACGGACTCGCCGTTGCTGATCAGGGCCATGACGGATTCGGCACCCCAGGCAGCGGTGCCGGCGCCGGCCAGCCCGAGCGCCAAGGAAACCAGGAAGATACGGGTCGTTTTCATGTAAACCTCGGGTTCAAAGTCCAAGCCACATATTGTAAGGGGCCCCGGGGCGGTCACCAAGTGCCGGCCAGGCGGTCCGCCAGGCTGGCTGCCGCCACCCTGAGTTCCGGTACGGCGGTCCCCTCCCAGTCCCGGGCCCGCAGCAGGGGGCCCGTATAGGAGATAACGCCCGAGGGCCGGCCGGCGTTGTCCAGGACCCGGGCTAGGGCATCCACGTCCAGGCCCAGCTTCAAGGGGTCGGCTCGGATCAGCCCCTGGACCAAGAGGGACCGGATCAGGGGGTCCTCGAGCCGGGTGAGGTCCGACTGGGGGCCGGTGCAGTTGATGACGCTACCCACCTCCAGGCGGGACTCCCGGTCGCTGCCCCGGGTAGCCCAGGTCACCTCGACCCCTCCCGACCCCCCCTGGAAGCGCCGGAGACGCCCGGCGGCCACCTTCAAGGCACCCACGGCCACAAGCCGTTCCAAGCGCTCCCCGGAAGCGGGGGCGGTGCGGTGACGGTGGATGTCCCAATAGGCCTGCAGATGCCGCAGGAAGCGCCGCTTCTCGGCGGGGTCGAGGGCCTGCCAGAGGGCAGGGGTGATGGGGCGGAGCGCCCCGACGGCATCGCGCCAGTCGGCACCTCGGCCCGCGAGCTCCGTCACATAGTCGCGCACCAGGCGAAGGTAACGCCGGGCGGTGGGGAGCTGCAGGAGACCCTCGGGGGGAGGGTTGACGGGCATGGCTGGGAGCTGCCGGTGTACCTGGGGCATGAGCCCGCGGCGCGAGACGGCGTATTGGACGCCCGAAAGACCCCGGTGGGCCAGTTCCAGCGCCACGTCCATCATGGTGAGCCCGGTGCCGATGAGCAGCACCGGCGCTTCGAGGGAGACGCGGTCCAGGGCGCCCGGCGCCCAGGGGTCGCGCAGGTAATGGGGGCTCCTGAAGAAATCCGCCTCCGGGAGGTGCGGGTCCGCCGGCGGGTAGTTGCCCACCGCCAGCACCACCTGGTCGGCGGGCAGCCGCTTGCCGTCGGCGAAATGGAGCTCTGCGCCGGCACCGGCGAGCTTCAGGTCCGTCACCTCGCCGGTGAGGGTCTCGAGACGCAGCGCCGGCGAGGCTGCCGCGGCCTGCTTCAGACGCGCTCCCAGGTAGCGGCCGTAGAGGCTGCGGGGCACGAAGCTGCCGGCCGTGACGGTGTTGTCGTACTGACGCGCGAACTCGAGGAAGTCCCCCTCCCGGTCCGGGAACAGTCCCATGCGGCCGGCCGGCACGTTGAGGAGATGCGAGGGGGAGTGGGTGCCGTAGGCGACGCCCCGGGCCAGGTTCGGGTGACGGTTGATGAGCAGCAGCCGGCCGGGGAGCCGGCCGTGGCGCGTGAGCAATTGGATGGCGGTGGCCGCGCCGCTGAAGCCGGCGCCGACGATGGCGATGATTCTCATTCTAATTAGCTGGTTATTTCTCGGGAAACATCACAAAAAAGCGTCGCGAGCGCCGGCAGAACGAGGCGTGCGGCGGCGAGAAACCCGGAGCGTACAAGCAGTACGTGAGGATTTCGAGCCGGCGCACAACGAAGTTATGCCAAGCGCAGCAGCTTTTTTAGAGTATAGAAGCGTAGTCGTCCTGTATACGCCCGAGGTCCAGGCGGTTCAGGAAGTTGGAATAGCACATCCAGGCGGTGATGCCGTTCAGGTCAGAGATCTGGGGCGGCAGGAAGCGGGGCGGCACGATGATGCCCTCGTCCACGAACTGCGACAGGGTGCGCATGTCCTCGAGGGTGGTCTTGCCGCAGAACAGGAGCGGGATCCGGTTCAACATGCCCTTGCGCACCGCCAGGCGCAGGTAGTTGTAGATCATGATGAAGCCCTTGTTGTAGGACAGGTCCTTGGTGAAGGGCGCGCCGTCCGGGGTGCTGCCGCGGAAGATGCGGCTGGCGTTGGCGAAGCTCTCGGCCTCGGCGTACCCCTGCTCCAGGAAGAAGCGGTAGACCTGCAGGAAGTCGCCGCCCTGCTCGGCGACGTGCACCGCACGGATGCGGTTGGCGAGGCGGCGCAGGCGGGTCGGGTAGGAGGAGAAGGTGATGATCTCCATGAAGATGGCGAGGCCCTCCTGGGTGATGGTGGAGGAGGGCGGACCCTTGGAGAGGAAGGTGCAGACCGGCTGCTGGGTGCCGTTGAGCGTGGTGCCGAGGTGCACCCAGCCCTCGTGGACCTCCAGCACCTTGAGGTCCCGGTCGTTGAACTTCGCTTCCTTGCGCAGCTTGATGTAGTCGGCGCCGGCGGCGGCGTCCGCCAGGATGCCGTCGGAGATCAGCACCCGTACCGTGCCCTCCGACTCGCGGAAGGCGACGTTGATGCGCTTCTGCAGGATCTTGACCGCTTCCTCGGCCGTGATGGTCTTCTCCTCGGGCTTCAGGAGCTCGCTCTGGTCGATGCTCGCCAGGGAGTCGCCGAGCAGCTTGCCGAGGTCGGCGAGGGTCGCGCCGCCCTCGTGGAAGGCGTCGCTGGCGGAGCCGTAGAGCTCCTCGGAAATGGCGCCGAACTCAGGGGTGCCGCGCGCCTCCAGCATGCGCACCACCTGGATGTACTCGCGGCACATGCGCCGCATGATGCCGCCCAGGGAGTTGAACTGGCCGAGCTGGCGGGTGATGTCCCGCTCGATCTCGTGGAACTCCTGGCGCTTCTTGGCGGAGTCGAACCCCAAGGGCCTGCCCTGGTAATAGGCGGCATCCACCTTGGGGAGTTCGCGGGCGCCGTCCTTGAAGAACTCCTCCTGGATGGAGGGCTCCCACTTGATGTGGTCGAGGATGCGGATGGGCTTCTGGGCCGCGACGATGCGGTCCGACAGCTCGCGCAGGGTCTGCTTGTAGGTGTCGAGCGAGTCGGCGGCGGCACTCATACCCGTATCCGGTGGCACGATGCCCTAAGAGTACTCGCCCAGGGCCCTCCGGCGCCAGAAAACCGGTGCCGGAGGGTGTCGAGGGAGGGTTTTCAGCCGATGCGGGCCAGTTTGCGGATTTCCTGGAGGGCGACCGAGAGGCTCGGGAAGTCGGCGGTGTTGGCCGCCTTCATGTCCGCCAGCACGTGCCGCGCATGCTGCACCCGGCCGGCGTGGGTCTCGAGCCACTGCTCCAGCTGCTTCACGGCGCCGCGGCTGTCCTTGGCACCATTGAGCGCCTGGGCGGTGAGCGCCCGCTGCTGGGCGTAGAGGTCCTCGCGCAGGGTGCCGCGGGCCACCGCCTGCCAGTGGCCGTCCACCGCCAGGTTCTCGATCTGGCTGCGCAGCCAGCCGAGCTCGAGCTCGCGGCCGATGTGGAAGTAGACCTTGGCCACCACCTCCACCGGGAGCTTGGTGTCCCGCGCCACGTCCACCATGTCGAAGGCGGAGTAGAGGAAGGGGATGGCGGCGATGCGCTTGGCTACGGCCGCCGGCACGCCCAGGTCCACGTACTGCTGCATGCCCTGGTCGAAGTTCATGACCAGCTGGTCGTAGAGCACGCCCGGCAGGTGCGTCACCAGCGCGGCGACCCCGGCCTGGTAGAGCGGCACGGTGGCGGCGATGTCGAGCTTGTCGCGCAGCTGGTCGATGAGCCAGCGGGTGAGGTGCTTCAGGAGCCGCGAGCTCTGCACCGCCATGGAGATCTGCACGTTCGCCGGCACCTTGTTGTCCAGCGCTTCCACCTCGCCCCACAGGCTCTCCATCGCGCAGCTCTCGTGGGCGATGGTGTAGGCACGGGCCACGCTGGAGGCATCCGCGCCGGTCTCCTCCTGCATGCGGTGCGCGAAGGTCGAGCCCATGCGGTTCACCATGCTGTTGGTGATCGCGGTGCAGATGATCTCGCGGCGCAGCCGGTGCTTCGGCATCAGGTCGGCGTAGCGCTTCTGCAGCGGGGCCGGGAAGTAATGGGCCAGCTCGCGCGCGAGGTAGGGGTCCTCGGCCACGTCGCCGGCCAGGAGCGCGTTGTAGATGTCGATCTTGCTGTAGGCGAGCACCACGGCGAGCTCGGGCCGCGTCAGCCCCTTGCCGGCCTTGCGGCGCTCGTTGAACCCGTCTTCGGAGGGCAGGAACTCGATGACGCGGTTGAGCGCGCCGGTCTTCTCCAGCGCCCGGATGAGGTAGGCATGCTCGCTCAGGCGGCCGGGGGCCTGGTCCTCGGCCACGGACAGCGCCTGGGCCTGCATGTAGTTGTCGCGCAGTACGAGCTCGCCCACCTCGTCGGTCATCTCGGCGAGCAGCTTGTTGCGGGCGGTCTCGGAGAGCTCCTTCTCCGTGCCGGCCAGGTTCAGCAGGATCTTGATGTTGACCTCGTGGTCGGAGCAGTCCACACCCGCGGAGTTGTCGATGAAGTCGGTGTTGAGGCGGCCGCCCTTGAGGGCGAACTCGATGCGGCCGAGCTGGGTGCAGCCCAGGTTGCCGCCTTCGCCCACCACCTTGCAACGCAGGTCGCCGCCGTTGATGCGCAGGCCGTCGTTGGCGCGGTCGCCCACCTCGGCGTTGCTCTCGGTGGAGGCTTTCACATAGGTACCGATGCCGCCGTTCCAGAGCAGGTCCACCGGTGCCTTGAGGATGGCGCGCATCAGGTCCAGGGGCGCGTAGTTGCCGGGCTGGATGTCCAGCACCGCCGCGGCCTCCTTGCTCACCGGGATGCTCTTGGCGCTGCGCGGAAACACGCCGCCGCCCTCGGAGATGAGCTTGGCGTCGTAGTCCGCCCAGGAGGAGCGCGGCAGGTTGAACATGCGCTCGCGCTCCACGAAGCTCTTCTCGGCGTCCGGGTTCGGGTCGAGGAACACGTGGCGGTGGTCGAAGGCGGCCAGGAGGCGCGTGTGCCGCGACAGCAGCATGCCGTTGCCGAACACGTCGCCGGACATGTCGCCGATGCCGACCGCGGTGAAGTCCGTGGCCTGGATGTCGGTGCCGAGCTCGCGGAAGTGGCGTTTCACCGACTCCCAGCCGCCCTTGGCGGTGATGCCCATCTTCTTGTGGTCGTAGCCCACCGAGCCGCCGGAGGCGAAGGCGTCGCCGAGCCAGAAGCCGTACTCCGCCGACACGCCGTTGGCGATGTCGGAGAAGGTGGCCGTGCCCTTGTCGGCGGCGACCACGAGGTAGGGATCGTCCGCGTCGTGGCGCGCCACGTCCTTCGGGGGGACGATCTTGGTGCCGGCCAGGTTGTCGGTGATGTCGAGCAGGCCGCGCAGGAAGGTCTGGTAGCAGGCGATGCCTTCCTTGAGCATGGCCTCGCGGTCGCCGCCCTGGGGCGGGCGCTTCACGTAGAAGCCGCCCTTGGCGCCCACCGGCACGATCACGGTGTTCTTGACGTTCTGGGCCTTCACCAGCCCCAGGATCTCCGTGCGGAAGTCCTCGCGCCGGTCGGACCAGCGCAGGCCGCCGCGCGCCACCTTGCCCATGCGCAGGTGCACGCCCTCGACCCGCGGCGAGAACACCCAGATCTCGAACATGGGCCGCGGCAGCGGCAGGTCCGGCAGCATGGAGGGGTCGAACTTGAAGGACATGTAGGGCTTGGCGTTGCCGGCCGCGTCCTTCTGGAAGTAGTTGGTGCGCACCGTGGCGAGCACCGCGGCCAGGAACGCGCGCAGGATGCGGTCGTCGTCCAGGCTCGAGACCTTCTCGAGCTCGGCGGCGATCTCGGTGGTGTAGGTCTGGGTCAGCGGATCGCGCTTGGCGGCGCCCGCCGGGTCGTGGCGCGCCTCGAAGAGGTGCACCAGGCGCGCGGCGATGGCCGGGTGGGTGTGGAGCGCGCGCTCCATGTAGGCCTGGCTGAAGCTCACGCCGGTCTGCAGCAGGTACTTGCAGTAGGCGCGCAGCAGCATGGTCTGGCGCCAGCCGAGGCCGGCGCCGAGCACCAGCCGGTTGAAGCCGTCGCTCTCCGCCTCGCCGCGCCAGACGCGGGCGAACTGCTCCTGGAAGGCTTCCTTCACGGCGCCGAGGTCGAGTTCGCCCGGATGCACCAGCTCGAAGTCCTGGATCCAGACGATGCTGCCGTCGGCCAGGTCGATCTCGTAGGGGCGCTCGCTGATGACGCGCACGCCCATGTTCTCGAGCATGGGCAGGGCGTCGGAGATGGGGATGGTCTGCTCGCGGTGGAAGGTCTTGAAGCGCAGGTAGCCGGCCGGCGCCTGGGCCGGGCGGTACAGGCTCATGCGCAGGGCCTCGCCGTTCTCCAGGGCGTCGATCTGCTTCAGGTCGAAGACCGCGTCCGCGGGCCTGATGTCTTCCTGGTAGGCCGCCGGGAAATGGTTGCCGTAACGGGCGTTGAGGCGCAGGCCGGTCTCCTCGCCGCACTGTTCCACCAGGGCGTCGTTGAGCTCGTCCTGCCAGGAGCGCACCGCCTGGCCGATGTCGCGCTCCAGCGCGAGCCGGTCGTACTTGGGCTGCTCCCAGGGGGTGGTGCGCACGATGATGTGGATGCGCGCCAGGGCGGAGTCCGACAGCGTGACGTTGTGCTCCACGCTCTTGCCGGCCAGGGCCTGGTAGAGGATGGCTTCGATCTTCTGGCGCACCTGGCTGTTGTAGCGGTCGCGCGGTACGTACACGAGGCAGGAGAAGAAGCGGCCGAAGCTGTCGCGGCGCACGAACAGCTTGACGCGCTGGCGCTCCTGCAGCTGCACCACGCCCATGGCGGTCTCGAACAGCTCGTCGGTGGTGCTCTGGAAGAGCTCGTCGCGGGGCAGGGTCTCGAGGATCTGCACCAGCGCCTTGCCGTCGTGGCTCGAATGCGGGAGCTCCGAGCGGCGCATGATCTCGGTGACCTTCTGGCGTAGTACCGGGATCTCGGTGGGGCTCTTGCTGTAGGCGGAGGTGGTGAACAGGCCCAGGAAGCGCCATTCGCCCGAGACCTTGCCGCTGTCGTCGAAGCGTTTCACGCCCACGTAGTCGAGGTAGCCGGAGCGGTGCACCGTGGCCTGGGAGTTGGCCTTGGTGACGATCATGAACTCCTTGGTGCGGGCGCGCTCGCGCACGTCCTTGGGGAGGACCAGGAAGCTCTGGGAGACCTTGGCGTGGCTGTCGGAGAGGATGCCGAGGCCGGAGTTCGCCACCACCTTCAGCACTTCCTCGCCGTTCTCCTCGGCGAGCAGGTATTCGCGATAACCCAGGAAGGTGAAGTGGTCCTGGGCGAGCCATTCCAGGAACAGCTTGCCCTCGTCCACCACCGCGTCGCCGAGGATGCTGCGGTGCTTGTGCACCGCGTTGCAGACCTCGGTGAGCTTGGCGCGCATGGCGCGGAAGTCGTTGACCGTGGCGCGCACGTCGCGCATGGCGTTCTGCAGCAGCGTCTCGAGCTTGGCGAGGGTCTCGGCGCCCGCCTGGCGGTCCACCTCGAGGTGCATCCAGGATTCGGTGGCGAGCCCCTCGGGCTTGCCGGAGTCGTGCAGCGAGAGCAGCGAGCCGCGCGCGTCGCGCTTCATCTGGTACATGGGGTGCACGGTGAGGTGGATGCCGATGCCGGCGCGGCTCAGGGTCATGGTGGTGGTGTCCACCAGGAAGGGCATGTCGTCGTTCACCATCTCGATGATGGTGTGCGGGCTCTTCCAGCCGTCCTTCTTCGGGGTCGGGTTGAACACCCGCACCTTAGTCTCGCCCGGCAGCCGCTTGGCGCCGAACTCCCAGTGGCTCAGGGCCGCGCCGTACAGGTCCTCGGGGGAGTGCGCGAGGATGTCCTCCTCGGCGATGTCGGCGTAGTAGGTCTGCAGGAAGGTTTCGAGTTCGGCGGCGGAGGGATGTTTCTTGGCGAGGGCGACGACCTTTTCCAGGTGCTTGTTCTTGGGGAGCGATTTGCGTTGTGTCATGGCGTGCATGGCGTTAAGGGGCCTTGCCTGAGAATGGGGGGTTTATCGCGCGTATTTTACAGTTTTTTTCATGGAGGCTGCATGACAGGAATCCGGCCTCCCAAGGCGAAACGGCGGCCTTCCGGCCGCCGTTTCGTGCACTAAGAGGCGCGCTGCCTAGTGGGGCCGTTCCAGGTCCTTGATCACGGCCGCCAGCCAGCGGCAGGCGGTGCCGCCGGTGATGCAGCGGTGGTCGAAGGTGATGGAGAGCGGGATGCGCTTGTGCACCTCGATGCCGCCCATGACCGGTACCACGTCGTAGCGCAGGCCGCCGGTGCCGAGGATGGCCACCTGCGGCGGCACCACCACCGGCGTCGCATAGCGGCCGGCCATCATGCCGAAGTTCGACAGGGTGATGGTCGGGTCCTTCATGTCCGCCGGCGACACGCTGCGGTTGCGGGTGGCTTCCTTGATGCGGTTCAGGTCGCTGCGCAGCTGCTGGGCGTTCTTGCTCTCGACCTTCCTCAGGATCGGCACGATCAGGCCGTCCGGCGTATCCACCGCCATGGCGAGGTCGACGCGCTCGTGGATCGTGCGCTCCAGCTTCTCGCCGTCGTACCAGGCGTTGAGTTCGGGCTCGGCGCGGCAGCCGGCCACGATGGCGCGGATGATGCGCACGGTCACGTCCTGGCCCGGCTGCCAGTTGTGGATGTCGGCGTCGTCGAACAGCGTGCACTCGGCCACTTCGCTGCGCGACTTGGTCATGCTGGCGTGCATGGCGCGGCGCGGGCCGCGCATCGGCTCGGCCACGCCGTACTTCACGTCGGCGCGCTTCGCCGGCAGGTCCCAACGCGTCGCCGGCGCTTCGGCCGCCGCGGGCGCGCCGCCGCCCTGGGCGCGACGCACGTCGTCGGCGGAGACGGTGTCGTTCTTGCCGGTGGGTTCGATGGAGGCGAGGTCGACCCCGAGCTGCTTCGCCAGGATGCGCACCGAGGGCAGGGCCTTCACCCGCGCCGGGTCCTTCTTCTGCTTCTTGCGGATGATGGCGGTCTCGGCCACCACGGCGTTGCTGGTGGGCACGTTGCCCACCACCGTGCCGCTGTCCTCGGCGATCGGGGTGCCCTTCTTGGCGTCCGGCGCGGGCTTCTGGGCCGCGGCCTCTTCCTTCTTGGCGGGGGCCGTGGCACCACCCTCGATATCGAAATCCACCAGGGCGGAGTGGGTGGGGATGATGTCGCCGTTCTTGCCATGGAGCTTGGCGATCTTGCCCGCCCAGGGGGAGGGCACGTCCACCACGGCCTTGGCGGTCTCCACGGAGAGGAGCGGCTGGTCCACCTTCACGATGTCGCCTTCCTTCACGTGCCAGCTGACGATCTCCGCTTCCTGCAGGCCTTCGCCCAGATCCGGCAGATTGAACGTTCTCATGTTCAGGCCTCCAGCACTTTGCGTATGCCCTTGATGACGCGCTCGACGCTCGGCATGTAGTCATGCTCCAGCTTGAACAGCGGCATGGGGATGTCGTAGCCGGTGACGCGCCCGATCGGCGCCTTCAGGGAGTAGATGGCCTTCTCGGCCACGGTGGCGGCGATCTCGGCGCCCACGCCGCAGTTGCGCGGGGCTTCGTGGATGATGACCAGGCGGCCGGTCTTCTCCACGGATTCGAGGATGGTGTCGAAGTCGATGGGCGCGACGGTGGCGAGGTCGATCACGTCGCAGCTAATACCTTCTTCGCCCAGCTTGGCGGCGGCCTGCAGGGTCTCATGGACCATGGCGCCCCAGGAGACCAGCGTCACGTCCTCGCCCTCGCGCAGCACGAAGCAGGTGTCGAGCGGCAGGGCCTTGCCGTCGTCTTCCACTTCCGCCTTGTTGAGGCGGTACAGGCGCGTCGGCTCCAGGAACACCACCGGATCCGGGTCGCGGATGGCGGCGAGCAGGAGACCGTAGGCGCGGGACGGGGAGGAGGGCATCACGGTGCGGATGCCCGGCATGTGCGCGAACATGGCTTCGTTGCTCTCGGAATGGTGCTCGGGCGCGTGGATGCCGCCGCCCGAGGGGGCGCGCAGCACCATGGGCACGTGCAGGCGGCCGCGGGTGCGGGTGCGCAGGCGGCCGGCGTGGTTGATCATCTGGTCCACGGCGGGATAGATGAAGCCGGAGAACTGGATCTCGGCGATGGGCTTCATGCCCTGGGTCGCCATGCCGATGGAGATGCCGGCGATGAGGGCTTCGGCGAGCGGCGTGTCCATGACACGCTCCTTGCCGAAACGCTGCTGCAGGCCCTGGGTGGCGCGGAACACGCCGCCGTTCAGGCCCACGTCCTCGCCCAGCACCACCACGGACGGATCCTTCTCCATCTCATGCGCCATCGCCATGGTGATGGCTTCGACCATCGTGACCTTAGCCATGGTGGGAGCCCTCCTCGACAGCCTCTTCGCGCTGGGCGACGAGGCCCTCCGGCAGGTTGGCGAACATGTGGTCGAACATGGTGGCCACCGGCGGCTTGCCGGCATCCTTATACAGCTTCACTTCCGCGTCCACCCGCTCGGCGCATTCCGCCAGCAGGGCGTCTTCCTTCTTCTGGTCCCAGGTGCCGATGTCCATGAGGTGCTTGCGGATGCGGACCAGGGGCTCCTTCTTCCACTCGCCTTCCACCTCGCCCTTGGGGCGATAGCGCGTCGCGTCGTCCGCGGTGGTGTGGTCGTGCAGGCGGTAGGTGAGGGCTTC
This sequence comes from Gammaproteobacteria bacterium, assembly GCA_035691665.1. Taxonomy (GTDB): domain Bacteria; phylum Pseudomonadota; class Gammaproteobacteria; order Natronospirales; family REEB76; genus DASUBN01. The sequence goes on along the minus strand of DASSIS010000074.1, from coordinate 304 downwards.
GACCAGGGTCGGGCCCTTGCCGGCACGCGCCTTCTCCAGCGCCTTATCCATCACGTCGCGCACCGCGATGATGTCGTTGCCGTCCACCTGGATGCCTTCGATGCCGCCGGCCACGGCCTTCTGGGCCAGGGTCTCGCAGGCGGTCTGGGCGGAGAGCGGCACGGAGATGGCCCACTTGTTGTTGCACACCACGAACACCACCGGCAGCTGCCAGGCGCCGGCGCAGTTGATGGCTTCGTAGTAGTCGCCCTGGGAGGTGCCGCCGTCGCCGATCACCGTCACCGCCGCGCGCTTCTCCTTGCGC
>DASSIS010000073.1:0-2769 GCA_035691665.1 Gammaproteobacteria bacterium | reverse complement strand
TTGCCGCGCTGGTACATGGTGTCCATGGCCCCGAGCACGCCGCCGCGCTCGGAGATGGCCTCGAACTCCTTATAGACCGCTTCTTCCACCAGGTCCGTGAGCTGCTCCACCACGAAGCTGCCCTGCCAGGGGTTCTCGTTGAAGTTGAGGCCCAGCTCACGGTTGATGATGAGCTGGATGGCGACAGCCCGGCGCACGCTCTCTTCCGTGGGCGTGGTGATGGCTTCGTCGTAGGCGTTGGTGTGCAGGCTGTTGCAGTTGTCGAACAAGGCGTACAGCGCCTGCAGGGTGGTGCGGATGTCGTTGAACTGGATCTCCTGGGCGTGCAGGGAACGGCCCGAGGTCTGGATGTGGTACTTGAGCATCTGGCTGCGCGCGCTGGCGCCATACCGCTCGCGCATGGCCCGGGCCCAGATGCGCCGCGCCACCCGGCCGATGACGGTGTATTCCGGGTCCATGCCGTTGGAGAAGAAGAAGCTCAAGTTGGGCGCGAAGTCGTCCACCTTCATGCCGCGCGCCAAGTAGTACTCCACCAGGGTGAAGCCGTTGCTCAGGGTGAACGCCAGCTGGGAGATGGGATTGGCCCCGGCCTCGGCGATGTGGTAACCGGAGATGGACACGGAATAGAAGTTCCGGACCTTGTGCTCCACGAAGTACTGCTGGATGTCGCCCATCATGCGCAGGGCGAACTCGGTGGAGAAGATGCAGGTGTTCTGGGCCTGGTCTTCCTTGAGGATGTCCGCCTGCACGGTGCCGCGCGCGGTGGTGAGCACCCGGGCCTTGATCTTGGCGTAGGTCTCCGGGTCCACGAGCTCATCGCCCGTGACCCCCAGGAGCGCCAGCCCTAAGCCGTCGCTGCCCGCCGGCAGCTCGCCGTGGTACTTGGGTCTCGGCCTGTCCTTATATATGTCCGTGATCTTCTTCTCGGCGGCCGCCCAAAGCCGTGGGTCCTCCTTCAGATGCTTCTCCACCTGCTGGTCGATGGCGGTGTTCATGAACATGGCCAGGATCATGGGCGCCGGGCCGTTGATGGTCATGGACACGGAGGTGGCCGGATCGCAGAGGTCGAAGCCCGAGTAGAGCTTCTTCATGTCGTCGAGCGTCGCGATGCTGACGCCGGAGTTGCCCACCTTGCCGTAGATGTCCGGCCTTTTCGCCGGGTCTTCGCCGTAGAGGGTGACGGAATCGAAGGCGGTGGAGAGCCGCGCGCCCTTCTGGCCGTGAGAGAGGTAATGGAAGCGGCGGTTGGTGCGCTCCGGCGTGCCTTCGCCCGCGAACATGCGGGTGGGGTCTTCGCCCGTGCGGCGGTAGGGGTAGACGCCGCCGGTGTAGGGGTAATGGCCCGGCAGGTTCTCCTTCATGAGGAAGCGCAGGAGCTCGCTCCAGCTCTTGAACTTGGGGGCGGCGATCTTGGGGATCTTCTGGTGGGAGAGGGACTCCACGTAGTTGCTGCCCTCGATCACCTTGCCGCGCACCTCGTAGGTGTAATGGGGGTCGGTGATGGTCTTGAGCCGATGAGGCCATTCCCGCAAGTGGTCTAGGGCCTCGGCGGAGAGCTCTTTGACGGCTTCCTGATAGCGCTGGCGGAGAAGAATGAGAGTGGGATCGGCGGTCGAGACCGGTGATTTGGACTGGATTCCGGCCTCCGCCGGAATGACGGAGGAGCCGGCCTTCGCCGGGGTGACGGACTCGAGATCCGTCACCTTATATAAGGAGAGAGGCTCGGGAAGCTTAGGGTCAGAAATTTCCTTGAGGGACTCCCAGAAGTGCTGGGCCCGGCCGGCGGCCTCCGCCTGGCGCAGGATGCCGCCGTTGATGCCCCGGCCCTGCTCCGCGATCTCGGCCAGGTAGCGCACCCGGCTGCCGGGGATGAGCACCGTGGCCTTGGGCTCCTTGATGGAAACATCTAAATGAGGGATGAAGTCGCAAAGAGCACCTTCACCGGCTTTCGAACTACGCGTCCCGCTCCGTTCGAAAGTCCAGGGCGTACCTCCCTGTACACCCGCCGCGCCTCCCGGCGCGGCCCACCTCTCTTCCGGCAGCTTGAGCTTGGCCCGGAGCAGCCGGCAGAGGTTCACGAACATCCAGGTGATGCCGGGGTCGTTGAACTGGCTGGCGATGGAGGGATACACCGGCACTTCCTCGTCCGGCGTCTTGAAGGCGGTGCGGTTGCGCTTCCACTGCTTGCGCACGTCGCGCAGGGCGTCTTCCGCGCCACGCTTGTCGAACTTGTTGAGCACCACGAGCTCGGCGTAGTCCAGCATGTCGATCTTCTCGAGCTGGCTCGCGGCGCCGTAGTCGCTGGTCATGACGTAGACCGGGAAATCGACCAGGTCCACGATCTCCGAGTCCGACTGGCCGATGCCGGCGGTCTCGACGATGACGAGGTCATAACCCTGGCCGCGCAGGAAGCCCACGCAGTCGTGCAGCATCTCGCTCACGGCCGCATGCTGGCGCCTCGTCGCCATGGAGCGCATGAAGACGCGCTGGGAGCGCAGGGCGTTCATGCGGATGCGGTCGCCCAGGAGCGCGCCGCCGGTGCGCCGGCGGGTGGGGTCCACCGCCAGCACGGCGATGCGCATCTCCGGGAAGGCCTGGAGGAAACGCAGCAGGAGCTCGTCCACCACCGAGGACTTGCCGGCGCCGCCGGTGCCGGTGACGCCGATGACGGGGGTCTTCTTGCCGGCCAGCTCCCATTCCTTGCGCAGCTTGGCGAGCTCGGCCTCGGGGAAGCCGCCCTCCTCCAGGGCCGAGAGCATCTTGCCGACG
>DASSIS010000072.1:0-27704 GCA_035691665.1 Gammaproteobacteria bacterium | reverse complement strand
GCTCGGCAACATGGGCGAGGACGACTGGCGCTGGCATATGTACGACACCGTCAAGGGCTCCGATTGGCTCGGGGACCAGGACGCCATCGAGTACATGTGCAAGGAAGCGCCCCAGGCGGTGATCGAGCTGGAGCACTACGGGGTGCCGTTCTCCCGCACCGAGGAGGGCAAGATCTACCAGCGCCCCTTCGGCGGCATGACCACCCGCTACGGTGAGGGCACGGCCCAGCGCACCTGCGCTGCCGCCGACCGCACCGGCCACGCCATGCTGCACACCCTCTATCAGCAGAGCTTGAAGCACCAGGCGGAGTTCTTCATCGAGTACTTCGCGCTGGACCTGCTCATGGAAGGGGATACCTGCCGCGGCGTGCTGGCCTGGGACCTCGCTACCGGCGTCATGCACCGCTTCCTCGGCCAGCAGGTCGTGCTCGCCACCGGCGGCTACGGCCGTTCCTATTTCTCCTGCACCTCGGCCCACACCTGCACCGGCGACGGCAACGGCATGGTGCTGCGCGCCGGGCTGCCGCTGCAGGACATGGAGTTCGTGCAGTTCCACCCCACGGGCATCTACGGCTCCGGCTGCCTCATCACCGAGGGCGCCCGCGGCGAAGGCGGTTACCTCACCAACGCCAAGGGCGAGCGTTTCATGGAGCGCTACGCACCGAACGCCAAGGACCTGGCCTCCCGCGACGTGGTGTCCCGCGCCATGACCATCGAGATCCGCGAGGGGCGCGGTGTCGGCCCCGAGAAGGACCACATCCATCTGCATCTCGAGCACCTGGGTCCCGAAGTGCTCCACGAGCGCCTGCCCGGCATCTCCGAGACGGCGCGCATCTTCGCCGGCGTGGACGTGGCCAAGCAGCCCATCCCGGTGCTGCCCACGGTGCACTACAACATGGGAGGCATCCCCACCAACTACCACGGCGAGGCCCTGACCCTGAAGGGCAAGAACCCGGACACCGTGATCCCGGGCCTGATGGCCATCGGCGAAGCCGCCTGCGTCTCGGTGCACGGCGCCAACCGCTTGGGGTCAAACTCGCTGCTCGACCTCGTGGTGTTCGGCCGCTCCGCCGCCCACCGCTGTGCCGAGACCGTGAAGCCCGGCAAGACCCGCCGCGACTTCCCCCAGGAAGCCACCGACAAGGCCCTGGCGCGTTTCGACAGGCTGCGCAACGCCAACGGCTCCGAGCCCACCGCCCAGATCCGCCTACGCATGCAGAAGGTGATGCAGACCGATGCCGCGGTGTTCCGCACCGGCAAATCCCTGAAGGAAGGCCAGGAGCGTTTGCAGCAGGTGTACGACGCCTTCCAGCACGTGAAGGTGAGCGACCGCTCCCTCATCTGGAACTCGGACCTGGTGGAGACCCTGGAGCTCGACAACCTCCTGGGCTGCGCCACCGTCACCATGGCCGGCGCCCTCAACCGCCAGGAGAGCCGCGGCGCCCATGCCCGCGAGGACTTCGCGGACCGCGACGACAAGAAGTGGATGAAGCACACCCTCGCCTGGATGGACGAGCAGGGCGAGGTGGAGATCGACTACCGCCCCGTGCACATGGATACGATGACGGATGAAGTGAAGTCCATCCCCCCGAAGAAGAGGGTGTACTAAAAATGGCCCTTTTGCCCTCTGGCGTTGTTGCGGATGCTCTCGGAGTCCTCACGTACACCAAGAGTACGCTCCGGCTCTTCGCGCATCCGCGCCTAGCCAGAGGCCAAAATTGCCTATTTTTAGTCTCGGTGCTGCACCGCGTAGCTTAAGTTTAAGAGGTTAACTGCGATGGCCGAATTCACCCTGCCGAAGAACTCCCGCATCAAGGAGGGCAAGACCTTCAAGGCGGCGAAGGACAGCAAGCACGTCAAGCGCTTCCGCGTCTACCGCTACGACCCGGACAGCGGCGAGAACCCGCGCATGGATACCTACGAGGTGGACATGGACAAGTGCGGGCCCATGGTCCTGGACGCGCTGCTCAAGATCAAGAACGAGATCGATCCTACCCTGACGCTGCGCCGTTCCTGCCGCGAGGGCATCTGCGGCTCCTGCGCCATGAACATCGACGGCACCAACACGCTCGCCTGCACCAAGGCCTGCTCGGAAGTGAAGGGCGACGCCAAGATCTATCCGCTGCCCCACATGCCGGTGGTGAAGGACCTGGTGCCGGACCTGACCCACTTCTACGCCCAGTACGCCTCCATCAAGCCCTGGATCCGCACCCAGTCGGCGCCGCCGGACCGGGAGCGCCTGCAGTCCAAGGAAGACCGGGAGAAGCTGGACGGCCTCTACGAGTGCATCCTCTGCGCCTGCTGCTCCACGAGCTGTCCCAGCTACTGGTGGAACAGCGACCGCTACCTGGGTCCCGCCATCCTGCTTCAGGCCTATCGCTGGATCGCGGACAGCCGCGACGAGGCCACGGGCGAGCGCCTGGACGACCTCGAGGACCCTTTCAAGCTCTACCGCTGCCACACCATCATGAACTGCGCCCGGACCTGTCCGAAGGGCCTGAATCCCGCCAAGGCCATCGCGGAGATCAAAAAGCTACTGGCCGAGCGTCAACATTGAGCCAAAAGCTGCTGCGCTCGCCATGACTTTGTTGCGCTTCGGGCTCGCAGTCGGTCACGTACGCCAAGAGTACGTTCCCTCCTGCGCGCCTCGTCCCGTCTTCGCTCGCGACGCTTTTGGCAAAGTTCTTTTCCCATGAGTGATGCGGCCGATCCAGACATCTCTAGACTTCGATGGAGATGTCGCAGGGGCATGAAGGAGTTGGACGTGCTGCTCGTGGATTATCTCGAGCGTCGCTATCCCGGTGCCGCTGCAGCCGAGCAGAGCGCCTTCCGGGATCTGTTGGAGCAGCAGGACCCGGTGCTATACGCCTATGTCACCGGCCGGGAACGGCCCGCCTCCGAGGAGGAGCGCCGTGTCATCGACACCCTTCGGCGAGCCTCTTGACCTCTCCATCCGCCCGTCGCGGCTGATCGCGACCCTGCTCATCGGCATGCATCTCGTGGCCCTGGTGGTCTCGGCCGGGCTGCCCTTGCCGGTGGATTACCGCGCGGCGCTGCTGCTCGCCATCCTGAGCGCCTTCTTCTGGAACGCGGCGGTGTACGTGCAGCGCAGTCCGCGCCGGCTGCACTGGTCCCCGGAGCTCGGCTGGACCATCGTGGACCGCAAGGGCGTGAGCCATGCGGTGAAGCTCCTGCCGGAAGCCTACCTCGGGGGCTGGCTCGTGATCGCGCACTTCAAGGATGAGAAGGGCAGGCGGCGCACGGTGATGCTGGCTAACGACAGCGTGCGGCCCGATGGGCTGCGCCGCCTGCGCATCATGCTCCGTTACGGAGTCCCCAAGAATTAGGCCTCGACACCCCAACCAACGACCTGGCCGCGGCCGGCGAAGTTCGGTGGTACCAAGATGGTGTTCTGGGGCGCACGCTTGTCATCCGCTTCGGGGTGATCCAGGGTGTAGTGCAGGCCGCGGCTCTCCTGGCGGCTCTGGGCGGACTGGATGATGAGCTTCGCTACCTGCGAGAGGTTGCGCAGTTCCACGAGATCGCTGGTGATGCGGAAGTTGCCGTAATACTCGTCGATCTCGTGCTGCAGCAGTTCCACCCGGCTGAGCGCCCGCTTCAGGCGTTTGTCCGTGCGCACGATACCCACGTAGTCCCACATGAAGTGGCGCAGCTCGCTCCAGTTGTGGGACACCACCACTTCCTCGTCGGAATCCGTCACCCGGCTCTCGTCCCAGGCGGGGAGGCGCTTGGGCAGGGGCTGGCTCGCATCATCCCGGGCACAGATATCTTCCGCCGCCGCGAAACCGAACACGATGCATTCCAGGAGCGAGTTGCTGGCCATGCGGTTGGCACCGTGCAGGCCGGTGTACGCCGTCTCGCCGATGGCGTAGAGCCCGGGGAGGTCGGTGCGACCGGCCAGGTCCGTGAGCACGCCGCCGCAGGTGTAATGGGCGGCCGGCACCACCGGGATCGGCCCCTTGGTCATGTCGTAACCGTACTCGAGGCAGCGAGCGTGGATGGTGGGGAAGTGCTCGCGGATGAACTCCGCTGGCCGGTGGCTGATGTCCAGGAGCACATGATCCGAACCCAGCCGCTTCATCTCGTGGTCGATGGCCCGGGCCACGATGTCGCGGGGTGCGAGTTCGGCGCGCTTGTCGAACTTCTGCATGAAGGGCGCGCCGTCGGGGAGCAGCAGCTTCCCGCCTTCGCCGCGCACCGCCTCCGAGATCAGGAAGGACTTGGCGTGCGGGTGGTAGAGGCAGGTGGGGTGGAACTGCATGAACTCCATGTTCCCCAGGCGACAGCCGGCGCGCCAGGCCATGGCGATGCCGTCGCCCGTGGAGCCGTCCGGGTTGCTGGTATAGAGGTAGGCCTTGTTGGCGCCGCCGGTGGCGAGCACCACGTGGCGCGCCGCCACGGTCTTCACCCGCTGTTTCCTGCGGTCCAGGAGGTAGGCGCCGTAGCAGCGTGCGTCCGGCAGCCCGAGCTTCCCAGCGGTGATGAGGTCCACCGCGATGTGCTGTTCCAGCACGCTGACGTTGCCGCGCCGGCGCACCAGCTGCTCGAGGGTGGTCTCGATCTCGCGGCCGGTGGCGTCGGCGGCATGCACCACGCGCCGGTGGCTGTGCCCGCCCTCCCGGGTGAGGTGGTAGGCGGCCGGGTCCAAGCCTTCCTCGTCGCGGGTGAACTTCACCCCCTGGTCGATGAGCCAGCGGATGCACTCGGGGCCTTTCTCCACCACGAAGCGTACCGTGGCGGGGGAGCAGAGCCCGGCCCCGGCGTTCAGGGTGTCCTCGATGTGGGATTCCACGGAATCGGCCTTGTCCAGGACGGCCGATATGCCCCCCTGGGCATAGAGGGTGCTGCCCTCGGTCAGGGGGCCCTTGGAGACGAGACCGATGCGGCAGCTCTCGGGCAGGCGCAGGGCGAGGCTCAGGCCCGCGGCTCCGCTGCCCAGGATCAGGACGTCGAAACTGGCCATCTGCTGCATTTGGGGGTCCGCCAGGGGGTCCTTAGGGGCCGTCCCGGGGTTCCCCGGGGACTGCTAGAATGCCTGCAAGGGGTCTTAAAGGGGCCCCGGAAGGACGCGAAATATACTCGCATCCCCCTGTATTTGGCGAACTATCCGCCCCCCGGCTTGTCTCAATGGATACAGCTCATGAACACTCCCAGGCCAGCGGTCATTGAGCTAGAGCCTGGGAAGGCCGACTCCGACCATGCCCTGGTCGAGCGGGTGCAGCGTGGCGACAAGGCTGCGTTCGACATGCTGGTGCGCAAGTACCAGCACAAGATCGTGAAGCTCGTCACCCGCTATGTGCACGACGGCACCGAGGCCCTGGACGTGGCCCAGGAAGCGTTCATCAAGGCTTACCGTGCGATCCACGGGTTCCGCGGAGACAGCGCGTTCTACACCTGGCTCTACCGGATCGCGATCAACACGGCCAAGAACCACCTGGTGGCGGAGGGCCGGCGGCCGCTGGATCACGGAGTGGACCTGCAGGATCCGGAGCAGTACGACATGCAGGCCCGGCTCCGGGACGTGGATACCCCCGAGCGGCTCCTGCTGACGGACGAGATACAGAAGATGGTGGAGCAGGCGATCGATGAGCTCCCCGAAGACCTGCGCACCGCCATCGTGCTGCGCGAGCTCGAGGGCCTGAGCTACGAGGAGATCGCGGAGAAGATGGGTTGCCCGGTGGGCACGGTGCGGTCCCGGATCTTCCGGGCGCGCGAGGCGATAGACGAGAGATTGCGGCCATTACTGGATTGAGGAAGCGGCGTTGAACAAGCAGGTCACCGACAAATTGCGCGAACAGGTCTCCGCCCTGGTGGACGGCGAGCTGCCGGACGGCGAGCACGAGCTGCTGCTGCGGCGCTTCAGCGTGGAGCGTTCGCTCTCCCTGCACTGGGAACGTTGTCACCTGATCGGCGAGGCCATGCGCAAGGATCTGCCGGCAACGGATACCCGCGGCTTCGCCGACCGCCTGATGGCGGCCCTGACGGACGAGCCCCAGCCCCAGGAAGAGACCTCCCGTTTCGGCGGCCTCTGGACCCGCGCTTTCGCCGGTGCCGCCGTGGCCGCGACCGTCGCCGTGGTGGCCATCGTGGGCCTGCGTCACGACCCGCACCAGGGCGTGAACCCCTCGGAGATCGTGCCCGGCAGCATCGTGGCCGGCCAGACCTCGCCCCTCGGCGGCGATTACCTGAACAGCGCCAACTGGGACGGCAACCTTCCGCCCCTGCAGGCCGCCATGCACACCGGCATCATGGACCAGGACGATACCGGTGGTTCCCTCACCCAGCAGGGCATGCAGCCTTACCGCTATATCGCTCGGCCATCCCGTCACCAGAAGGACGATGGCAAGCCGGATGAGGCGGAAAAGCCCGTCCGGGACCCCAATCCCCCCCGCCAGCCTTAGTCTCCCAAGCCGGTATTGCAGCCGGCCCCGGCATTCACCACAATCTCCCCACCTATGGGAGTGATAGGCAGGGTCGCAGGCGTTTGCCTGGCCACGTGGTTGGCCCCGGCTTCCTTGTGCGCGGCACCTCTGTCCGGCGGTAACCCCGCTCATCCCGCCCCCCTCCAGAGCACCGACGATCCCTTAAGCCCCCCAGGCATGAGCCTGAGGCAGGCGCTGCATCCCCGTGGCTCCCAGGATGAGCCGACCGAGTCCTGCCCCAACGGCAATTCAGATGTAGCCGACACGGTTCCGCGCCGCACTTCGGGCAGACGCAACCTGGGTGATGCGACGGCCCCCATGGCCGACGGCCACGGCAGCCGTGGCTCCGTCAACGATAGTTCCTCGGCTATGGAAGGCATGCAGCCCGCGGTGCTGGATGCCGTGAAACCCACGACCTTAGCCGGCGCTTCCGGCAAGCAGGCTGACCGGGGGCTCAAGGTGCGCAGCCTCAGCGATCGCGAGCGCGCCGCCTATGGCCTCAGCGACGGTGGCCTGGTGGTGATCTCCGTAGGCCAAGGTGCGGCTTTGCAGGCCGGCTTCAAGCAAGGCGACGTGGTCCTGATGCTGGACGGCGTGAGCCTGACGAGTCCCACCCAATTCCACGAGCTCATGCTCAGCTTGCCCCATGACCGTCCCGTACCGGTATTGGTACGCCGTCCCAACGCCGATCTCTTCCTGCCCTTGGGCACCGAACCCCACCCCTAGATGTCCGGTCTCGTCCTGTACCACCGTCGCGGATGCCACCTCTGCGAGCAGATGCTCGCGGCCATCTATGGCACCTATGGGGATGAGGTGGAGGTGGAACTGGTGGACGTGGATACCGACCCCGCCCTCAAGGAGCGTTACGGCCTGCGCATCCCGGTGCTGGCGGCAGGGGGGAAGGTGATCTGCGAAGCCCGCCTGGATGAGGCGGCCCTGGATGCCTATTTCGATGCCATGGGCTGATGGGCATTAAACCGCTATAATGCCCTGTCCCCAAAGGCGTTTCAGGCCTCTTAAGGGGTTTGGAAGGGGACCACCCGCCCGGCTCACGGCAGCCATCCCGGCCCGCCGAGCTCACAGCGACTACTTTGGACCGACGGCCGCGCCGTAGATATGCAACGCATCCGCAATTTCTCCATCATCGCCCACATCGACCACGGCAAATCCACACTCGCCGACCGCTTCATCCAGCTCTGCGGGGGCCTGGAGGCGCGCGAGATGGAGGAGCAGGTGCTGGACTCCAACCCCATCGAGCGGGAGCGGGGCATCACCATCAAGGCCCAGAGCGTCTCCCTGCAGTTCAAGTCCAGGGACGGCCAGCAGTACCAGCTCAACTTCATCGACACCCCCGGCCATGTGGATTTCTCCTACGAGGTATCCCGCTCGCTGGCCGCCTGCGAGGGGGCGCTCCTGGTGGTGGACGCTTCCCAGGGCGTGGAAGCCCAGAGCGTGGCCAACTGCTACACGGCCCTGGAGCAGGGGCTCGAAGTGATGCCGGTGCTGAACAAGATCGACCTGCCCAACGCCGAGCCGGACAAGGTGGCCACCGAGATCGAGGAGATCATCGGCATCGAGGCCACCGACGCCGTGCGGGTCAGCGCCAAGACCGGCATGGGCGTGCCTGACCTGCTGGAAGAGCTGGTCAAGCGCATCCCGCCGCCCAAAGGCGACCCCGATGCGCCGCTGCAGGCGCTCATCATCGATTCCTGGTTCGACAATTTCGTGGGCGTGGTGTCCCTGGTGCGCGTCATGAACGGCAGCATCAAGCCGCGCCAGAAGTTGCTGGTGATGTCCACCGGCCGTGCCCATGAGGTGGATCGGGTGGGCATCTTCACCCCCAAGATGCGCGATACCGCCGCTCTCAGCACCGGGGACGTGGGTTACGTCATCGCCGGCATCAAGGAGATCGATGGAGCGCCGGTGGGCGATACCTTCACGGCCTCCGACAAACCTTCCACCACGCCGCTGCCAGGCTTCAAGCAGGTGCAGCCGCGGGTGTTCGCCGGCCTGTTCCCCATCAGTTCCGACGATTACGAGAACTTCCGGGAGGCGCTGCGCAAGCTGCGCCTCAACGACTCGGCGCTGCACTTCGAGCCCGAGACCTCGACCGCGCTCGGTTTCGGCTTCCGCTGCGGGTTCCTCGGCATGCTGCACATGGAGATCGTGCAGGAGCGCCTGGAGCGGGAGTACAACCTCAACCTCATCACCACCGCGCCCACCGTGATTTACGAGGTGACCACCACCGCCGGCGAGACGCTGTATGTGGACAATCCGTCCAAGCTCCCGAACGTGGACAAGATCGACGAGATCCGCGAGCCCATCATCACGGCCAACATCCTGGTGCCTCAGGAGTTCGTGGGCAACGTCATGACCCTGTGCCAGGAGAAGCGCGGGACGCAGAAGAAGATGATGTACCACGGCAGCCAGGTCGCCATGGCTTACGAGATGCCACTCAACGAAGTGGTCATGGACTTCTTCGACCGGCTCAAATCCTCCAGCCGCGGTTACGCCTCCTTCGACTACGTGTTCGAGCGCTTCCAGGCGGCGCCCCTGGTGAAGCTGGACCTGCTCATCAACGGCGATCGGGTGGACGCGCTCTCGCTCATCGTGCACAAGGACAGCGCCTACGTGCGCGGCCGCGACCTGTGCGAGAAGATGCAGGAACTCATTCCCCGGCAGATGTTCGAGGTGGCGGTGCAGGCGGCCATCGGTTCCCACGTCATCGCGCGCACTTCCGTGAAGGCCCTGCGCAAGAACGTGACGGCGAAGTGCTACGGCGGCGACATCACCCGTAAGCGTAAACTGCTGGAGAAGCAGAAGGAAGGCAAGAAGCGTATGAAGCAGATCGGTACGGTGGAGATCCCCCAGGAGGCTTTCCTGGCGGTGCTCCACGTCGGCAAGAAGTGATGCGCTTTCACGCTATCGTCAAAATCCAGGCGTAGGAAACAACAATGCATTTCGATTTCGAAGCCCTCCTGACTCTCGCCACCGCCTTCACCGGTATCGTGTGGCTGGTTGACGCCCTCTGGTTCGCGAAACGCCGTCGGGCGGCGACACCGGCCGAGACGGCGGAAGCGCCGGCCAAGCCGCGCGATCCCATCCTGGTGGACTATTCCAAGTCCTTCTTCCCGGTGATCCTGCTGGTGCTCCTGCTGCGCTCCTTCCTGGCGGAACCCTTCCACATCCCGTCGTCCTCCATGGTGCCGACGCTGCTGGTGGGGGATTTCATCCTCGTGAACAAATACGACTACGGCATCCGCCTGCCGGTGCTGCACACCAAGATCATCAGCGTGGGCGAGCCCAAGCGCGGGGACGTGGTGGTTTTCCGTTACCCAGGCGACACAAGCGTGGACTACATCAAGCGCATCGTCGGACTCCCGGGCGACCATATTGTCTACCGCAATAAAACGTTGTATATCAATGGGGTCATGATGCAGAAGGACGCGCTTGGCGCCTATTCCGGCCCCGACGCGGACGGCGCTGAATTGAACCGTGAGCACTTGGGTGACGTCGTGCATCAGACGCTCACCATCCCGGGTCAGTACAGCCGGGAAGGGGAGTGGACGGTACCCGAGGGCGAGTACTTCGCCATGGGGGATAACCGCGACAACAGCAGCGACAGCCGCTACTGGGGTTTCGTGCCGGAGCAGAACCTGGTGGGCAAGGCCTTCTTCATCTGGATGAACATCGATGCTTTCAAGGACAGCAGTCTTTGGCATCGCGTCGGTAATACGATTCATTGAACGTCTGGCCGCGGCCATGGCCGCACCTGGGAGAACCACGATGACTATGCGTTCGCGTCAAGGCGGCATGACCATGATCAGCTGGATATTGCTCATCGGCCTGATCGGCTTCGTGGGCATCTTCGGTTTCAAGCTGATTCCCATATACCTTGACTATTTCAGCCTGAACAAGGCGATGATGACCGTGGCGAAGAACCTGCAGCCTGGCGAGACGCCACAGCAGATACAGATCGCGATTTCCGGCGCGTTCGACATCAATAGCGTCAACGTCGTGAAGTACACGGATGTAGCTATCAAAGTCGACCCAGACACCAAGGCGGTGACTTTGGGCGTCGACTATGACGACCGTACCAACTTCCTGGCCAACATCGATCTCGTGGTCCATTTCGACAAGACTTACTCGGCGGCCGGCGCGCATTGACCGGTAGCCGCACAGCGCTGCTGCGGGCACTGGGCCGGGGATTCAGCGACGAGACCCTGCTGGACCTGGCTCTCACCCACCGCAGCGTCGGCGGCAGGAACAACGAGCGTCTGGAATTCCTCGGCGATGCTCTGATCAATGCTTGCGTGGCAGACGCTCTCTACCGGCGTCACGCAGAACTGGAGGAAGGCGACCTGAGCCGCCTTCGGGCGAGCCTGGTGAACCAGGAAGCGCTTGCGGATGTGGCACGGGAACTCGATCTCGGCAGCTATCTCAGTCTCGGTCCGGGAGAGCTCAAGAGCGGCGGGCACCGCCGTGCCTCCATCCTGGCGGACGCACTGGAAGCCCTCATCGATGCCGTGTTCCTGGATGCGGGTTTCGAGGCCGCCCATGCGGTCGTGTCGAGGCTCCTGGAGTCTCGCCTCGCAGCACCGCTCTCCACGGAAGCCCTGAAGGATTCCAAGACGCGCCTGCAGGAAGTCCTGCAGGCGCGAGATCTCCCCTTACCCGTATATGCGGTGGAATCGGTGCGCGGCGAACCCCATAAGCAGACTTTCCGGGTGAGCTGCAGCCTGCAGCCCCTGGACATCCGCACCGAGGGCGAGGGCGGCAGCCGCCGCAATGCCGAACAGGAAGCGGCCCGTCACGCCCTGGAGCGCATCGAGCATGGCTGAGAAAGAGTTCCGGGCGGGCTTCGTCGCCGTCGCGGGCAGGCCCAACGTAGGCAAGTCCACGCTCGTGAATGCGCTCGTGGGTCGCAAGGTCAGCATCGTGACGCCCAAGCCCCAGACCACGCGCCGCCGCGTGCTGGGCGTGAAGACTCTGCCCCAGGCCCAGCTCATCTTCGTGGACACGCCGGGACTCCATTCCGGCGAGAAACGCGCCATCAACCGCTCCATGAACCGCAGCGCCGTGGCGGCGGCCGGCGAGGCGGACCTGTGCCTGCTGGTGGTGGAGGCCCTGCAGTGGAGTGAGGATGACGAACTGGCGCTGCGGCGCCTCAGCACCCTCGAACGGCCTCTCGGCCTCGTGGTGAACAAGATCGACAAGGCCAAGCCCCGGGAGAAGCTCCTGCCTTTCATGCAGGAGATGCTTGGGCGCCATGATTTCAAGTTCGTGGTGCCGGTTTCCGCCTATAAGGTCGAGAACCTGCACGAGCTGGAGAAGCTGCTCATAGAGAACCTCCCCGAATCGCCCATGCTCTTTCCGGCGGATCAGGTTACGGATCAGGACGAGGCCCTGCGCGCCTCGGAGTACGTTCGTGAACAGCTCATCATCGCCTTGCGGGAGGAGGTGCCTTACTCCGTCGCCGTGCAGGTGGACGAGTGCGTGATGGACGGCAGCATGCTGCGGGTCACCGCCACCATCTGGGTGGAGCGGGAAGGCCAGAAAGCCATCGTCATCGGCCAGGGCGGCGCCCTGCTCAAGCTGGTGGGCAAGGCGGCTCGCCTCGAGATGGAGCGGGAGTTCGGCCACAAGGTGTTCCTGCGCATGTGGGTCAAGGTGCGCGAGAACTGGGCCGACGATGAGCGCGCGCTCGCGACGCTCGGGTTCGAGGGCTGATGAAGGCTGAACGGGTCGCCTTGACCCAGGGTTACGTGCTGCATCAGCGCGCCTGGCGCGAGACGAGCCGGATAGTGGAGGTCTGGACCCGCGAACACGGGCGCCTGGGGCTCGTGGCCCGCGGCGTGCGCCGGCCCAAATCCCCTTTCCGTAGCCTGCTACAGCCTTTCACGCCGCTGCTGCTCTCCTGGAGCCAACGTGGCGAGCTCGGCAACCTCAGCGGGCTCGAGCCCGTTGCCATGCCGGCGACGCTCGAAGGACGCACACTCATGGCCGGCTTCTACATGAACGAACTGCTGCTGCGGCTCCTGCCGCGTCAGGACGCCCATCCGGGGCTCTATGATTGGTATGCGGCGACTTTGATTAGGCTTTCGACCAGTCGTCAGGCGGCACCGGCTCTGCGAGTCTTCGAGAAGCACCTGCTCTCGGCCATGGGCTACGGACTGATTCTGACCCACGCGGGTGCCGACGGCGCACCGGTGGAACCCGAAGGCCGCTACCGTTATGACCTGGATTCGGGTCCACAACCGATCACCGGGAAGCTCGCCACCGGCGTGCTCATCAACGGCCGGGCCTTGCTTGCGCTGCACCACGAGGCATTGGATGATGCAGATGACCTCAAGGCTGTGAAGCGCCTGTTGCGGGCTGCCTTGGAGCAGCACTTGGATGGCAAGGCCCTCAAGACCTCGGGTGTGATGCGCGCCATGGCGAGGGGCACATGAACTTGGAGAAAACCCCATGAGCCGGATGAGCGGCATCGCCCTCGGCGTGAACATCGACCATGTAGCGACCCTGCGCCAGGCGCGGGGCACCAAGTACCCCGATCCGGTGGAAGCGGCGCGCTTAGCCGAAGGGGCCGGCGCGGATTCCATCACCGTGCACCTGCGGGAAGATCGGCGCCACATCCAGGAGCGGGACGTGCTGCTGCTCAAGGAGGTGGTGCAGACCCGCCTCAACCTCGAGATGGCGGTGACCGACGCCATGCTGGATTTCGCTGTCCGGGTGCTGCCCCATGACAGCTGTCTCGTGCCCGAGAAGCGCCAGGAACTCACCACGGAAGGGGGGCTGGATGTGGCAGGGCAGGCGGCGCGCATCCGCGAGGCCTGTAGGAGCCTCACCGCTGCGGGGGTGCGGGTGGCGCTGTTCATCGACCCGGATCCGCGGCAGATCGAGGCTTCCGCCGAGGTGGGTGCGCCGGTGGTGGAGCTGCACACCGGTTCCTACGCAGATGCCCCGGGCCCCCACAAACAGGCGGAGGAGTTGCATCGCTTGGTGGAGGCGGCGAAGCAGGCCGCGCGGCTCGGTCTCGATGTGCATGCCGGCCACGGTCTGCATTATCACAACGTAGGTGCCATCGCGACGATCCGCGAAGTGGTGGAGCTCAACATCGGTCATTCCATCATCGCCCGGGCCATCATGACTGGCCTCGGGCCTGCCGTGAGCGACATGAAGAAACTCATGCGCGAGGCGCACCCGTGATCCACGGCGTGGGCACCGACGTGGTGCAGGTCTCGCGCATGGAAGCGGTATGGCAGTGCCACGGCGAGCGCTTTGCCAGGCGCACCTTGATGCCGGAGGAGCTGGCGTGGTTCGGGCGCAGCCGTAACCCGGTGCGCTTCCTGGCCATGCACTTCGCCGCCAAGGAAGCCATCGTCAAAGCGCTCGGCACCGGTTTCCGTTTCGGCATGTGGGTGCGTGATACGGGTTTCGTGCCCGACCAGCGCGGCAAGCCCTGCGTGATCTTCTCCAAGCGTGGCCAGGTGGTGTGCGAGAAGTTCGGCGTAGGTGCCGCTCATGTGAGCCTGAGCGACGAGGCTGGCCTCGTGGTGGCCATGGCAGTAGCGGAGAAGGCAGGCGAGCCGTGAAGCGCAAACGCAGAGATACGACTTCTATAAAGGTGCGTCGTGCTGCCACATTGGCGGTTACGCTCCAAGATAGCCGTATCGCCGTGCATAACTTTCTGACGTGTGACAACTTCAGTTGCTCCGCGGGGTGCCTGGAGTTCCTGTCGCAGTTGGACGATTGGCATAGGCTGGAAGACCTTTTTCAATATTTTCCAGATACTGATGCTTCGAGCCTAGTCCCTCAGGTGGAGGAGCTGATACGGTTCAATGCCATGGTTGTGGCGGGAACGGCACAGGCCGAAATGGATGAGAAGTACCGAGGAGAGTGGCAGTGGGGTGCCAGTACCGGTTTTTTCCATTTCTCTATCCGGGATACACAGTTCATCACGGGGAAGCCCGCCCGCGAGCTGATGCGTAAACGCCGTGCTTGGCGACCTTCGCCGAAGCTATATCAGCTGAATTCAGGAAAGGGTGTGGTGAGGCTTCCGCGTACTGATACGGCGCAAGAGCCGTTCGCGCTGATGCGCAAACGACGTAGCCAAAGGAAATTCGACGGTAAACCAATCTCCCTGTCGGCGCTTGCCGATTGTTTGTTTTCAGGAAATGGGATCGTCGGCTATGGAGGAGATGAGGATTATGGACGTCTACCTTTAACCATGACACCTTCTGGGGGAGCTCGTAACCCTTTCGAACTGTACGTGTATTCCCAGAACGTTGCAGGGTTGAAGCCAGGGTTCTATCACTATGGTGCTTCCAGGCACGATCTGGGTCTGGTGCGCGTAGGCAAGGTCGCGGTGCCACCCATGCTTGGCACCCAGAAATGGCCGTCCAAGACTGCGGCGATCGTGTTCCTGGTGGCGCATTTCCCCCGCACCATGTGGAAATACCACATGCCTATGGCTTATCGGGTAGTGGCGATGGAAGCGGGCTTCATCGGTCAGAACATCGCCCTGGCAGCTACTCATCATGGCCTGTCAGCGGTCCCTTCTGGTGCGCTCAACGATTCTCTAGTTGAGAGGTATCTGGGAATACCACCGGTTGAATCAGCGGTGTTTTTGACCCTAAGTATCGGAAGGCCCAAACCTCAGACATCCTGAGGGGTAGTGCGCTTCTTTCGATGGTGTCGGTCCAAGTGCCAGCGTAATTTGTCCACCAGTTCTTGCTCAGAGAAGGGTTTCACCATGAAGTCGTCCATGATTCCTTCCATGACCTGTTTACGGGTCTCAGGCATCACGTCTGCGCTCATGGCAATCACGGGTGGAAGTGCGTCGCCGAGAGACTCGCGCAGGCGCTTGGCTGCTTCGATACCGTCCATACCCGGCATATGAATGTCGAGCAGGGCGGCATCCCAGGGGCCCTTGGCGGCCAGGTCCAGCAGCTCGAGACCGTTAGCGGCTTCGGATACCCGGAATCCCGCATGGTTGAGCATAGTGACCAGCAGCCGCCGATTGATGCGATTGTCATCTGCCACCAGAATCTTCGGTGCATCCGCGGCAGGCTCGACGTGAGAGGAGCTGCCGTGATGCGTGGTGTCGCCGTCCTGTACCACGGTCTGTAGCAACGACTGAAGTTCCAGGTAGAGAGTTTTCTCGCGGGCAGTCTTGCTCAGGACCCGATGGAAGAGAGTCTCGGAAAGGTCTTTGAGTGCTTGGCGTTCGATACGTGGCGCGAGGATCAACATGGGTGGCAAGACAGGCGTCAAGGTTCGCTTGAGCTCTCCCAACTGGGTCAATTCCTTTTCACTCAGCACCATGATCGCTGCATCCGCTTTGAGGGAAACCACGGATTCGAGATTAGGGACGATTTCGACTTCCGCACCGAGGCGCATCAAGCAGGCTCGCCAGGCTTGGTTGGAGAGGGGGTGGGCGTCGTATAGCAGTACCTTGATCTTCCGGGGCAGACGACTACGGGGCTCAGCGTTCTTCTGCACCCTGAAAGTGAGCTGGAACTCGAAGGAAGTCCCGGTCCCGACCTTGCTCGTGACCTTGATGTCGCCAGCCATCAGATCCAGCAATTTCTTACAGATGGCTAACCCAAGGCCGGTGCCTTCCACATGGTGCTGTGTGGAGATTCGGCTTCGGGCATAGGCATGGAACAGCTTTGGGAGCTCGCCGGATGGGATGCCGATTCCGGTGTCGCTGATATTGAACACCAGCTTCGTTTCTCGCTCGTCTTGTGAGAGAACTTTTACCTCGATGGCCACGGAGCCGTGCTCCGTGAACTTGATGGCATTGCTCAACAGGTTGGTGAGGATCTGGCGCAGGCGTAGCGGATCACCTCGCAAGTAGAGAGGTACATCTGCCGGTATGATTCTTACCAATTCCAGGCGCTTCTGATAGGCGGTTGGCGCCAGCAACTCCAACGTACTCTCGATCACTTCTAATAGATCGAAGTCAACTTGATCGATGAGCAGTTTGCCAGCCTCGAGACGCGACAGGTCCAAGGTATCGTTGATGATGGCGAGCAACGTTTCGGATGACTGCTTGATGGTCCCGACGTAGTCTTTCTGCTCGGAGTTGAGATGAGTGGAGCCGAGGAGCTTGGTATATCCGAGCACTCCAGTCAGAGGGGTCCTCAGCTCATGACTCATATTGGCCAGGAACTGCGATTTAATCTGCTCGGCTTCAGCCGCCCGCTTCTGTGCGATTTCCAACTCGGCGTTCTTTAGGTTGACACCCTGCAACGTCTCACGTAACTCTTGAGTTGCCTTCCTGACTTGGCTCTCAAGCCTCTCCACGAAGTTGCTCTTGATCTCATTGGCTTCCCGCAGATTTGTACTGATCTCCTGTTCCCGCTCGATCTTGCGTTTCAGGCTGTAGACATAGGCGATGCTACTGCCTATTACAATGAGTAAGTAAAGAGTGTAGGCCCACCAGGTACGCCACCAAGGTGGGAGCACAACGATATCTTCGATGGCGGGAGCAATGCTCCAAATCCCCCAGTTGTTTGCGCCTTTTACTTCTAAACGGTAGCGACCCGGATTCAAATTTGTGAAGGTGATTTGATGTGCCGCGTTCGGGGGCGTCCATTCAGATTGGAAGCCCAATAGACGGTAAGAGTAGGCATTAGCTTGGGGGGCTCCATAGTCCGTGGCGGCCACGTCGAATATGCTGATACTGTCTTGATAGCTCAGGGTGAGAGGAGCGCCGCTCTGTAATGTGGTGAACAGTGGTTTCCCGTCCCGATATGATGTCACGCCGTTCAATACGACTTGTGGGGCATGGCTATTCGGATGGAGAGTATCAGGCTGGAAACCCAATACTCCTTGGCCACCAGCGAACCATAATCGCCCATCGGATGAGCGGGCATGGCCATAGGAGAAATACTCGCTCATAGGCGAGCCCTGCTCGCGCCCATAGCTTAGAGTTACACCCGTGGACGGGTCAAAGCGTATGAGTTTGTTGACGCTGGCGAGCCACAGGTTACCTTGAGCGTCGGGTTGTATTGAGAGTATCTGAGCGTGGTTGAATTGCGAGACCGCTTGTGGCTGTGACACAGGGTTACCATCCGCATCCAACTCGAGATGCCAAAGGCCTTCGTAGGTCGCGACCCAGAGGGTCTGCTTGGCGTCTTCATATAAACCTTGTATTACCGGCTCGGTATCCCCGGGCATGATCGGGATCAAGACGCTGCGTTTTGTGGTCGTATCGACCTCGAAGAGACCTCGGAATGTCCCCGCCCAGATTTTATTCGGGGTCGATTGCAGCAGACTCTCGACTATGTCTGTCGCTGAGAGCTCTTGTCGGCTGTTGCCGCCAATCTGCTCCGTTCGATCTGTCTGAGGGTTGAAGTCGAGCAACCCGTGACCGAAGGTTGCCAGATAGATTTCTCCTCCATGAAGTACTTTTATGTCATTGATGATGGGGCTTCTCACATCGGGACGAACGTCGGGGCGCCAAATCTTGAGTATCTGTCTTTTCGGGTTGATTCGCAGCAGGTAGCCATGCGCAGTACCGATGAGCAGGTTTTGCTTATCTTCTCCCGTGATCGCCCTGATATCTCCATACTGGGTCGGATCCAGATTTATGAACTCATGCACTCTTTCTTCGTTTGCTGAGCCTGGAGTCAATTCGAGTTGATAGATTGCTCCTAGGCCGCCGAGCAGCAATTTATTCTTGTATTGATACAGGCCGAATATTGAATCGCTAATGTCGCTACGGGCACCTCCTATCTGTGAAGGTTTGAACGAATAAATATCGAGCTCATCCTGGTTGAGCATATCGGTACCGCTCGTTGTGCACGCCCAGATATAGCCAGCGCGATCTTCAAATATGTCCTGCACTGCGTTCGAAGAAAGACTCCCGTGATTGCCGGGCTCATGCTGATAGTGAAAAACCCGCTTGTCTCCATGTCGGATGAGGTAAAGCCCCGACTGTTCGCCGCCATACCAGACATCTTGATGGCTATCGACAAATACACTGTATAGAAACTTTCCAGCCATCGGGTCTTGTGCCCGTGTGAGGCCTGGTATTTCGCTCAGGGCCGTATCACCTGGGGTGTAGACGTAGGGCCCGGCCTTCGTCGCCAGCCATAGCCGGCCTTGGCCATCTTCCGCAATGCTTATGATGTCATTGCCATCCCCGCCGCCGGGAGCCCAGATATAGCGTGTCGGGTTCTTTCCGCTCGGATCGTATTCGTCTAAACCCGACCTGGTCGCGAGCCACACATGCCCCTCGCGATCGACAAGGATCCTTTCGATATAGCTATTGCTGGGCGCTTGCGGACCGGACCCCGCGGAGAAATGTTGAAATCGTCCAGTTTTCGGATCGAGGATGTCGAGCCCGGCGTCGCGGGTGCCGATCAGCAGCCGCCCATCTGGTAGCGAGTTGAGTGCCCAGAGGTTGTCGCTGATTAGGCTATTGGGGTCGCCTGCTATATGGCGATAGTGTTTGAAGTCGCCGGTTTTAGGATCGTAAAGGTTCAGCCCGTCGGAGAAGGTTCCTACCCATATGCGGCCTTCAGGGTCTTCATACAATGCCCTTGCAAAATTTCCTGAAACACTCCCGAGGTTGCCCGGGTCATGTCTGAAGACCCTGAAGGTGTAGCCGTCATATCGATCGAGTCCATCTCCTGTGGAGAACCACATGTAGCCTTGCCTATCCTGGATTACACCATAGACCTCATTGTTGGATAGGCCATCTTCCATCGTCAGCTGGTGGAAGCGCGCGTCCGCTACACTTGACGCGGCATATATAGTGCATAGAATCGCCGCGGCAATGCCAACCAGTGAACCGCACCGTGGCGATCGCCTGCTCAACATGGTTTCGACCTTAATGATGCTTAAGTGTCGTTTTGACCGAAGACGTCTCCACCTTGACACAGGCATGCACTGCCAAAAGCTGCATGGGCATCATTCAATTGCTTCAACGCCATCTTGGCCTGTTTTCTGCCGGTGGCGCTTGGATGTGACTTGGCGATTTGTTTCAACGTGTTGGAAACTTTCTTGACCAGCTTATCGCCCTGATTGTAGTCCTGGACTCGCTTTTTGACGGTCGCCACCGTTCTCTTGGCTCGCTTTTGTGCGTGCTTCTGATATTGACGCGGAGAATGTCTCGTTTTGCCGGCCATGGTAGATGCTCCTTACTGTTGTTTGAGCTGCCCTGTCTCGTCAGCTGTTCAAGATAGCCTCGCCGAAAGCAGGGGATCACTAACGACTTGGCAAGTTTACAGAATGTATTTTTACACTGCACCCATGGGGCGACTGTATGAGCAGTTTTTAGACTGGGTCCACGGTAGCAAGGGCCATGACTACCCGGCCGATTTCCCGCGCGAAGTCCCGCATGGCTCCCTGGTCAGGTAGTTGTTGCTGCTTGAGACCTGCTTCAATACGGCTGCAGACAGCTTTGAGGTCGGCCAGGTGGCAGAAGGAGGCGGAGCCGTTGATGCGGTGTACGTAGGACTGCAGGGAATCCCATTGGGCGGCAGCGAAAGCCTGTTCGGCGCTCCGCTGGTCTGCCGGCAGGTCTTCCGCCAGCATCTCGCGTATCTCGGGTCTCAACGCCCGCAATGCGGCCTCGAGGGAATCCGGACTCTCGGAGGTCATTTTTTGTTATCCCCGGTGGGCGGTATGACATACGTCCTCGGGGTCATGGTGATGGTTTCGCCTGCCTGCGTCAAAGGGCGGCGGCCTGGTTGAGGGGATTTGTTAAACTGCCCCATTCGCTGCGGTTTGCGGCTGAGGCGGGGTCTATGAACGTACTGGCCTTCGACATCGAGACCATCCCGGATCTGGAAGGGGGGAGGCGCCTCTACGGCCTGGAGGGCCTGTCGGACGAGGACGTGGGTCGGGCTATGCTCCAGAAGCGACGCCAGGAGACGGGCGGCAGCGAGTTCCTGCCGCTGCACCTGCACCGGGTGGCGGCCATCTCCATCGCCATGCGCAACCGGGACGGTTTCAAGGTCTGGACCCTGGGGACTCCGGAGTCGGACGAAGCTGAGCTGGTGTCACGTTTCTACGAAGGCATCGAGAAGTTCACACCGGACCTCGTATCCTGGAACGGCTCCGGTTTCGACCTCCCGGTGCTCAACTATCGGGCTCTGCGCCATGGCTTGAGCGCGCCGCGGTTCTGGGAGACGGGGGACAACGACCAGTCCTATCGCTGGAACAACTATATCTCCCGATACCACTGGCGCCACACCGATCTCATGGATGTACTTAGCCTGTTCCAGGGCCGCGGCGGTGCGCCCCTGGATGAGATGGCCCAGCTCTGCGGCTTCCCCGGGAAGCTCGGCATGCACGGCAGCCATGTGTGGGAGGAGTGGGTGAAGGGTAACCTGGCCGGTATCCGGGATTATTGCGAGACCGACGCCCTCAACACATATCTCTTGTACCTGCGCTTCGAACTGCTACGGGGTGACATGAGTATGGAGGAGTACCGGCGCGAATGCACCGTGGTACGGGAGAGCCTGAAGAAGGCTGCCAAACCCCATCTGGACGAGTTCCTGGCTGCCTGGCCGGCCGCAGACGGAGCATGAAGAAGCCCAGAGCCGCGGACCACGCGGCCCATCGGCCCACACCTGTTACGGTCACCGCGCTTTCTCACGACGGACGAGGTATCGCGCGCCTCTCCGGCAAGACGGTCTTCATCGAAGACGCGCTGCCGGGGGAGGAAGTGACCTTCCGCCTGCGGCGCCGCCACAAGGATTACGACGAGGCGCGGATCGAGACGCTGCTGAGGCCTGCGCCGGAACGGGTGGCACCTCGTTGCACCCATTTCGGTGTCTGCGGGGGCTGCAGCCTGCAGCACTTGGACCCACCCGCCCAGATTGCCGCCAAGCAGCAGACGCTGCTGGATAACCTGCGGCGTATCGGTGGCTTGGAACCATCGGAGATTATGCCGCCGCTCACGGGGCCAGCCTGGGGCTACCGGCGTCGGGCACGCCTGTCTGCCCATAAGAACGGCGAGCGGGTGTTCGTGGGTTTCAAGGAGCGGCATCGTCCGCTGGTGGCGGATATCAGGCATTGCGACGTACTGGATCCCAAGGTCGGTGGGATGATCGCGGCCATCAGCGAACTGCTGAGCAGTCTCAGCATCGCCGATCGCGTGCCACAGTTGGAAGTAGCCGTGGGGGATGAGGCCACGGTCATGTCCATCCGGGTGCTCAGCCCTCCCAACGATGAAGATCGGGTCAAGCTCGCGGCCTTCGAAGATCAACACAGCGTGCGCATATACCTGCAACCGGAGCGGGCTGACAGTGTCGTGCCATTGCGGGGTGGGGGGGCTGACCTGTACTACCGCCTGCCGGAATCCGATGTAGCCATCCATTTCCAACCCGCGGATTTCACCCAGGTGAACGGCGAGATCAACCGCCGCTTGGTCGAGCTCACCCTGAAAGAGCTCGCCGTGGAACCCGGTGACCATGTCCTGGACCTGTTCTGCGGTCTGGGCAACTTCACGCTGCCCTTGGCGAGAGGGGCGGGGCGTGTGACGGGAGTGGAGGGGGAGCTTGAACTCGTGCGGCGGGCCCGCAAGAATGCGGAGCGCAACAGGCTCGACAACGTGGATTTCCACCAGGCGGATCTCTTCGCCGAAGACATCGACGGGACCTGGGCCAAGCAGCGTTATCAGCGCATCTTGCTGGACCCGCCGCGGGCGGGCGCCAAGGAGATCATCGCCCATTTCCCACGCTTCGGGGCGAAGAAGATCGTGTACGTATCCTGCCATCCGGCGACCTTGGCGCGGGATGCGAAGATATTGGTGGCGGAACAGGGGTGGACGCTGATGCGTGCGGGCGTGCTGGACATGTTCCCCCATACTTCCCATGTGGAGTCCATCGCCGTGTTCGAAAGGAGCAAGCCTTGAGTCTCGGGTCCCTGATGGTGGATGTGGCCGGTACGGAGCTCACGCCGGAAGATCGGGAGGTGCTGCAGCATCCCTTGGTGGGGGGCGTGATCCTCTTCACCCGTAACTACCAGGACCTGCCCCAGTTGGAAGCCTTGGTGGCGTCCATCCATGCCCTGCGTACGCCGCCGCTCTTGATCGCCGTGGACCAGGAGGGCGGGCGGGTACAGCGCTTCCGCAAGGGTTTCGTGGAGCTGCCGCCGGCGCGGCTCTTTGGCCAGCTATACGATCGGGATCCGAAGGAAGCTGGGCGGCTCACGGAGCTCTCCGCCTGGCTCATGGCGGCCGAACTGCGCGCTTCCGGTGTGGACTTGAGTTTCGCGCCGGTGGTGGACCTGGATTACGGCCGCAGCGACATCATCGGGGACCGAGCCCTGCATCGCGGCGCGCAAGCCGTATCTGAGCTCTCCCGTGCCTGGCTGTTAGGAATGCGCCGGGCGGGCATGGGTGCTTGCGCCAAGCATTTCCCGGGGCATGGGGCGGTGGAGGGGGATTCCCACCACATGCTGCCGGTGGACGAACGCCCACTCGAGGACATCCGGCAGCAGGACCTCAGACCCTATGAACGACTCATGCGCCTGGATCTGCCGGCGGTGATGATGGCCCACGTGCTGTACCCGCAGGTGGATGACACGCCTGCGAGTCTGTCACGCCGCTGGATCCAGGACGAACTGCGCGGGAGGCTGGGGTTCAAGGGCGCAATATTCTGCGACGATCTCAGCATGCGGGGTGCGGAGAAAGCCGGCGATTATCTGCACCGGGCCCAGGCGGCCCTGGCCGCGGGCTGCGACATGCTGCCGGTGTGCAATAGCCGTGCCGGCGTGATCGCGATCCTCGATGGTTTGAAAGCAGAAGCCAACCCTGGCGCCCGATGGCGGCTGGCGCGGCTGCACGGTCGGGGTGGATTGCCGCGCTCGGCTTTGCACGCCAGCGCCGAATGGCAGCATGCGCTCCATGCCTTGGAGCAGCATTACCCCGGTGGGGAATTCAAACTGGGGGCTTGAGGGAGTTCAGTCTCAGGGCTTCCTGACGGGCGTCACCAGCACGATGGCGCCGAACAGCGGTTGATCGAAGTAACTGATCTTGCCCACGTCGACGCGCCGGTCCTGGCGCAGCCGATAGAGCTGGAACGGGGGAGCTGCCGGCAAAGCGGCTGGCGCCGTTGTGGTAGGTGGCGCCATCAAAGTGGTGTTGATGGCTGTGCTGGGCCAGAGGCTCCTGGCCACGGGGCCTTGCAGCACCAAATCCAGATCGAAGTGCAGATAGGGGCCGGTGGTGCTGAGCTTCGCGTCCCCGTAGGCGAGCGTCGCCTGGAGGGGCGCTGTGCCGGTGACGATCGCAGGGGCCGGCGTGGGCATGGTGGCGTGGCTGGAGGCAGCGGGGACCGCGGAGGGCGGCACGCCGATGCGCACCGCCGATGCGCTGGCCCGGTCCAGGGCCGGCTGCACCCAGGTCACGTGCAGCAGCGGCTGGTAATCGTGGGAACGCTTCAGGCGTGTCCATTCATCGTCCAGCTGCTCGCCCACCGGCGAGAGCTGCTGATAAGGGATGGGTGCGGCGAGAGAGTCAGGGGGGCCGAGGGTCACGGCGCCATTCCAATCCGGGCTGCCGGGATCCGCGGGCCAACTCTCGTTGCTGCCGGCTGCAGGATCGAGCGAGCGGAACACGATCACTTCCACGTCGTACCAATTGGGTGCCGGCGCCTGGGCGGCAGGAGCGGGAGGCGTGGCACTCACGGCGAGGAAGGCCGAAGCCAGGAGCAGGGTGGCGACGAGGGCGGTGGTGGTCTTCACGTAAGCACTCCGACGGTATCCGGTTTCAGGCGGCTGACTTCCCGAGGCGGTCGAGCAGCGTCTCCACGGCGGTGAGACGGGCCTGGCGGTCTTCCAGGTCCATTATGAAGCGCAGCCGATCCTGCCCGTCCAGTCTATAGGTTTTCGGCTGCTGCTGGATGAGCTTGATCACGGTGATGGGTTCCACCGGCGTCTCGGTGCCGAACTGGATGCGTCCGCCTGCCGGTCCCGCCTCGATCTTGCGCACGCCCAGTGGCACTGCCTTGAGTTTGAGTTCGGCGATGCGGAACAGGCTCTTGGCCTGGGGCGGCAATAGGCCGAAGCGGTCGATCATCTCCACCTGCATATCGTCCAGTTCGGCCTGGGACTTGCAGCTCGCCATGCGCTTGTAGAGGGTGAGACGCAGGTGCACATCCGGCATGTAGTCCGTGGGCAGGAGCGCCGGGATGTGCAGGTCGATCTCGGGGCCGTGATCCAGGGGTGCATCCAGGTCCACCTGCTTCCCTGACTTGAGGGCTTTCACCGCCCGTTCCAACAGCTCCGAGTAGAGGGAGAAACCTACTTCCTGGATCTGGCCGCTCTGCTCGTCCCCCAGGAGCTCGCCGGCACCGCGGATCTCGAGGTCGTGGGTGGCGAGGGTGAAGCCCGCGCCCAGTTCCTCCAGGGATTCGATGGCCTCCAGGCGCTTCAAGGCGTCGGCGGTGATGAGGCTGCGGGGCGGGATCACGAGGTAGGCGTAGGCCCGGTGATGGGAGCGGCCCACCCGGCCGCGCAGCTGATGCAGTTGCGCCAAGCCGAATTTGTCGGCCCGGTCGATGACGATGGTGTTGGCGGTAGGAACGTCTATACCGCTTTCAATGATCGTGGTGCACACCAGGATGTTGAAGCGGCGGTGGTAGAAGTCCAGCATCACCTGCTCCAGGTCCCGCTCCCGCATCTGGCCGTGGGCCACCCGGATCTGGGCACCGGGCACGAGCTTCGCCACCTCCGCCGCGCGCTTCTCGATGTCATCCACGTTGTTGTGCACGAAATAGACCTGGCCGCCGCGCTTGATCTCCCGGAAACAGGCTTCCTGGATGAGTCCGTCCTGCCACTCGCTCACGAAGGTCTTCACCGCGAGCCGTTCCTCTGGAGGCGTGGCGATGATGGAGAGCTCACGCAGGCCGGCCAGCGCCATGTTGAGGGTGCGGGGGATGGGCGTGGCGGTGAGGGTGAGTACATCCACTTCCGCCCGGAGCTTCTTCAACTGCTCCTTGTGGTTCACGCCGAAGCGATGCTCCTCATCCACGATCACGAGGCCGAGGTCCTTGAAGCGGATCTCGGGTTTCAGCATCGCATGGGTGCCGATGACGATCTCCACCTTCCCGTCCGCGAGGGACTTGAGGGCTTCCTGCTGCTGCTTGCCGGAGCGGAAACGGGAGAGCACCTCGATGCGCACCGGCATGTCCGCGAAGCGGTCCTGGAAGGTCTGGGCGTGCTGCTGGGCGAGCAGGGTGGTGGGCACCAGCACCGCCACCTGTTTGCCGCCCTGCACCGCCACGAAGGCGGCCCTGAGCGCCACCTCGGTCTTGCCGAAACCCACGTCGCCGCAGATCACCCGGTCCATGGGCTGGCCGCGGGTCATGTCCGTTACCACGCCTTCGATGGCCTTGAGCTGGTCCGGAGTCTCGTCGAAGGGGAAACCCTCGGCGAAGGCCTGGTAATCCACGGTGTCGAGCTTGAAAGCGTGCCCTTGACGAGCGGCGCGCCGCGCGTAGAGGTCCAGGAGCTCCGCCGCCACATCCCGCACCTGTTCCGCCGCGCGGCGCCGGGCCTTCTCCCAATCGCCGCTGCCGAGCCTGTGCAAGGGAGCGTGCTCCGGCGCACTGCCGCTGTAGCGGCTGATGAGATGCAGGGAGGAGACGGGCACGTAGAGCTTCGCCCCCTCGGCGTACTCCAGCCGCAGGAATTCCGTCTCGAAGCCGCCCACATCCAGGGTCTCCAGCCCCAAGTAGCGGCCCACACCATGCTGTTCATGCACCACCGGCGCGCCGGGAGCGAGATCCGTGAGATCGCGGATGATGGCTTCCGGGTCGCGCCGGGTGACGCGCCGGCTCGCCTGCCGAGCCCGTTCCCCGAAGAGTTGCTCCTCCGTGAGCACCAGCAAGCGCGCATCCGGCAGGTTCAGTCCCCGCTCGAGAGGGGTCACGCAGATGGCGAGGCGCGCATCGCTGCCCAGGAACTCTCTCCAACCCTGCACCGGAGTGGGTTTCAGGTCGCGCTTGGCCAGCAGCTCGCTCACGTATTCGCGGCGGCCGGTGGATTCGGCCGCGAACAGCACCCGGCCTGGGTGATCATTCAGGAAAGCCAGGAGTTTCTCGGCCGGCTCCGTCGCTCGGCTGTCGATGCGCAGGGATGGCAGGGCAGTGGTGGCAAAGTTGAGCGCCGGCTGCTCCGGATATTCGAAAGCCTGGAGCAGGATGCGCGGATGCCCCGCTATGGATTCCGTCACGGCCCGGGGCGTGAGCCATACCTCCTCGGGTTTGAGGAGCGGGCGTTCGATGTCGTGACGACGCTGTTCGTAACGCTCTGTGATCTGCTCCCAGGCCTGGGCGAGGGCGCTGCCGGTGTCGTCCATTTCCGCGATGGCGCCGCCTGCAGGCAGGTAATCGAAGAGGCTCGCGGTCTTGTCGAAGAACAGGGGCAGGTAGTATTCGACGCCGCCGCCGGCGATGCCGTCGGACACATCCCGATAGATCACGCTGCGCTGGGGATCCCCTTCGATGCGGGCCCGGTAACGTTGCCGGAACCCGCGGATGCCTTCTTCGTGCAGCGGGAACTCCCGGGCCGGCAGCAGGGTGAGGTCCTCCAGTCTGTCTTTCGAAAGCTGGGTCTCGGGGTCGAAGACGCGGATGGACTCGATCTCATCGTCGAAGAGGTCGATGCGGTAGGGCACCGGGCTCCCCATGGGGAACACGTCCAGGAGCGAGCCGCGGACCGCGAACTCGCCGTGCTCCATCACCTGGCTCACGCTGGCGTAGCCCGCAACAGCGAGGCGCTGACGCAGGGACGCCATGTCGAGGCGCGTGCCGGCCTTGAAGAGCAGGGTGCTGCCCAGCACGTATTCCCGGGGCGGGAGCCGTTGCATGAGCGTGGCGGCGGACAGAACCACGATGCCGCGCTTCAGGTCGAAGAGGCGGGACAGGGTGGCGAGCCGTTCCGAGACGATGTCCTGGTGGGGCGAGAAGAGGTCGTAGGGTAGGGTCTCCCAGTCCGGGAAGGCCAGCACAGGGAGCGTGGCGTCCGTGAGGTAGAAACGCAGCTCGGCGGCGAGCCGCTCCGCGTCCCGGGCGCTGGGCGCCACCACGAGCAAGGGGACATTCAGGCGCGACGCCGCCTCCGCCAGCACGAGGCCAGGGCTGCTGCCGTAGAGTTGTCCCCAGCGTTGCAGCGGCGGCAAGCTGCCTACCGCGGCGGGCGCGAGGATCGTGACCGCTTTCTCAGCCATCAATCAAGAAGTGAACTTCAATCTCTGAAGCGTTTACGCATGTCGTCGTAGAAATCGATGCGCCG
>DASSIS010000071.1:0-3716 GCA_035691665.1 Gammaproteobacteria bacterium | reverse complement strand
GGCCACGGAAGTGATCGTCACCCATGAGCGCATCGCGGATGCGGGATTGCGCGAACGGCACCGCCTAGGCTGGGAAGGCTGCCTCGCGGGCTTGCAGGACTACGCCGGCGCCTGAACTCAGCCGGTGGGCTGGGCGGGCTTCTGGCGGCTCATGCTCTCCCCGTCATCCTGCCTCAGCCCCCCGAAGACCAGGTGGAGAGGAGGGTGAGCGCCCCGAGCAGCAGGAAGCCCTGGTGGATGCCGCGGCCCGCGGCGAGCTCGCCGCCGACGCCACTACCCGCTCACGGGCCCGGCGGCCGGTGAACCAGCAGGCCCAAGCGGCCTGACCGGAGGCGGGCACGGCCCAGGGCTCGCAATTTCCCTGCTGAACGGATTCAGGCGTGTCGCGCGCCGCGACCAGGTCGCGGCTTGGTCTCCATACCCACCATGACTTGCTGACCCAGATAGTTGAAGCCGAGGTAATGGATGCGGAGCCGGCGAGCTCGAGCAGCTTCCAGCAGCGCCTTGTGCTCATGCTCTTCCCAACCGGGATAGTTGAAGTATTCGTCGAACACCAGCACGGCGCCAGGTGCGAGTCGCGGCACGATGTGCTCAAGCACGGTGCGGGTAGAGGAATAGATGTCGCAATCGATGTGCGCGAGGCTGATAGGCTGTTTGAGTCCTTTGATGAAGGGCGGCAGGGTCGCATCAAACCAGCCCTTGTGTAGCCGCACGTTGGCCTGCTTGAACACTGGCACACTCGTCTTGAACGCGCCCTTGGAAAACGACGGTCGCCAATCGCTGGGCAATCCCTCGAAAGAATCGAACCCATGTACCTCCTTGCCGGGCGCTGCATTGGCCAGAATCCGCAGACTGTTGCCGGTCCAGACACCGAATTCGCAGATGCAGCCAGGTACGGCCGCAGTGCGGCGCAAGGCTTCGAGCAGCAGGGCATCCCGGTCCGGAACGCGGTGGGCCTTACCCATCTCGGATGCCGCGTAGCGAGCGGAGCTGTCGCGGGCTTCCAACTGCAGGACAAGATCCAGGTCCTGTGATATTCGCTCGGCGGTGTAGCGTGCGATGTGGGAATAAACGCGGCTAACGAACTTGAGTCTCATAGGCGGTCACTTCTATCCAAGGGAACCGGGGCCACAGAGTATATAGTCTCAGCCCGTGGGCTGGGCGGGCTGCTGGCGGCTCACGCTCTCCCCGTCATCTTGCCTCAGCCCCCCGAAAACCAGGGTGGAGAGGATGGTGAGCACCCCGAGTAGCAGGAAGCCCTGGTGGATGCCGTGGATCATCTGCGGCGGACTCGCCGGCACCTCGGGGATGAAGACCGCCGTCACCAGGGAGGCGGTCGCGACACCGAAGCTGATGGCCATCTGCTGAGCGGTGCTGGCGATGGTGCTGGCATGGCTGGTCTGGGCCGAGGTCACGTCGGCGAAGGCCAGCGTGTTCATGCTGGTGTACTGCAGCGAGCTGCAGAAGCCGAAAGCGAAGACCTCGGCCACGATTAGCCATATGGGCGTGCTCACCCCTATGGTGGAGAACACGGCGATGAACACGCCGATGGCGACGGTGTTGACGAGCAACACGCTGCGATAACCGTAGCGCTCGATGATGCGCGGCATGGTCATCTTGAGGCTCATGGCGGCGATGGCTTGGGGCATGAACAGGAGCCCCGACTCGATGGGGGAGAACCCGAGCCCCACCTGGTAGAGCAGCGGGAACAGGAAGGGGATGCCGCCCAGCCCCAGGCGGGTGACGAAGCCTCCCGCCACCGCGGCGCGGAAGGTGCGGATGCGGAACAAGCCGAGGCGCAGCAGCGGCTGGCTGAGCCCGGTGCTGTGCAGGCCGTAGCCGCCGAGCAGGGTCGCGGAGATGGCGAGCAGCCCTAAGACCTCGCGCCCGCTCAAGTCGTGCTCGCCGAACACCTCCAGCACGTAGGATAGGAGCGCGATGCCGGAGCCGAACAGGATGAGCCCCACGGGGTCGAGCTTCTGGCGGCGCGTCTCCCGGTAGTCCGGCAGGTGCTTGCGCACCATGTAGAGGCCGAGCAGTCCGATGGGGATGTTGACGAAGAAGATCACGCTCCAATGGAACCAGGACACGATAGCGCCGCCCATCACCGGTCCCAGCATGGGACCGATGAGCGCGGGGATGGCCACGAAGCTCATGGCTCGCACCAGCTCGGAGCGCGCGTAGGTACGCACGATGGTGAGCCGGCCCACGGGGATCATCATGGCGCCACCGCAACCCTGTAGCAGCCGGCAGGCCACGAGCACGTGGATGTTGCGGGAGATGCCGCAGAGGAAGGAGCCGAGCGTGAAGAGACCGATGGCGCCGGCGAACACGCGGCGGGTACCGTAGCGGTCCGCCATCCAGCCACTGATGGGGATGAACATGGCGAGGCTCAGGGTGTAGCTCGCGAGCACCGCTTTCATGCTCAGGGGCGGCACGCCGAGGGCCTCGGCGATGGCCGGCACGGCGGTGTTGAGGATGGTGGTGTCCACCGATTCCAGGAAGAAGGCCACGGCCACGAGCCAGGGCAGGAGCCTTTGGGCTCGTATATCCGGTGTGGGATTGGCGGCGGGGGCGTTCAGTGGGGCGGGGTCCGTTTCCGCCATTATACCGTCCCGCCGGACGGTGCCTCAGAGCCGCTTCTTGAAACAGCGTACCTGGTCAGTCTCGGTGAAGCCGAGCGCTGCGTGCGCGGCGGCGCTAACGCTGTTCGAGACCTGGGTGTCGGAGCCGAACTCGGTGCAGCCCTGGGCGCGGCCCCAGGCCTCCGCCGCCTCGACCAGCGCTCGCCCCACGCCGCGGCGGCGCGCCGCGGGCTCCACGTACCATCCTTCGAGGTAGGCCACCCGGTCGGTCTCGCAGCCATCCACCACGGAGCGGATGGAGAGTTCCGCGAAACCGACAGCGGCGCCAGCCGCATCGAAAGCCAGCAGCACCGCGAGCAGCAGGTGCGTCTCGCCGGCGAAGAACTGCCCGATCTCGGCGGCGTGCTCCTGTACGGAGCCCTCAGGCCAGAGGGCGCAACGCATGGCGAGCCAGGCGGCGCTATCCGCA
The DNA here is from genome assembly GCA_035691665.1 of Gammaproteobacteria bacterium. Taxonomy (GTDB): domain Bacteria; phylum Pseudomonadota; class Gammaproteobacteria; order Natronospirales; family REEB76; genus DASUBN01. The sequence goes on along the minus strand of DASSIS010000071.1, from coordinate 662 downwards.
GGTGTCGCGGGGCGTAGCACGCTCATGTCAGGACCTGCCGGGCCCCAGGCAGTCATAGTGCTGTACGCCCTCGGGCTTGGTGAGCAGATAGCGGTCGTCCTCGGGATAGTAATGGGCCTTGGAGATGTCCGCGCCGGCGAAAGCCTTGATGGCTTCCCGGTCCGTCCACCAGCTCAAGGTCACCATCTCGCAGCGCTCCGCATCGAGATCGCGCACCGCCAGCGTGGCGCCCAGGTTGCCGGGCGCCTTGAGATAGTCCCCGAAGCCGGTGTCCAGCACGTATTGGACGTATTCGTCCCTGAAGGCGCGCCGGAACTCCGCGCGCCATTCGCGCATAACGCATCTCCGCAAGCCGATGTCCGTCATGGTGCCACTCCGTGAGGCTTTAAGACAGCCGGGACCCTATCCGTACCGTTCGATGGAAACGTGAGAGCCACACGCCTAGCGTACATAATACAATGCACTTCTCCACGACCTCCCACGGACGAATGCATGCGCGACGACGCTCCGACGGAAAGAAACCTGGGGCCCCTGCTTGCGACCGGCTTCGCGGTGCGAGGCGTGCCACGTGGACTGCTGCGTCTGGAAGGCCTGGCCGCGCTCATCGTGGCTGTTGCCGGCTATCGTCTACTCGGCGGAAGCTGGGGATGGTTCGCGGCCCT
>DASSIS010000070.1:0-10312 GCA_035691665.1 Gammaproteobacteria bacterium | reverse complement strand
GATGCCGACCAGCAAGATCACCGCCGCGATCTCGAAGGGGAAGGCATAGGTGGTGTAGATGATGTTGCCGAGCTCACGGGTGTTGCTGTAGTCGGGACCGTGCGCCACCGGCGTGCCGAAGCTCACGCCGAGCTTCTGGGACCAGACCACGTAGCCGATCTCGCCGGCCATGACCACCGCCACCAGGGCGCCGATGGGGGCGTAGCGGATGAAGCCGTGCCGCAGCGTCGCGGTGTTGATGTCGAGCATCATCACCACGAACAGGAACAGCACCATGACCGCGCCCACGTAGACCAGCACCAGTACGATGCCGAGGAACTCGGCTTCCATGAGCAGCCACAGGCCGGCGCTGGTGACGAAGGCCAGCACCAGGAACAGGGCTGAGTGCACCGGGTTGCGGGCGGTGATGACGCCGAGCGCTGATCCGATGAGGATCGCCGCCAGCACGCTGAATATGATCTCCTGAACCATGCTTTCCCCTAGCGGTAGCGCGCGTCGGCCGCGCGGTCGGCGGCGATCTGCGGCTCGAACTTGTCGCCCACGGCCAGGAGCTTCTCCTTGGTCATGATCTGCTCGCCGCGCTTCTCGAAATGGAAATCCGTGATGCTGGTCTCGACGATGGCGTCCACCGGGCAGGCCTCCTCGCAGAAGCCGCAATAGATGCACTTGAACAGGTCGATGTCGTAGCGCGTGGTGCGGCGCGTGCCGTCCTCGCGCATCTCGGAATCGATGGTGATGGCCAGCGCCGGGCACACCGCCTCGCAGAGCTTGCAGGCGATGCACCGCTCCTCGCCGTTCGGATAGCGGCGCTGGGCATGCAGGCCGCGGTAGCGCGGCGACTTCGGCGTGTGCTCTTCGGGGTAACGGATGGTGAACTTGGGCGCGAAGAAGAACTTGAGCGTGAGCGCCATGCCTTGCAGCAGCTCGGTCAGCAACAGGCTCTTCATCCAACTGCGTAATGCGTTCATGGCGGCCTCAGGCGCGTCGCGACAGGGCGAAGTTGACGAGCATGAGCAGCACCGCGGCGGCCACGGTCCAGGCGCCGAACACGGTCAATGGCACGCCCATGACGATCACGAAGCCCAGCACGCACAACCACAGGATGGTGAGCGGGATGAACACCTTCCAGCCGAGACGCATGATCTGGTCGTAGCGGTAGCGCGGGAAGGTAGCGCGGAACCACAGGTAGAGGTACAGGAAGAAGCAGATCTTCACGATAAACCAGAACAGGCTCGGGGCGCCGAGCAGGCCGTCGCTGAGACCCTGGAACGGCGACAGCCAGCCGCCCAGGAACATGAGGCTGGCGAGCGCCGCCACCAGGATCATGTTGGCGTACTCCGCCAGGAAGAAGGTGGCGAAGGCGGTGCCGGAATATTCCACGTGGAAACCGGCCACGATCTCCGACTCGCCTTCCGCCACATCGAAGGGCGCACGGTTGGTCTCGGCCACGCCGGAGATGAAGTAGATGACGAAGAGCGGCAGCAAGGGCCACAGGTACCAGTGGCTGATGCCGCCCGACTGGCCCAGCACGATGTCCTTGAGATTCAGGCTCTGGCTCACCATGAGCACGCCCACCAGCGCGAAGCCCATGGCGATCTCGTAGGAGACCATCTGCGCCGCGGAGCGCATGGCGCCCAGGAACGCGTACTTGGAGTTGGAGGCCCAGCCGGAGAGGATCACGCCGTACACGCCGAAGGACGTGAGCGCCAGGATGTAGAGCAACCCGGCGTTGATGTTGGCGAGCACCCAGTCGTTGTTGAAGGGCACCACCGCCCAGGCAGCGAACGCAGTGCCGATGGAGATCACCGGTGCCACCAGGAAGATGAAGATGTTGGCCTTCTCCGGCAGCACGATCTCCTTGAACACCAGCTTGAACACATCGGCGAAGGGTTGGAACAGGCCCCAGGGCCCGACACGGTTCGGTCCCATGCGCACCTGCATGAAGCCGATGACACGGCGCTCGGCCAGCGTGAGGTAGGCCACGGAGAGGATCAACGGGATCATGATGGCGATGATGCCCGCCACGGAGCGGATCACGAGCTGCCAGGCCTGGGGCAGCGCGTCCCAGAAGTTCAGCAGGCCGTGCCAGAGGGCATCCATCATGCCTTCTCCAGTTCGACGGCAGCGAACATCGGGCCCAATGCCAGCGTAGCGGCGAGACCCGCCGGCACCCACACTTCGCCGGCCGCGATGCTCTCGTCGAGCTTCACGGGCAGGGTGAGGCGCGCGCCGTCATGGCGCAGATTGAGCTTGTCGCCGGCGGCGAGCTTCAGGCGCTTGGCGTCTTCTGGCGCGAGGTGGGCGTAGCCCACGTCCGCGTCGGCGGTCTGCTGCAGCGGCGCCGCGCGGCGCACCAGGGCGTCCACGGCATAGAGCGGCGTCTCCGCGGCGCGCAGGAAGCCCTTCGCGGCGGGCGCCGTGGTCACAGTGCGGCTGCCGGTGTAGCGGTTGTCCGCATGCACCTCGCCCACCGTGTCCTTGAGTTCCTTCAACACTTCCTCGGACGAGACCTGTTCGAAGCCCCTGAGCTCGAACAGGTTGCCGAGCACCCGCAGCACCTTCCAGGCGGGGCGGGCTTCGCCCAAGGGCTTCACCACGCCGGTGAAGCTCTGCCAGCGGCCTTCGGCGTTCACGAAGGTACCGGAGGTCTCCCCGTGGGCGGCGGCGGGCAGCAGCACCGAGGCGTACTGGCGCATGGCGTCGCTCACGTAGCTGGTGACGGCTACCACGTGCTTGGCATCCTTGAGGGCCTTCAGGGCCTGGGCGCCGTCCCAGCAGTCCAGCTCCGGCTCGGTGCCGAGCAACAGATACGCGCTGCGCGGCACTTCCAGCATGGCCCGGACATTGCGGCCTGGCTTATCCAGGGTGCGGCCGCCGGCGTTGCGGTGGGGCAGCGCGCCCGCGAGCCAGGCGCCGGCGCTGTTGGCGCCTTCCGAGAGGTAACCGAGCTTGGCGCCGGTGGCTTCCGCCAGGGCCGCAGCGATGGCGCGGATGTCTGCATAGGCGGGATGCCGCAGGGCGATATGGCCCAGCAGCACCGCCTTGCGCTCGCCCTTCGCGAGCTGTTCGGCGATCTTGGTCTGCTCCGCGTCCGGCTTCTGGGCGGCGACGAAATCCTTGAGGTGCGCTGGCACGGGTTTGCCCGTGGCCTTCAGCACCGCCGCGAGCGCGGCCGGGAGTTCCTGAGCCGAAGCCAGGGCGTAGGCGGCGACGGCGTGCAGCGCTTCGTAGCGGCGCGGGTTGAGGAACATGATCGCCCCGCCCTTCAGGGCCGCCTTGCGCAGGCGGTGCGCCAGCAGCGGCACTTCCTTGCGGGGGTTGGAACCGATCAGCAGCGCGGACTCGAGGCTCTCGAGGGCCTGCACCTCATGCCCCAGCCAGGGGAACAGGGGCTCGGCCGCATCGTCCCGGAAGTCCGCCTGACGCAGGCGCACGTCGATGTTCGGAATGCCGATGCCGCGGGCCAGTTTCTGCAGGAGATAGAGTTCTTCGACCGTGGCGCTGGGGCTGGCGAGGACGCCGACCGCGTCGCCGCCTTTAGTCAGGTTCTCACGCAGACCGTTGACGGCCGCTTCCAGCGCGGTCTCCCAGTCCGTCTCCTGCCACTTGCCGCCCTTCTTCACCATGGGCTTCAGCAAGCGGTCCTCGCTGTCGATGCCGGCGTAACTAAAGCGGTCGCGGTCCGAGAGCCAGGTCTCGTTCAGGGCTTCGTTGATCTTGGGCACGGCTCGCATGTAGCGGCCGCGCAGCACGTGGGCGTAGACGTTGGAACCCAGGCAGTCGTGGGGCGCCACGGTCTCCACCTGGGTCATCTCCCAGCCGCGGCCGCGGTTGCGGAAGGGCTTGGAGTTGAGCGCGCCCACCGGGCACAGGTCGATGATGTTGCCCGAGAGCTCGTGTTTGACGGCCTTGCCGATGTAGGTGCCGATGCGCAGGTTCTCGCCGCGGCCGGTGCCGCCCATCTCCTGGATGCCGGCGATCTCCTGGCCGAAGCGCACGCAACGGGTGCAGTGGATGCAGCGCGTCATGTCCGTGGACACGAGCGGTCCGATGTCCTCGTCCTTCACCACGCGTTTCTGCTCGGTGTAGCGTGAGATGTCGCGGCCGTAGCCCATGGCCAGATCCTGCAACTCGCACTCGCCGCCCTGGTCACAGATCGGACAGTCCAGCGGATGGTTGATGAGCAGGAACTCCATGGTGGCGCGCTGCGCCGCGATGGCCCGCACCGAACGGGTGAACACCTTCATGCCTTCCATCACCGACGTGGCGCAGGCCGGCACCGGCTTGCCCACCTTCTCCTGCTCGACGAGGCACATGCGGCAGTTGGCCGCCACCGAAAGCTTCTCGTGGTAGCAGAAGCGCGGGATGTAGGCGCCCTCGCGGTCCGCGACCTGGATGATCATCTCACCCTTGCGCGCCTTGGCCGGCTTGCCGTCGATCTCGATGTTGACCAGTTCGTCTGCCATGTTGCTTCCGCGTATCCGTCTCAGGCCGCGCGCTTGCGGGCGCCGGGGCCCACCAGGCAGCAGCCGTGGTCGATGTGGTACTGGAACTCGTCGCGGTAGTGCTTGATGAAGCTCTGCACCGGCCAGGCGGCGGCGTCGCCGAAGGCACAGATGGTGTGACCCTCGATCTTCTTGGAGACGTCCACCAGCATGTCTAGGTCCTGCTGGCGGCCCTCGCCGTCCTCGATGCGCTTGATGACGCGGTACATCCAGCCCGTGCCTTCGCGGCAGGGTGTGCACTGGCCGCAGGACTCGGAGTAGTAGAAGCGCGCGATGCGCTCCAGCATGCGCACCATGCAGGTGGTCTCGTCCATCACCACCACTGCGCCGGAACCGAGCATGGAGCCGGCGTTCTTGAGCGAGTCGAAGTCCATGGTGCAGCCGAGCATGAGCTCGGCCGGCAGCACCGGCGCGGAGGAACCGCCCGGGATCACGGCCTTGAGCTTGCGCCCCTGCCACACTCCGCCGGCCAGGGCCAGGAGCTCCTGGAACGGGATGCCGAGCGGCACCTCGAAGTTGCCGGGCTTGGCCACGTGGCCGGAGACGGAGAAGATCTTGGTGCCGCCGTTGTTGGGCTTGCCGAGGTCGGCGAACCACTTGCCGCCGTTCAGGATGATGCTCGGCGCGGAAGCGAAGGTCTCGGTGTTGTTCACCGTGGTCGGGCGGCCGAAGGCGCCGAAGTTCGCCGGGAACGGCGGTTTGAAGCGCGGCTGGCCCTTCTTGCCCTCCAGGGACTCGAGCAGCGCGGTCTCTTCGCCGCAGATATAGGCACCGGCGCCCAAGTGGTTGTGGAGGTCGAAGTCCACGCCCGAACCCAGGATGTTCTTGCCCAGCAGGCCTTCCTTATAGGCTTCCTGGAGCGCCTGTTCCACGCGGATGAACGGCTCGTCCATGAACTCGCCGCGCAGGTAGTTGTAACCGGTCTTGCAGCGCATGGCGTAGCCGGCGATGGCCATGCCCTCCACCAGCGCATGCGGGTTGAAGCGCAGGATGTCCCGGTCCTTGCAGGTGCCGGGCTCGGATTCGTCGGAGTTGCACACCACGTAGGATGGGCCCGTGGGGTTCTTGGGCATGAAGCTCCATTTCACGCCGGTGGGGAAGCCTGCGCCGCCGCGGCCGCGCAAGCCGGAAGCCTTGACCTCTTCCACGATCTGCTCGGGGGCGATCTTCTCCTTGAGGATCTTGCGCCAGGCCTTGTAGCCGTCGACCTTGAGGTAGTTCTCGTAGGTCCAAGGTTCCTTGAACTGCAGCGTGCGGTAGCAGACCTGGTTGAGCTGCGTCATTTCAGTTTCTCCAGGATCTGGTCCACCTTCTCCGGCGTCAGGTTCTCATGGTAGACGTGGTCCACCATCATCATGGGGGCGCCGGCGCAGGCCGCCAGGCACTCCTCCTCGCACTTCATGTAGAAGCGGCCGTCCTTGGTGCTCTCGCCGGTCCTGATGCCCAGCTTCTTCTCGAGGTGGTCCACGATGCCGTCGGCACCGCGCAGCATGCAGGAGATGTTGGTGCACACCGAGATGCTGTGGCGACCCACGGGCTTGGTCTCGAACATGGAGTAGAAGCTCGCTACCTCGTAGACCTTGATGGGCTCGAGCTTGAGGTAGGCGGCCACCGCGTCCATGAGCGGCACCGTCAGGTAGCCGTTGTTCTCATGCTGCGCCTCGCGCAGGGCGGCGAACACGGCGGAGCGCTGCCGGCCTTCCGGATACTTCTTGATCCACTCGTCGATGACCTCGCAGGCGTGCTTGGACAGCAGGCCGTCTTTGGCTGCGCTCTCGCTCATCAGCGGTCCACCTCTCCGAACACGATGTCCTGGGTGCCGATGATGGCCACCAGATCCGCCAGCATGTGGCCGCGCACCATCTCGTCGAGGGCGGCCAGGTGCGCGAAGCCCGGAGCGCGGATCTTCACGCGATAGGGCTTGTTGGCGCCGTCCGACACCATATAGATGCCGAACTCGCCCTTGGGATGTTCCACCGCCGCGTAGGCCTCGCCTTCGGGCACGCAGTAGCCTTCGGTGAAGTACTTGAAGTGGTGGATCAGCGATTCCATGTCGGACTTCGCCTCCTCGCGGGTCGGCGGCGTCACCTTGTGGTTGTCCGGCATCACCGGCCCCGGGTTCTTGCGCAGCCACTCCACGCACTGGGTGACGATGCGGGCCGACTGGCGCATCTCCGCGATGCGCACCAGGTAGCGGTCGTAGCAGTCGCCGTTCACGCCCACCGGGATGTCGAAGTCCACCTGGTCGTAGGCCGCGTAGGTCTGCTTCTTGCGCAGGTCCCACTCTATGCCCGAACCGCGCAGCATGGGACCGGTGAAACCGAGCTGCAGCGCGCGCTCCGGCGTGACCACGCCGATGCCCACGGTGCGCTGCTTCCAGATGCGGTTGTCGGTGAGCAGGGTCTCGTACTCGTCCACGCACTTGGGGAAGCGCGCGGCGAAGTCGCCGATGAAGTCGAGCAGCGAGCCGCCGCGGTTGCGGTTGAGGCGCTTGCTCTCCGCCTTGCTGCGGAAGCGCGACTCGGCGTACTGCGGCATGTGTTCCGGCAAATCGCGGTACACGCCGCCCGGGCGGTAGTAGGTGGCGTGCATGCGCGCACCCGACACCGCCTCGTACATGTCCATGATGTCCTCACGCTCGCGGAAGCAGTAGAGGAAGACGGTCATGGCGCCGATGTCGAGCCCGTGCGCCCCCAGCCACAAGAGATGGTTGGTGATGCGGGTGAGCTCGTCGAACATGGTGCGGATGTACTGGGCGCGCTGCGGCGCCTCGAGGCCCAGGAGCTTTTCGATCACCATCACATAGGCGTGCTCGTTGCACATCATGGACACGTAATCGAGACGGTCCATGTAGCCGATGCTCTGGTTATAGGGCTTGCTCTCCGCCAGCTTCTCGGTGCCCCGGTGCAGGAGGCCGATGTGCGGATCGGCCTTGGTGATGATCTCGCCGTCCATCTCCAGCACCAGGCGCAGCACGCCGTGGGCCGCGGGATGCTGCGGCCCGAAGTTCATGGTGAAATTCTGGATCTCAGGCATTCTTGGACGCCTCCTTGAAGGCTTCCTCGTAGCGCGGGTCGTGGCGGATGACGCGCGGCACCAGCGTGCGGGGCTCGATGCTCACCGGCTGATACACGACGCGCTGCTTCTCCGGGTCGTAGCGCACTTCGACGTTGCCGGAGAGCGGGAAGTCCTTGCGGAACGGATGGCCCACGAAGCCGTAATCGGTGAGGATGCGGCGCAGGTCCGGGTGCCCGTCGAACAGGACGCCGAACATGTCGAAGGTCTCGCGCTCGAACCAGTTGGCGGAGGCCCAGATGCCCGTCAGCGACGGCACCACCGGCGGCTCGCCGCTGCAGAAGGTCTTGAGGCGCAGCCGTTCGTTGCGGCTCACGGAGAGCAGGTGGTAGACCACCGCGTAGCGGCGCTCCATGTGCGCCGCCTCATGGGGTTGCTGGCGCTTCACGCCCCGGCTGAAGCCGGTGCGGGTCGCGTTCTCGGTACGCCACTCGGCCTCGCCGTAGGCGAGATGGTCCACGGCGCAGACGTCGATGAGCTGCTCGAACTTGAGCGCCTTCTCGTCGCGCAGCGCGCGGCAGGTCTCCAGGAGCTTGTCCGCCTCCACCTCGTAGGTGAGCTCGCCGACGATGGAGGGCACGGGCTTGAGCGCGTCTTTGAAGCGCGCTTCCACCTGCTCGGCCAGTTTGTCCGGTGCTGCGGTCATGTGCGTCTCGTCAGCGGGCTATGGTGTTGGTACGGCGGATCTTCTTCTGCAGCTGGATGATGCCGTAGAGCAGCTGCTCGGCGCTGGGCGGGCAGCCCGGCACGTACACGTCGACGGGCACGATGCGGTCGCAACCGCGCACCACCGCGTAGGAATAATGGTAGTAGCCGCCGCCGTTGGCGCAGGAGCCCATGGAGATCACCCAGCGCGGTTCGGCCATCTGGTCGTAGACCTTGCGCAGCGCCGGCGCCATCTTGTTAACCAGGGTGCCGGCCACGATCATCACGTCGGATTGGCGCGGGCTGGGACGGAAGATCACGCCGCAGCGGTCGAGGTCGTAGCGCGCCGCGCCGGCGTGCATCATCTCCACCGCGCAGCAGGCGAGACCGAAGGTCATGGGCCAGAGCGAGCCGGTGCGCGCCCAGTTCACCAGCGCATCCACGCGCGCGGTGACGAAGCCCTTCTGCTGCACGCCTTCCGTCACTCCCATTCGAGGGCTCCCTTCTTCCACTCGTATATGAAGCCGACCACCAGGATGGCGAGGAACAGCAGCATGGCGAGGAAACCGAACATGCCGATGCCGTGCAGCGACACCGCCCAGGGGAAGAGGAAGGCGATCTCGAGGTCGAAGATGATGAACAGGATGGCGACGAGGTAGTAGCGCACGTCGAACTTCATGCGCGAGTCCTCGAAGGGCTCGAAGCCGCACTCGTAGGGGGACTGCTTCTCGGCGTCCGGCCGGCGCGAACCGAGGAAGGTGCTGGCCACGAAACCCGCACCGAGCAGCACGCAACCGAACAGCAGGCCGCCGATGAGGAAGATCAGGATCGGGACGTAGTTCGCGAGCATGCGCTCCTTCCTGCGGACGGGACGGCGGCGCCCCTTTGGCGTCCGCTCGCCGGGCCTTCAAGGGCCCGGCTGGTGCGATTCTGGTGCCGACGAGAGGACTCGAACCTCCACGGATTGCTCCACTACCACCTCAAAGTAGCGTGTCTACCAATTCCACCACGTCGGCAAGTCGTTCATGCGGCCTGCCGATAAGCGGGCGGCAGCAAAGACATACAATTTTAACGTATCGGCCCCGCAAAAAGCGATGCCGGAGGCGCGGGATCAGTGCTTGACAGACGTCCCGGCGGCAGGTGCCGTGACAGGGGCAGCCTTGGTGGAAGGCGCCGCCGCCTGCTGCTGCGCGGGCTGGCCGGTCTGCACGACGACGCTCTGGCTCGCGGGGGTCGAATGGCGCGCGAGGTAGGCCATGCCGAGCGCCAACGCGAAGAAGATCGCGGCGAGGATGCCGGTGGTGCGGCTCAGGAAGTTGGCGGAACCCGCGGCGCCGAACACGGTGCCGGAGGCGCCGCTGCCGAAGGCGGCGCCGGCGTCGGCGCCCTTGCCCTGTTGCAGGAGGATGAGGCCGATGAGCAGCACGGCCACGATGACCAGCAGGGCGACCAGGATGTTGTACAGCATGTGAGATGACTCGACTGGATTATTGGAGTTACGTATCAGGCCCGGGCGGCGGCGGAGATGGCGAGGAACTCCCCCGCATCCAACGAGGCCCCGCCCACCAGGCCTCCATCGATGTCCGGCATGCGGAACAGCTCGATGGCGTTGGCGGCCTTGACGCTGCCGCCGTAGAGGAGGCGTACGTCGCTGGCTATTTTAGCATCCTGAGCTGCGAGCATGCTGCGGATCAGGGCATGCACTTCCTGGGCCTGGTCGGATTTCGCGGTGCGACCGGTACCGATGGCCCACACGGGTTCATAGGCGACCACCGCCGCGCCGAAGGCCGCGATGCCGGCGGCGTCCAGCACCGCCTTGAGCTGCCGTGACACCACCGCGGAGGTGTCCCCCGCTTCCCGCTCCGCCAGGGTCTCGCCCACGCAGAGGATGGGTGTGAGGCCCGCCTTCTGGGCGGCCATGAACTTGCGCGCCACCAGGGCGTCGTTCTCGACGTAGAGGGCGCGGCGCTCGGAATGGCCGACGATCACGTAGCGGCAGTCGAAATCCTTGAGCATGACACCGGATATCTCTCCGGTGTAGGCGCCGTTGTCCTCGGCGCAGAGGTCCTGGGCGCCCAGGCTCACGC
>DASSIS010000069.1:0-30156 GCA_035691665.1 Gammaproteobacteria bacterium | reverse complement strand
GCTTTCACGCGCGCCAGGAACGCCTGGGCATCGAACTTGATCTCCGGGAACAGGATGATGTGCGGCGCGTCGCCGGCCCGCTCGGCGGCCAGGCCGCCGGCCGCCGCGATCCAGCCCGCGTGGCGTCCCATGACCTCCAGGATGAAGACCTTGGTGGAGGTCTTGGCCATGGAGGCCACGTCCAGGGCGCACTCCTTGGTGGACACGGCCACGTACTTGGCCACGGAACCGAAACCCGGGCAGCAGTCTGTGATGGGCAGGTCGTTGTCCACGGTCTTGGGCACATGGATCGCCTGCAGCGGGTAACCGAGTCTCTCGGAGAGCTGGGAAACCTTGAGGCAGGGGTCGGCGGAGTCGCCGCCGCCGTTATAGAAGAAGTAGCCGATGTCGTGGGCCTTGAAGACCTCGATCAGGCGCTCGTACTGGGCGCGGTTCTCTTCCAGTCCTTTGAGCTTGAAACGACAGGAGCCGAAGGCACCGCCCGGTGTGTGGCGCAGGGCGCGGATCGCGGCCGGGCTCTCGCGGCTCGTGTCGATCAGGTCTTCCAGCAGCGCGCCGATGATGCCGTTGCGGCCCGCGTAGACCTTGCCGATGTGGCGCTGGTGTTTGCGGGCGGTCTCGATGACCCCGCAGGCAGAGGCGTTGATGACGGCGGTGACCCCGCCGGATTGGGCGTAGAAGGCATTTCTTCTGGAAATCATTGTCTTATGCGCTCTTTTATATGGAATACGCGAGAAGGCATGAGCCTTCGGCGGAGTGGGGATTCTAACCGGGCCCACTCTCCGCAACACAAGCGTCCCCGGTGTCATGTGTCTTAAGGGCGTCAGCTTAGCCCTACACGATAAAAAGTATCCTGTAACCGACGTTTCCAGTAGAGTAAGTCCAATAACAGCCGGCGATGGCTGGGGGTTTTCCGGGGCTAAAACAGGGGTTCCGGAGTCTGTAGAGACCGGCTTTTCGAGTCGAGCCGTATCTTGAGGGGAGAAATCCGTGAGAGGAAGCGTACTGGCTTTCGCGTCCGTAGCCTTCTGTATGTGCTTGCCAACCGCACGGCTCTTGGCGGCGCCTCCACCGACCCCGACGGCGCCGACACCCCCGCCCGTGACACCCGGGCAGGTGCAATCGACTCTTCCGACCCAGACTTCCGCTCCCGGCAAGACCAGTACTGCCGGTATCAATAACACGGGTCCCACCCCCTCGGGAGTGGCGTCCGGCGGACCTTCGGTCACGGTCCAGGGTTTCAGCATCGAAGGCAACAGCGCCATCCCCGCGAGCGAGTTGCAGGCCCAGATCTCGGGCTACGTGGGCAAGTCCCTGACGCTGGCGGAACTCTACGACGCGGCCGACGTGCTCACCCGTTACTACCGCGGCAAGGGTTACGGCCTCGCTTACGTCTCGCTCCCGGCCCAGACCCTCAAGGGCGGTATCGTGATGCTGCAGGTGGTGGAAGGGCGGGTCGGCAAGATCGCCATCCAGGGCAACGACCACACCCGCAGCGCGGTGTTCGAAAAGCGCGCCACGGGTCTCGTGAGCGGCGATGTCTATACCGATGCCGCGGCCGAGCGGGCGGTGCTGCTCATGAACGACCTGCCGGGGGTGCAGGCGCGCGCCGTGTTGAGCCCCGGCGCCGACTACGGCACCTCCGACGTGCTCTTCAACGTGGAGGAGTCCCGCATGAGCGGGGACGCCTCCATCGACGACTACGGGCGCAGCGTGATCGGCCGCTGGCGCGTCAACGCCGAGGCCAACATCAACAGCCTCACCGGCAGCGGCGACCAGCTCAATGCCGGCATCACCCATTCCGACGGCGACCGCCTCAACTTCGGCAAGCTGGGCTACGCGCTGCCGGTGGGGCCTGCCGGCGGCACGCTCACCACCTCTTACAACCGCGCCGAGTACCATGGCCTCTTCACGGCGGTGGGCGCGGTCGGGCCCGGTCTGCCGTTCAGCGGCAGCACCGAGAACGCGGTGATGACCTGGCAGTACCCCTCCACCCGGTCCGCCAGCCGCAGCTTCTACTGGAACATGGGTGTGAGTTGGGACAACAGCCGCAGCCATGAGCCGGGGCTGAACTCCCTCACCACCAATATCCTGTTGCTGCAGATCGGCACCTTCTATACCCGCCAGTTCGAGGACCAGAGCAGCCTGAACATGTCCTGGACCCTGTGGACCAACGGCAAGCACTACGACCACGGCCTCGGGCTCAATAACGTGAGCCATGAGCGCGGTCGGACCGAGTTGGACACCAGCTACCAGCTGCCTTTCGCCGGCAACTGGTATTGGGTGGATCAGCTCAACCTTTCCTATTCGGTGAACACCCTGACCGACGCCGACAAGTTCAACCTGGGCGGTCCGGGCAGCGTGCTCGGCTACCAGTCCGCCGAGCAGCGCGGCGACAGCGGTTACTTCGTCTCCACCGAGGTGGAGCGGCAGTTCTCGTGGGGGCCTTATTGGCCCATGGTCTGGGGCGTGTTCCTGGACAACGGCAAGGTCTGGGACAAGGCGGGTACCCTCGGGGTGATCGGGGACAACGCCCGCGGCATATCGAGCGGCGGCCTCGACCTGCAGCTCCTGCCGTCCGCGGACAAGCTGAACGCGCGTCTGCAGTGGGCCTATCCCATCGGCCGCCGGCCCAGCGACGGCGACAAGGGCGGCCATATCTGGTTCACCCTGGGCATGAATTTCTGACGGTATGTGTCGAAGCGACGAAATGCCGCTCCGGGCCGACCAGCGGTCGGAGCAGGGGGCGCCAATCCAGGCCCCCGCACAGGCGCCAGAAGCCCTTCGGGGGAAGGCGCGAGTAACATGTCCTCACGGGGACATATCAAGCAGCAATGAATCCATCGAGCGGCCACCGGCCGTCATCTGAGGATCGAGTCATGATGCACCACAAGCCAAGCCGCCATTCCCTGCTCGCTTCCCTGCGCTGCGTGCTGACCGAGATGCGACATCCGGCCCGGCTCAGCGCACTCGGCTTGGGTGCCTTGGCACCGCTCGCCGCGTTCGGGAATCCCACCGGTGGCCAGGTAGTGGGCGGCTCCGCCACCATCAGCACCCCCTCCGCCAACGGCACGGTGATCAACCAGAGCTCCCAGCGGGCGGTGATCAACTGGCAGCAGTTCTCGGTAGGCGCGAACCAGTACGTGCAGTTCGTGCAGCCCTCCAGTTCCGCGGTGGTGCTGAACCGGGTGATCGGCAGCAACCCCTCGAGCATCTTCGGCAACATCACCGCGAACGGCCAGGTGTTCCTGGTGAACCCCAACGGCATCCTGTTCGCGCCCGGTGCCACCCTTGACGTGGCCGGTCTCGTGGCCAGCACCCTCGACGTCAGCGACGCGGACTTCATGCAGGGAAACTACGTGTTCTCCCGGGATTCGTCGGCCACGCCGGCCGTGGTGCAGAACCAGGGCAGCATCGTCGCGGGCTCCGGCGGCTACGTGGTGCTGGCGGGCGACTACGTGGAGAACGACGGGCACATCGATGCCCAGAGCGGGCGGGTGTACCTCGCGGCCGGCAACAGCGCCACGCTCACCTTCGACAAGAACCAGCTCATCAGCTACACCGTGAACGGCGCCACCCTGGCGCGCCTCGCCGGGGTGGTCAACACCGGCGAGATCACCGCCGACGGCGGCGCGGTGGTGATGACCGCGGACGTGGGCAACGCCCTCATCGCCACCGCCGTGAACAACAGCGGCTTCGTGGCGGCCCACTCCATCCGCAACGAGTCCGGCGTGATCGTGCTGGCGGCTGAGGGCGGCGAGCTCGTGAACAGCGGCACCTTGGACGTGAGTGCCACGCAAGCCGGCGTGGCCGGCGGAACTGTCCTGGTCCGGGGCAACGAGAAGACCGAACTTGCGCCTACCTCGGTGATCGATGCGGATGGGGACGGTGCCCAAGGCGGCTTCGTCGAACTCTCGGGACATCACTTGGCGGTACACGGCGATGTGAACCTTGGTCACGGCGGCAATCTGCTGCTTGATCCGGCCAAGCTCTTCATCACGGCCGGAAACAGCCCCGGTGGGAGCATCACTTCCGGTGACTTCGTCGGCGCCCAATTCATCGATGGACAGCTCAATGCGGGCGCCAACGTGGTGCTGGTGGCCAGCAACAGCATCGCCGCGGGCAATCCCGGTGGTGTCGCCTCCGGACCTGCCACTGCTATCACCGCGCTCACCGGCACCGGCAACCTCACCATCAAGACCGGCACGCTCAGCTTGCACTCGGGCACGGCTGGTCATGGCAGCCTGATGAACATAGGCATCAGCACCTTGGCGCATTGCGGTAACGGCGTCTGCAAACCCTATGGCAGCGCGGCGACTCTCAGTGAGATCTTTGCGGCCACCAGCGGCACCATCAATCTTAGCGGCGTCACCATCAACATCAGGGGCGCATTCACGGCGAATGCCTCCCAGGGCAACGTCACCCTTGGTCCTGTGCAGGCGAAGGCTGTCGCCATCACGGGCGGCAAGATCAACCTGAGCGGTAATGTCACTGCCTCCGCCGGCACCCTCGCCATCAATGCGCATCACGGCCCAGCCAGTGCTGCGGCCGTCACCGCCACCACCGGCACGGTCCTGACCGGCAAGACGGTGACCGTCAACGCCAGCGGTTCCTACGGCGGCAAGATCACCCTGGGCGATGTCATGGCCACCGGTGGCAGCATCATTATCCATGCCGATGACACCAGTCTGGTCAGTAACTCGGCCGCTATCACCGCCGGTAACCTCACGGGCAAGACAGTGACTATGCAGGTCTTTGGCCCGAACAAGAGCGTGCTCAACGTAGGTGCCATCAACGCGGAGGATATCAACATCTCCGCCTCCGGCAAGAGCGACACCGGCGTCACCGGGGCGCTCACCGCCGTCTCAGCAACCGGGCAGGCGGCTGTGCTGATCACCCAAACGGACACTGGCGGTGCGAACACCTTGACCGTCAACGGCGGCATCACGGTCTCCGGCAAACAGCCGGCAAAGATCTGCAACGGTTCCATTTGCCACCCCAACCCTCTGGGCCCCGATGACCTGCCCCTGGCGGCCGAGCTCGGAGTCTTCCTGAAGGGCACGAACACGGCGCACAAGGTGAAGGTCGCCGGTCCCATCAACGTCTCCGCTGCTCCTGGCACCTTCTCAGCGTCCAGCAAGAACGAAGGCGGACCGGTCCACATCCGGTCCCAGAGCGGCACCGGCGGCGAAGCCAAGGTGGCCTTCGTCGTCACCGGCAGTCTCGGCAGCGCCTCCATCGCCGGATCGGTGAACGCCAAAGGCCCGGACGCGCACGTGGACGTGCTGGCTCACAGCGTCACGGTCGGTAACGTGACGGTCACCGGCAGCGGCCACAACATCAGCCGCACCATTACGAATAACCCCAGCGGCAACGGTGCTTATACCTCCCACAACTCGGCTGGACAGGCTGTGCTGCGTCTGGGTGCGGGCCAGTTCCAGGGCAGCTCCTCTCCCGTCACGGTCCTCTCCGGTTCCGTGAAGGCGGGTGCCATCACCGTGAGCGGCAAGGGCGTGGCGGACGCAAGGCTGTTCGCGTCGAACGTCTCCGCCGGCGATATCAAGGTGACGGCCACGGCCGCCAAGGGCTCGATCACCCAGCATGGGAACGTCATCGGCTCCGTCCGCTGTGGCAGCGATAACTGCAACTCCGCGGCCTTCTACGCCGGCTTGGGCCACGCGGTGCTGAAGAACGGCAGTATCGCCGCTGGTCGGGCGACGATCAGCGTCGGCGGCGGCACGTCCTTCGGGGGCGGCTCCAGCGCTGCGCAGGCGCTCAACGTCAAGTTTGGCGCTCTGAACGTCAGCGGTGTCGGGGAGGCAGCCATCCTGCTGGGCGCCAAGGCGGTCAGCACCCAGGCGCTCTCCGCGGTGGCGACCAAAGGCACCGAGAAGGGCACGGGTTCGAGCCAGTCTGGCGGCACGACGGTCAACACCTTCGCGCGCAGCTTCAACATCAACGGCGGCGGCGCCGACATCAAGATCCGCAGCGGCGGCAGCGGCAGCCATGGCTCCGGAGTGCTCACGCAGAATGGCGGTCCGGTCAACATCGGCGGCGCCATAACTGTCACCGGCCCCACGGCCAACGTGGATGTGAAGGGCAAGAGCATCAAGATTGGCGGCACCGTGACCGTCACGGGGAGCGGCGGCAGCTCCACCGAGAAGACGGTGTTCACACCGGCGACGGGCACGGGTTACACCACGAGTTTCAACGGAGTCGGACCCACTGGTCTCAACCTGCAGGGCGCCATCAGCGGCTCCGTGAGCGTGGCCGGCAAGACCACGATCAAGGGCCAGGGTCTCGTGGGTGTGATCGCGGTCGGTCAGGCCGTGAAGCTGCATGGTTTCAGCGGTTCGGCTGCGGCGGTCAAGAATTACAGCGTCCTCGATACGCGCGTCGCTCCCACCGCGGTCAACTTCACCGCGGGCAGCCTGGCTGTGATCGTCAGCGATGTGAGCGCGAACGGCGGCAAACCGGTCTTCGCCTCCGGTGTGGATACCGGCGACATGAAGTTCAGCGCCAAGGGCAACGTGGATCTCGCGACCCGGCTGAACGTGGGCGGCACCGTGATCGTGGAGGCGGTGGGCAGCATCTTCGGCACCTCGCACGGCGTGGTGGCCCATTTCAACTCCATCGATGCCGCGCACCCGCACGCGAACAGCGGAGGCGGGCACGGCGGCCCGAAACCAGGCGTCCTGCCGGCCTCGGCCTTGCAGGCCAATGCCATGGCCATGGTCGCCGGCAAGGGGATCACCCTCACGGGCACCCAGCTCAACATCGGCACCGGCAGCATCTCCAGCGTGCACGGCGACAGCACGCTCATCGCGGTCTTGGCTACAGAAGGTCTCGCGCCGGCATCGGCCAACCCCAACGGCGCTTTCATCGCGGGTGGCGCGGTCACGCTCGGCGACTTGCAGCTGACCGGCAGTTATCTGCTGTTGCAGGGGTCGGCGGTCTCGGTGCTGGGCAAGGTGACGGCGCCGAAGGGCACCCTGGTCCAGGTCGAGCCCTTCGATCTGACCCTGCCCATCGACATCGAGGACAGCACCTTGCTGAAGTCGGTGCTGGGATCCGCAGCGCTCACGGACGCCAGCGGGGCGACCAGTTTCGGCCTGACCAACTCCTCCTTCCTGAGCTTATTCCCGGGCGATACCATCGCGGTGGGTGGCACGGGCGAAGCGGGCGTCGTGACCATCGGCGCGAACGGACCCCTCGATATCGGCGACACCAACCTCATCATCTATACGACCGGCGATATCACCGGCTTGGGGACCGTCACCAGCACCGGCATCGTGCAATCCCTGCTCTCGGTGCTGGGCCCGGCGGTCCCGCCCGTGACGGCGGGCGAGGTGGACCCCACCGCCGGCAGCGGCACCAACACCGGTCTCGGCGACCAGACCGACAAGCGCAAGATCGGCGGAGGCGGCGACCAAGGGGGAGACAACCAGCCGGCCGGCACCGTCAGCCAGGACACCGGCAACGCCTCGGTCTGTCATTGAGGAGCATGCAAACCATGACGAAGAGCAGAGCGAGTTGGGCGGCGGCCACGGGCATGCTCCTGTGGGCTGTGACCCTCGGGGCATCGGCGGCTGACACCGCGGCGGGCACGATCACCCTGGTGACGGGGCACGCGAGCGCGGCGGCGCCCTCGGGGGAGATCCGGGACCTCGTCAAAGGCGGGTCCGTGTACTCCGGGGAGACGGTCATCACCACGAGCGGCAGCTATGTGAACATCGCTTTCACGGACGGCGGGCGCGTGTTGCTTAGGCCCGAGAGCCGTTTCCAGATCGAGCGCTACCAGTACGCCGGGGCGCAGGGGGCCAGCACGGCCCAGGCTGCCCAACCGGCGCGGCAGGAGAGCGCCTTCTTCCGGCTGCTGAAGGGGGGGTTCCGGGCCGTGTCCGGCCTCATCGGCCATACCCGGCGGGACGACTATGCGGTGCAGACACCGGTGGCGACCATCGGTATCCGCGGTACCGATTATGAGGTGCGTTACTGCAACGGGGACTGCTCCGACATCACCCCGATCCCGAAGGACGGGCTGTATGCGGGCGTGCAGTCGGGCGGCATCGCCCTGACCAATGCCGGTGGCCAGACCACGACCACGGTGGGGCAATACGTATTCGTGTCGGGCTCGAACAACGCCGGGACACCCCTGGCGCTGCGCCCCCTCGCCCTGGGCAAGAACCCCCTGCCCGACCCCAAGACCTGCAACTGAAAGCCCTATCGGACGCGAAAAGGCCCCTCCCAGGGGCCTTTTCCTTTGATAGGCCCGATAAGGGCCGACAGGGGGTGTCGGAGCAGGGCGGCGCATCCCCACCCCAGTATGTTGAATCGGTGTTGTCCGCCCCCATAAATGGCGCGGGTTCCGTTGACGACTCCGGGGGCAACCTGTACTTTACGGCTGCCTCGCGGGCCCCAAAGAGCCCCGGGGCGCGGCTGGAGGAGCCGCTTTCCCGCCCAACTCAAGCAGAATCGCAGCGAGAACGCGCCACATGAGAATCGTGCTACTCGGGGCTCCCGGCTCCGGCAAGGGGACCCAGGCCAAGCTGCTGGCGGACAAATACCGCATCCCCCATATCTCCACGGGGGACCTGCTGCGCGCCAACCTGGCCGCCGGCACCCCCCTGGGGCTCCAGGCCAAGGCCGCCATGGACTCGGGCCAGCTCGTCTCCGACGACCTGGTGCTCGCCATCATCCGCGACCGCCTCAAGAGCCCGGATTCCCGCAAGGGCTTCATCCTGGACGGTTTCCCCCGCAACATCCCCCAGGCCCAGGCCCTGGACGGCATGCTGCGCGCCATCGGCCAGCCGCTCGACGCCGCGGTGCTGATGGAGGTGGATTTCGACATCCTCATGCAGCGTCTGACCGGCCGGCGCACCTGCGAGAACTGCGGCGCCGCCTACAACGTCTACACCAACCCGCCGCGCCTCGAGGACCAGTGTGACCGCTGCGGCGGCCCGCTGCACCACCGCGCGGACGACAACGAAGAGACCATCGGCAACCGCCTGCGGGTCTATGAGAGCCAGACCAAGCCGCTCATCGGCTACTACCGCGACCAGGGCCGCTACGAGACCGTGGACGGCGTGGGCGACGTGAAAGAGATCACCAAGCGCATGATCACGGTGTTGGACCCCGTCTCCAAGGGCCTGCGCAAGGTGGTGCCGCTGGTGAAGCCGCAGCCGCCGGCCAAGCCCATGAAGGGCATGGCAGCGAAACTCGCCCTGGCCGCCAAGTCCGCGGCCAAGGCCGTACCCGCCAAGGCGGCGCCGAAGGCGGCTAAGCCGGTGGCGAAGAAGCCCGAGCCCAAGAAACCCTTGGCCAAGAAGCCGGCCCCCAAGAAACCGGCGCCCAAGAAGGCCGGCAAGAAGCACCACAAGAAGAAAGACAAGTCGAAAAAGAAAGACAAAAAGAAAGACAAGAAGAAGCACAAGAAGAAGTGACCGCAGCCTCCAGAGGGAGGTTCAGCGGCTGATCTTGAGCGCGCCGCCCTCGGCCCTGAGGGCGTAGCCGCCTTCCAGGAACTCCAGCAGTTCCTTGCCCGCCATCTCCAGACGCCAGTCCTTGAGCAGCGGCAGGTCGCGTTCGCCGCGCACCAGCTGTTCCAGTTCGCCCCGGGTCGCGAGGCTCGCGGCGCTCACGTCGTTGCGAGCCGCCTTCAGGCGCAGCAGGCCGTACAGGGCGTCCACCAGGGCTTCCTGTTCCGGCTTGAGTCCCGCCTGGGGCTTGGTCCGCTCTTCCCGGGATACTTCGCCGCCGGCCTTGAGCAGCGCGAGCAGCTCCGCGCCGTGGCGCTTGGCGAGTGACTCGCCGATGCCGCGCACCGCCGCCAGGGACTCGAGGTCGGTCGGGTGCTGGCGCGCCAGGTCCATCAAGGACTCGTCCTTCACGATCCACTGCCGTGGCCGGTTCTCGGCGATGGCGGTGCGCTCGCGCCAGGCCGCCAGCGTCTTGAAGACCGCGAGAGCCTTGGGCTTGAGTCGCTGGGTCCCCCGGATACGGCTCCAGACCCGATCCGGGTCCGGCTTGTAGAGCTTCTCGTCCACGAGCGCCTTGAGCTCGGGTTCCACCCAGGCGCCGCGGCCGCGCTCGGCGAGCTGCTCCAGGATGCGGTGGTAGAGCGTGCGCAGGTGGCGCACGTCGTCGGCCGCGTAGTCGAGCGCCGCGGTGGAGAGCGGCCGGCGTGCCCAGTCGGTGCGCGCATGGCTCTTGTCGAGCGTGATGCCGAGCAGGGACTGCACCACGGCGGCATAACCCGCCTGGTCGGGGAGACCGAGGAAGCGCGCCGCCACCTGGGTGTCGAACACCGGCTGCGGCACGCGCCCGGCCAGGTGGTAGAAGATCTCCAGGTCCTGTCGGGCCGCGTGCAGCACTTTCACGGTGTGCCCGTCGAGCAGCACTTCCAAGAGCGGCTCCAGCGAGGGCAGGGCGAGGGGGTCGATGCAGGCCGCCACCTCGTCCGTGGCCACTTGCACCAGGCAGAGCTCAGGATAATAGGTGCGTTCGCGCATGAACTCTGTGTCCACGGCGATCCATGGTTTCCCCTTGAGCAGGGAGCAGAGCTCCGCGAGGCCGGCGGGCGTGTCTATATAAAGGTATTCGGCGGACATGGATGCTCGAGGAGGGACGGGTGCGCGGTATGATGGCGACACCATAGCAAGGTTACCTCTCCAGTGAAAGCCATCGCACGCGCCTCCTGGGACGTGTTCACGTTGCGCGGCGGCCCCCAGGCGTTCCCGCGCGAGTGGGTCCCGTTCACGCTCGTCGTCGCCGTGTATCTCGTCTCCGATGCCATCAGTTTCCTGGCCCAGGGCTTAAGCGCCGCGGCGACCGCGGAGGAGACCGCCTTCGATTTCGGCCTGCAGGTGCTCTACTTCGTACTGGTGCTCGCGGCCAAGTTCAACCTCCCTCGCCTCCGGCAGAGCCTCGCCGCCTGGTTCGGCGCCGGCGTGATCCTGAACCTCCTGGCCACACCCGTGAACCTGGGCGCCTTCCTCTCCAAGGCGGATTGGGCCCAGGAGTTCTGGTTCGTGCTCACCTGTCTGCTCATCGCCTGGAGCATGGCGGTCATGGCCCAGGTGCTCCGCTATGCCCTGGACATCGGTCTCGCGTTCGGCCTCATCGTCGCCGCCGTGTACACTTTCGCCAGTACCGTCGTGTTCATAGGCCTGTTCCCGGGATGAGCATGCGCATCCATATATTGGGGATCTGCGGGACCTTCATGGGCGGCATCGCCGCCCTGGCCAAGTCCCTGGGCCACGAGGTCGCCGGCTCCGATGCAGGGGTCTATCCCCCCATGAGCACCCAGCTTGAGGCCCTGGGGATAAAGCTCCACGAGGGCTATAAGGCGGAGCACCTGGAACCGGCGCCCGACGTGGTGGTGGTGGGCAACGCCCTCTCGAGGGGTAACCCGGCGGTGGAGGCCATGCTTGCCCGTGGGCTGCCCTATCAGTCAGGACCCCAGTGGCTCTACGAGAACCTGCTCAAGGACCGGCACGTGATCGCCGTCGCCGGTACCCATGGCAAGACCACCACCACCTCCATGATCGCCTGGATCCTGGAGCAGGCGGGGTTGCAACCCGGCTTCCTCATCGGCGGCGTGGCGCCGGACTTCGGTGTCTCGGCGCGCTTGGGGAAGGGTAGGCACTTCGTGGTGGAAGCCGACGAGTACGACACGGCATTCTTCGATAAGGGCTCCAAGTTCCTGCACTACCGGCCGCGCACCGCGGTGCTCAACAACCTGGAATACGACCACGCGGACATCTTCCCGGACCTCGCCAGCATCGAGAACCAGTTCCATTACCTGGTACGCAGCCTCCCGGGCAACGGCCTCATCGTGGTGAACGGCGGCGACCAGAACCTCGCCCGGGTGCTGGAGCGGGGCTGTTGGACACCGCGCCAGACTTTCGGCGCCGGGAGCGCTGATTGGCAGGCGGCGGAGACGGCCGCCGACGGCAGCCGCTTCAAGGTGCTGCGGGGTGGCAAGCCCTTGGCCGAGCTGCGCTGGAAACTATTGGGCAGGCACAACGTGGAGAACGCGCTCGCGGCCATGGCTGCCGCGGCCCACGTCGGCGTAGCTCCGCTCGCGGCGGCGGAAGCCCTCGCGCGCTTCCAAGGCGTGAAACGGCGCCTGGAGGTGCGGGCACAGGTGGACGGGGTCACGGTCTACGACGACTTCGCCCACCATCCCACCGCCGTGGCGGCCACGCTCGCGGCCCTGCGCGGCCGGGTCGGCAAGGCGCGCATCCTCGCGGTCATGGAGCCGCGCTCGGCCACCATGAAGCTCGGGGTGCACAAGGATTCCCTGGCGGCCTCGCTCGAGGCGGCGGACCGGGTGTTCGTCTACCAGGCGCCCAACATCGGCTGGGACGTGGCCGGTGCCATGCGTCCCCTGGGCACGCGCGCCAGTGTGCTCAAGGACCTGGATGGCCTCGCCGACGCGGTGATGGGTGAGCTGCAGCGGGGCGACCATTTACTCATCATGAGCAATGGCGGCTTTGGCGGCTTCCACGAGAAACTCATAGACAAGCTGGAGCGCAACGCCGCTCCCCGATGCTGAGCGCGTGGAGGAGATAGCGCTCTTTCCCTTGAGGACCGTGCTCTATCCCGGTGGACCCCTGTCCCTGCGCATCTTCGAGACCCGCTACATAGACATGGTGAGCCGCTGCCTCAAGGAGGAACGGGGCTTCGGGGTCTGTCTCATCAAGGAAGGCGGCGAGACGGGGCCCGCTGAAGTGCACCATACGGGTACCCTGGCGCGCATCCGGGACTGGAGCCAGGGCGAGGACGGTCTTCTATATATCCTCGCCCGGGGCGAGAGGCGCTTCCGTCTCCACACCCGCCGCGTGCAGGCGGACGGGCTCAACCTGGGGGAAGCGGAATGGCTTCCCGACGAACCCGTGGCGGCGATGCCGGAGACGAGGCGGGAACTGGCCGAGATCCTGCGGCAGATCATCCAGCAGGTGGAAGGGCCGTATGCGGAGCTTGAACCCCGCTACGATGACGCCGGCTGGGTGAGCAATCGGCTCGCAGAGCTCCTGCCCATCAGCCTCACCCAGCGCCAGTACCTCTTGGAACTCGCCGATCCCCTGAAGCGGGTGGAGATCCTTGCCACCCTGGTGCAATCTCTAGCCACGGAAGAATGAAGTCTTAAATAGCCGTTTCAAAGCGTCGCGAGCGAAGGGTTCGCCGCATGCGGCGAGCGGGCGGACAGGATTGTCCGCCCTGGGAGTAAAAGATTTGGAGAACTGACGCCAGGGATGGCTTCGCGAACCTATTCCGGATTTCCCCACACTGTGGCCGCATCCTTCTGCACGAGGCCGGTGGTCTCGCGCAAGCGGCGGGAGAGGATCTCCGCCAGGGACTGGTAGAAGCGGGCGGCGAAAGCCGGGTTCTGGCCCATGAGCGTCGCGATGTGGGCGTGGGTGATGACGAAGGCCAGCACTTCCTCGTCGCCGGCGACCACGCTGGCGCTGGCGGCCTGGCCCTCGATGAAGGACATGTCGCCGAAGATCTCGCCGGCCGTGGCGCGGGAGAGCTCGATGGCGAAGCCCTCATGATCGCGCTGCACCTTCACGTCGCCCTTGACGATGACGTAGAGCGAGGTCTGTTTCTGACCTTCCTGGATCAGGACGTCACCGGGCTTGTAGTTCTTGCGCTCGGAGGCTTGCAGGAGCTGCTGGTGTTCTTCGTCCCGCAGGAACCGGAATACTTTAGCCAGAGCCATCTTGTGGAACCTCGCGGGTATCAATCCGCGCTTACATAGTGCCGTAATTCCGGGGGCCTGTCACCCGCCTGACATGCCCGCCAAGACGCGGCGTGCGGCGTCCACGGTGGCGGCGATGTCGTCGGCGCTATGCGCGCTGGACATGAAACCGGCTTCGAAGGCGGAAGGAGCGAGGTAGACCCCCTGCTGCAGCATGCCGTGGAAGAACGCACGGAAGGCGTCCACATCTGAGGACATTACCTGGGTGTAATTGCCCACGAAGGGTTCCCGGGTGAAGAAGAGGCCGAACATGCCGCAGACATGGTTGGTCACGAACGGGATGCGGGCTTCGGCGGCGGCCTCCTCGAGGCCCTGCACCAGCGCCCGGGTCTTCATCTCGAGGTCCGCGTGGAAGCCCGGTGTCTCCAGGATATCCAGCATGGCGAGGCCGGCGGCCATGGCCACCGGGTTGCCGGAGAGGGTGCCGGCCTGATAGATGGGGCCGAGCGGGGCCAGCCTCTGCATCACGTCCCGACGGCCGCCGAAGGCGCCCACGGGCATGCCGCCGCCGATGACCTTGCCTAGGGTGGTGAGGTCGGGGCGGATGCCGTAGAGCGCCTGGGCGCCGCCCTTGGCCACCCGGAAACCGGTCATCACTTCGTCGAAGATCAGCAGGCTGCCATTTCGCGTGCAAAGTTCGCGCAGGGTCTCCAGGAAGCCCGTGGTCGGCGGCACGCAGTTCATGTTGCCGGCGACGGGTTCGACGATCACGCCGGCGATCTCGGCACCGTGACGCGCGAAGGCTTCGCGTGCCGCCGCGGCGTCGTTGTAGGGAAGCGTCAAGGTCTCGGCGGCGAGCGCCGCCGGCACGCCGGGCGAGGTGGGCACCCCGAGCGTGAGCGCGCCGGAGCCCGCCTTCACCAGCAGCGAGTCGGAGTGGCCGTGGTAGCAGCCTTCGAATTTCACGATCTTGTCACGCTGGGTGAACCCGCGCGCGAGGCGGATGGCGCTCATGGTGGCCTCGGTGCCCGAGTTCACCATGCGCACGAGTTCGATGGAGGGCATGAGCCGGCAGATGCGCTCCGCGAGACGCGTCTCGGACTCGGTGGGTGCGCCGAAGGAGAGGCCGCGGTCGACGGCGGCATGCACCGCCGCGAGCACCCGTGGGTGGGCGTGGCCCGCCAACATCGGTCCCCAGGAGCCCACGTAATCGATGTAGCGGCGGCCGTCGCTGTCGTAGAGCCAGGCGCCTTCGGCGCGACTCACGAACAGGGGATCGCCGCCCACGCCGCGGAAGGCGCGGACCGGGGAGTTCACGCCACCCGGGATGTAGCGCTGGGCTTCCTCGAACAGGTGATTCGGCAAGGGGACCTCGGAGACCGCGGGGAGGCGGCGTATGTTACAGCAGCGCCAAAGGCCGGCTCGGGTTTATAATGACATAATAATCACGGCACCCCGCACGGCTCGCCAGACATCAGGCGTACTGGCAGTATTGTCTCCGGGGCTGACGCGATCCGAGAGAGGGATGCACTTTGGCAACACATGCCAGCGCACTGGCTGTCGGCTACAAGCTCGATGAATACCTCATCGGTCGTCTGCTCGGGCATGGCGGCTTCGGACTGACGTATCTCGCGCAAGACACCAACCTCAACTCGCTCGTCGCCATCAAGGAGTTCCTGCCGCAGGAGTTCGCGCTCCGCGGTCCGCACTCCGAGGTGATCCCCAAGTCCGAGTTCGATGCCGATTCCTACAAGTGGGGTCTCGACCGCTTCAAGGAGGAGGCGCGCGCACTGGCGCGCTTCAAGCACCCCAACATCGTGCGCGTCTCGCGGCTGCTCGAGTCCAATGGCACCGCTTACATGGTGATGGACTTCGAGCCGGGCATGACCTTGAGCCAGTACCTGAAGCGCTACGGTGCGACGCTGGAGGAGGACGTGCTGCTCGGCATGTTCCTGCCGGTGCTGGACGGCCTCGAGGCCTTGCACCGCCTGCAGCTCGTGCACCGCGACATCAAGCCGAGCAACATCTACGTGCGCGCCTACGGCGGCCCCATGCTCATCGACTTCGGCGCGGTGCGCCAGGCCATCGGTGCCCAGAGCCGCAATCTCACCTCGCTGGTAACGCCGGGATATGCGCCCATAGAGCAATACTCCAGCGACGGCCGCCAGGGTGCCTGGAGCGACCTCTACGCCCTGGGTGCGAGCATCTATTACTGCATGTTCGGCCATGCGCCGGCGGATGCGGCCCGCCGCAGCGCGGCCCTGAGCGACGCCGGCGACGACCCTTATGCGGTCGCCGCCGAACGCGGCCGCGAGCGCTATTCGAAGGAGCTGTTGGCATGCGTGGACTGGGCGCTGCAGTTCCGGGTGCGCGACCGGCCCCAGAGCGCGCACGAGTTCCGGGAGAAGCTGTGCACCTCGCCGGTGAAGCCGCACACCATCGAGCTGCCCGAGAGCCTCAACGAGGTGCCGGAACTGCAATACGGCGTGGTGTCCGCGCCCACCCAGCCCGCGGCCACCAACCGGCCGCAGCCCACGGCGCTGCTGTCGGGCGGCGTGTCCGCCCCCGGTTTCGGCGGCGGCCAGCCGCGCACCGACATCATGGATGCCACGGTGGTATCCCTGCCCACGGCCCGCGGGCCCGACAGTCTCAACCCCTTCATCGAAGGCAGCCATCGCGTGGACGCCACCCAGGTGTTGCGCGGGCCGTCTGTGATGAAGCGCCTCATGGTGCGGCTGAAGCGCTTCAAAGCCTCCGCGGTCGCCGCGCTCACCGCGCCCCAGGGCATGCCGAACACCCAAGGCCCCAACACCCAGGGTCCGAACACCCTGACCTCGCGGCTCACCCAGCACCTCAAGGAGCCGCGCAGTGTGCGCATCCTGATCACGGCGGTGGTGGTGCTGGCGGTCCTGACCACCATCCTCATCTATAGCCGCCGCGTGGGCAACGACAAGGACTTGTATGCTGCCGCGGTGAGTGCCGGTACCGCGAAGGCTTACCAGCATTACCTGGACAGCTGCCGTGGCTGCAACCAGCGCGCCGATGCCCAGGCTGCCATCGTGCGCTTGCAGAAGGCCGACCAGGTGGCCAACCTGCAGGGCAGCTTCCGCGAGCTCCTGGCCCGCAAACAGCTGCGCGCCCCGGCGGATCCCAGCGCCGACGGCGTGCTGCACGAACTCGAGGCCCTGGCTCCGGACGACAGCCATCTTGCCGAGGACAAGGCGGCGCTCGATACGGCCCTGAAAACCGAGGAGACCCGTCCGGCCGCACCGCATCCGACGCCGGTGAAGCGGGTGGCGAAGGCCGCCACGCCCCACAAGAATTCGGCGAGGGCCGGGTCGAGGGTCGCCGATGTACCTGCTCCCAGCGGTGATCAGCCCAAGCTCCAGTACGGCCCGCCGGCGAGATATCCCAGCGATGCCAAGGGCGTGAGCGGCTGGGTGGACGTGGAGTTCAACGTGAACGTGGACGGCACCACCTCCGACATGCAAGTGGTGGCGTCCAATCCTCCGGGGGTGTTCGATGATGCGGCCCTGCATGCCGTGCATAGCTGGGTCTTCGTCCCCTATACGGTGAACGGGGCGCGCGAACGCAAGCGCGTCCGCATGCGGATCCCGTTCAAGCCGTAACCCAAGCCGTGAACGCGGCCACCGAAGCCTCTCCTGTCTCCTTCCCCACGCTGGATTTCGGCGCGGTGCGCGTGCAGAGCGCCGCCATGAGCCTGCAGGGTGCACGCCCCTACAACGAGGACCGTCTGGGTTACACGGGCGATGCCGGCGGCGCCTTTTGGGCGCTCGCCGACGGCCTGGGCGGACACAAGGGTGGCGCCCGGGCGGCGGAGCTCGCGGTGCAGGCGGCGCTGCAATCCATAGGCCGGAGCTCAGCGCAGCGGCTCGAGGACAAGCTCAAGCAGGCGGTGAGCGACGCCCATGCCGGCATCCGCGCCGAGCAGAAGACCCATGCCGAGTTCTCCGACATGCGCAGCACCCTGGTGCTGTTCGGCGCTTGTACCGGCGATGTGGCCTGGTCCCATTGCGGCGATTCGCGTCTCTACTATTTCCGCAACGGCAAGCAGGTTTACCGCACGCGCGACCACAGCGCGGTGCAGATGCTGGTGGCGGCGGGGGAGGTGCCGGAGGAGGAGATCCCGCGGCACCCGGGCCGTTCGCGGCTGGTGAGTTGTCTGGGCAGCGTGAATTCGCTGCTCATCAGCACCCGCAGCGGCGGCGCGGCGCCGCGGCCGGGAGACGTGTTCCTGCTCTGCAGCGACGGCTTGTGGGAGAACTTCGACACCGCCGCCCTGGAGCGCCTGGTGGGCGCGGCCGCGGACCCCGAAGAGCTGCTGATGACGCTGGATGCGGGCGTGGCGGCCGTCGGCCGCCCGGACCAGGACAACTACACCGTGATCTCGGTCTTCATCCGCGGCTGAACCCCGGCGGGTTTCCGGGAGCCTCAGAACAGGCGCGCGTAACGCCTGGCTGCTTCGGTCACATCCGCCGCGCCGAATACTCCCTGCACCACGGCCAGCATGTCGGCCCCGGCCGCCACCAGGGTGGCGCCGTTATCCGGGGTGATGCCGCCGATGGCGCAGACCGGGATGCCGAGACGGTTGCGGGCCTCGGCGAGCAGCGTGATGGGCGCGCGCACCGCGTCAGGCTTGGTCTGGGAAGGATAGAAGCTCCCGAAGGCCACGTAGTCGGCGCCGGCCTGGGCGGCGACCACTGCGCGCTCCAGGGAGTCGTAGCAGGACACGCCGATGAGCGCGCGGGGGCCTAAGCTCACCCGCGCCGTGGCGATGTCGCCATCCTCGCGGCCCAGATGCACGCCGTCGGCCTGGGATTCGAAGGCGAGTTCCACGTCATCGTTGACGATGAAGGTCGCCCCGTGGGCGTGGCAGAGTTCCGCGAGGCTGCGCGCCTCCTGGCGGCGGCGCTGGGTGTCCGTGGATTTGTCGCGGTACTGGATGAGGCGGGCGCCGCCGCGGATCGCCGCCTCTACCGCCGGTCCCAGGCGCGCGCCCTCAGCGAAGGCGGAGTCGGTGATCGCATAGAGGCCGTAGAGGGAGGGCGCCGCGGGGTTCATTCACGCACCTGCCGGTCGGGGATGAGCTGGCCCTGTCCGAGCTTCCAGCCGTGGTGCAAGGCCTCCCAAGTGTAGCGCTGCGCTTCCTGCACCGCCTCCGGCACCTCCTGGCCCCGGGCCAGCAACGCTGCCGTGGCCGAGGCGAGGGTGCAACCGGAGCCATGGTAGACCCCCGGTAGGCGCGGCCAGGTATAGGTCTGGCGCCGGCCGCCGGTGCTGTAGAGGGTGTTGAGCACCTCGGGCGTATCTTCGTCCGCGCCTTTCATGAGCACGTGCAACGCACCGGTCCCGAGCAAGGCTGCCGCGCGCGCGGCGGAGTCGCGCGCCTCGGGCGCGAGGCGTCGGCCTTCGTCGGCGTTGGGCGTCACGAGCGTGGCGCGGGGGAAGAGATCCTGCAGGTAGACGTCCAGCAATTCATCTTCGGCCAAGGCACCGCCGCCGGAGGCCTTGAGCACCGGATCCACCACCAGCGGCAGTTTCGGGTACGAAACGAGCAGCGCGGCCACGGCGCGACCAACGGCGGCGCTGCCGAGCAGCCCCAGCTTCACCGCCGCCACCGGCATGTCCTCAAGCACGTGGCGCGCCTGTTCGCGCACGAAATCCGGTTCCAGTGCCAGTACGCGGCTCACGTTGCGCGTGTCCTGCACGGTGAGCGCCGCGGCCACGGGCGCCGGATGCGCGCCGAGCCGGGTCAAGGCCTGGATGTCGGCGGCGAGGCCGGCGCCGCCGGAGGGATCGTTGCCGGCGATGACGAGGACCACCGGCGGGAGGGGAAGGTTCCGCATGCGCGTCAAGTTCTCCTGCCGGGATTTTAACCCGGGCGGGTTCCGCTTATGTCGCGTCCATGCGAAAATAGCCGTCCCGCCAAAGCCAAGACTTCCCGAACACAGAGCATGAAAGCCTACATGTGCGTCATCTGCGGTTTCGTCTACGAGGAAGCCAAGGGCCATCCCGAATCCGGCGTCGAACCGGGTACCAAGTGGGAGGACGTGCCTCTCACCTGGCGTTGCCCCGATTGTGGGGCGGGCAAGGAAGACTTCGAGATGATCGAGATTTAAACTGCAGTTTTTGCTTCCGCCCGTATCAATTAACCCTCCCTGGTGTCCTGCCCAGCCCCGCCATCCTGGCGGGTCGTTCGCCGCATGCGGCGAACCCGCTTGCTCGCGGATTTTTGCCTAGCCCGCCGCCAAAATTCGCTATTTTAAATCAGCGTTGTCTTCTTAAAGCTGTTCGACGGCGTAGCCGTCTTTCTTGAAACGCTGCAAGAGACCGTCCGGTCCCACGAGATGCAGCGCTCCCACGATCACGAAATACCGCTTGCCGCTCGCCAGCAGCGCTTCGAGCCGGGGCGCCCATGCCTGGTTGCGGGAGACGAGCACGGTCTTGTAGACCTCGGGGTAGCCGCTGAACTCCTGGGTGAGCTGCTTCTCTAGCGTGTCCGTGTCGCCTGTGTGCCAGGCGCCGATCATCTGCTGCATCTCGGCGTCGAAACCCGTACTCTCGTCCAGGGACTGCAGCAACAGCGCCTGCTGGTCCGCCGCCGAGAGCCCGGCGAGCAGGCCGAGCTGGTATTGCATCTGCTCCAGGCCTATCACCGGCTTATGGGCTGCCTGCGCTTCCGCGGCGAAATGCTGATCCGCGCCATCGCCGGCGTCGTAGCCCGATCTCATGAGCTGGGCTTCGAGGAGCGTGATACTCACGAGCCAGGGTTTGAGTCTGTCCAGGGTGGTCATATCCAGGCGGTCTTCTACGGCCGTCTTCTCGAGCCGCTGGTAAAGGGCTGGAGGCAGGGCAGCCTTCAGGCTCTGGCCCGGGGGATAGCTGCCTAGCTGCATCACCTGGATCTGGGTGTCTTCCTGGTCTACCTGGTTGAGATCGAGCTCTTCCACGAGACCCGCGGAGCCGCTGAAGGCCTGTTCCATCACCGCCGGCAAGGGGTAGTCGCTGGGTCTCATCACGTGCACCGAGCCCGCGAGGTAAAGGCTTTCGCCACCCTTGCTCACCCGCCACAGGAAATGCTTGCCGTCCGCATGGGCCGGGGCGGCGAGGCAGAGCAAGAGCGAGGGGATGAGGAAGGTCAAACGCGGCACGTCTCACTCCCGGAGTAGAATCGGCGACCACCGGCGGTGCCGAAGGAAGCAACGATGTCCAATCGTACCATTGTGATGAGCGATCCCCTGTACGAGTACCTCCTGGGCGCTTCGCTGCGGGAGCCGCCGCTGCTGAGGCGCCTGCGGGAGGAGACGGCCAAGCATCCCCGCGCCACCATGCAGATCTCCCCCGAGCAGGGGCAGTTCATGCAGCTCCTGGTCAGGTTGATGGACGCGAAGCGTTGCATCGAGGTGGGG
This sequence comes from Gammaproteobacteria bacterium, assembly GCA_035691665.1. Taxonomy (GTDB): domain Bacteria; phylum Pseudomonadota; class Gammaproteobacteria; order Natronospirales; family REEB76; genus DASUBN01. Next base: position 9,021 of record DASSIS010000069.1, on the reverse strand, counting down.
GTGTTTACGGGTTACAGCAGCCTCTGCGTGGCTCTGGCGTTGCCACGGGACGGCCGCCTACTCGCCTGCGATGTGAGCGAGGAATTCACCTCGGTGGCGCGCCGTTACTGGAAGGAGGCGGGGGCGGAGGCGAAGATCGAACTCAAGCTGGCTCCGGCCCTAGAGACCCTGGATGCGCACATCGAGGCCGGCGAGGCCGGGACTTACGACCTCGCCTTCATCGACGCAGACAAGGCCAACTATTCCGGCTACTACGAGCGCATCCTGAAGCTCCTGCGTTCGGGCGGTCTCGTCCTGGTGGACAACGTACTCTGGAGCGGTGCGGTCATCGATAAGAAAGATAAGACCGAGGATACCGTCGCCATACGGGCATTCAACGAGATGCTCAGGAAGGACGAGCGGGTGGAACTCTCGATGCTGCCAGTTGGCGACGGGTTAACGCTTGCCCTCAAGCGTTAAAAGAATCACGCCAAAAATTAGAGATTTTGCTCATCCGGTGAGGACGGGAGGCCATGCGTGGAGGATGGCTCAGCCTACGGGATTGAGCCAGCCATGCTTGTCCGGCGTGGTGCCCTTGAACAGCCCGAAGAACAACTCCTGCATGCGCAGGGTCACGGGGCCCGGCTTGCCGGTGCCCACGGGCTTGGCGTCCACGCTGCGCAGCGGAGTGATCTCGGCGGCGGTGCCGCACATGAAGATCTCGTCGGCGAAGTAGAGGTATTCGCGGGGCATGTCCCGCTCCACCACTTCCATGCCGGCATCCTTGGCCAGGGTCATGATGCTGTGGCGGGTGATGCCGTGCAGGATGGCGGCGCTGGCCGGAGTGGTGTGCAGCACCCCGTCGAACACCAGGAACAGGTTCTCGCCCGCGCCCTCGGAGAGCAGGCCCGTGTTGGCGAGCGCGATGCCCTCGCCGAACCCCAGGCGTCGCGCTTCGCGCGCGATGAGCTGGCCCGAGAGGTAGTTGCCGCCGGCCTTGGCGCCTGCGGGGATGGTGTTGGGGGCGAAGCGCTGCCAGCTGGACACGCCCGCGTCGATGCCTTGCTCCAGGACGCCGGCGCCGAGGTAAGCGCCCATCTCCCAGGCGGCCACGGCCACCTCCGTGGGCGTCACCGCACTCAGGGCTGCGCCCTGGGTCGCCACGCCGCGGAAGGCGAGGGGCCGGATATAGGCCTTGGGCAGCTTGTTGACCTTGATGACCTCACGGCAGGCGGCGGCCATCTCCTCCTGGGTGTAGGGCATCTCCATGGAGTACACCTTGGCGGAGTGGTACATCCGCTTCAGGTGGTCGTTGAGCCGGAAGATCATCTGTCCCTTGGGAGTCTCGTAGCTGCGGATGCCCTCGAACACCGAGGAGCCGTAATGCAGCGCGTGGGCCATGACATGGGTGGTGGCCTCGGCCCAAGGCTTGATCTTGCCGTTGTGCCAGATATGGGTGGGATAGGCCATGGCGCGTCTCCGCTGAAGGGCTACAAGAGGATAAAGGAAACCGGAGCGGCGGGCGCCGCCCCGGGTCGTTTCGCTCAATAACGATAGTGGTCGGGCTTGTACGGCCCGTCCTGGGCGACGCTGATGTACTTGGCCTGCTCCGGCGTGAGACGAGTCAGGTGCACGCCGATGCGCTCCAGGTGGAGCCGCGCCACCTTCTCGTCCAGGTGTTTCGGCAGCACGTAGACCTGCTTGCCGTATTTCGCGCCGTGAGCGAAGAGCTCGATCTGCGCCAGCACCTGGTTGGTGAAGGAGTTGGACATCACGAACGAGGGGTGGCCGGTGGCGCAACCCAGGTTCACGAGTCGGCCTTCAGCCAGCACGATGATGCGCTTGCCGTCCGGGAAGATCACGTGGTCCACCTGCGGCTTGATGTTCTCCCACTTGTATTGGCGCAGGGCAGCGATCTCGATCTCCGAGTCGAAATGGCCGATGTTGCACACGATGGCGTTGTGCTTCATGCGCTTCATGTGGTCATGGGTGATCACGTGGTAGTTGCCGGTGGCGGTCACGAAGATGTCCACCTTGTCGGCGGCTTCGTCGAGGGTCACCACGCGGTAGCCTTCCATCGCCGCCTGCAGCGCGCAGATGGGGTCGATCTCCGTGATCCACACCGTGGCGCCGAGGCCGCGCAGGGATTGGGCGCAGCCCTTGCCCACGTCGCCGTAGCCCGCCACCAGGGCGATCTTGCCCGCCACCATCACGTCGGTGGCGCGCTTGATGCCGTCTACCAGGGACTCGCGGCAGCCGTAGAGGTTGTCGAACTTGGACTTGGTCACCGAGTCGTTCACGTTGATGGCCGGGAAGGGCAGGGCGCCGACCTTCTGCATCTCGTAGAGCCGGTGCACGCCGGTGGTGGTCTCTTCGGTCACGCCCTTGATGTTGGCGAGGACCTTGGAATAGAAGCCCGGCTTGGCCTCGAGGCGCTTCTTGATGGACTTGAAGAGCGCGGTCTCCTCCTCGTTGGTGGGCTTGGCGATCACGGCGGGGTCCTTCTCCGCCTTGGCGCCCAGGATCACGAGCAGGGTGGCGTCGCCGCCGTCGTCCAGGATCATGTTCGGGGTGCCGCCGTCATGCCATTCCATGATGCGGTGGGTGAACTCCCAGTACTCGTCCAGGGTCTCGCCCTTGTAGGCGAATACCGGCGTGCCGGAGGCGGCGATGGCCGCGGCCGCATGGTCCTGGGTGGAATAGATGTTGCAGGAGGCCCAGCGGATCTCCGCGCCGAGCGCCTTCAGGGACTCGATCAGCATGGCCGTCTGGATGGTCATGTGCAGGGAGCCGGCGATGCGGGCGCCCTTGAGCGGCTGCTGGGTCTTGTATTCGGCGCGCACCGCCATGAGACCGGGCATCTCCGTCTCGGCGATGGCGATCTCCTTACGGCCCCAGTCGGCGAGGCCGATGTCCTTCACGAAGTGGTCTTGATGCTTCTTGTCTGCGACAGCGTTCATATGGGTTCTCCAATTTGAACGAGCGCCGTTGGATCCTCCGCTTCCCCCAAGCCTGGCCGGACTTTTCCGGTTGCAGCGCTCCTTGGGGTAACGGTCGTCTATCGATCTTTGCCTGGTGACCCCTCCGGGCCTTCGTCCATCACGCTGCGCATCACCGTGCGCAGGGCCTGCATCTCATGGGCCCGTCGGCGCCGTCCGCGCAGCAGGGCCGCACCGATGACCACGCCCAGCAGCAACAGTGCGGCCAGGGCGTAGGCCACGGCTCAGCGCTTCAGGCCTGCCGCGTCGCGGAGCAGCTCCGCCTTGTCGGTCTGCTCCCAGCTGAAGGCCGTGAAGGTCTCACCGTTGGCGAGCTTCACCTTGCGCGGCGCGCGGCCGAAGTGGCCGTAGGCCGCCGTCTCGCGGTACATGGGGTGCACCAGGTCCAGCATCTGGATGATGCCGTAGGGGCGCAGGTCGAAATGCTTGCGGATCAGCTTCTCGATCTTGTCATCGCTGATCTTGCCGGTGCCGAAGGTGGTCACCGAGATGGAAGTGGGCTGGGCCACGCCGATGGCATAGCTCACCTGGATCTCGCAGCGGTCGGCGAGGCCCGCGGCCACGATGTTCTTGGCCACGTAGCGCGCCGCGTAGGCCGCCGAGCGGTCCACCTTGGAAGGATCCTTGCCGGAGAAGGCGCCGCCGCCATGGCGCGCCCAACCGCCGTAGGTGTCCACGATGATCTTGCGGCCGGTGAGGCCGCAGTCACCCACCGGGCCGCCGATGACGAACTTGCCCGTGGGGTTGATGTGGAACTTGGTGCCCTTGTGCACCAGCTTCGTCGGCAGCACCGGCTTGATGATCTCTTCCATCACCCCTTCCTTGAGGTCGGCGAGCTTCACGGAAGGGTCGTGCTGGGTGGAGAGCACCACCGCGTCGATGGCGGCCACCTTGCCGTCCTCGTAGCGCAGCGTCACCTGGCTCTTGGCGTCGGGCCGGAGCCAGGGCAGGGGGTTCTTCTTGCTCTTGCGTACCTTGGCCTGCTGCTCCACCAGCCGGTGGGAGTAGTAGATGGCGGCGGGCATGTAGCCGCTCGTCTCCCGGGTGGCGTAGCCGAACATCAGGCCCTGGTCGCCGGCGCCCTGGTTCTCGGGGCTGCCGCGGTCCACGCCCTGGTTGATGTCGGGGGACTGCTTGCCGATGACGTTGAGGATGCCGCAGGTGTGGCCGTCGAAACCCACCTCGGAGGAGGTGTAGCCGATGTCGCAGATCACATCGCGCACCAGCGCCTCGAGGTCCACCCAGGCACTGGTGGTCACTTCGCCGGCGACCACCGCGATGCCGGTCTTCACCAGCGTCTCGCAAGCCACGCGCGCGCGCTTGTCCTGGGTGAGGATGGCGTCCAGCACCGCGTCCGAGATCTGGTCCGCGACCTTGTCCGGATGGCCTTCCGAGACGGATTCCGAAGTGAAGAGATAGCTCTGGGACATGGGGTCCTGTTCCTGTGGATGGCGTGGGGGCGTGGGCAAAAGGGGCAATAGTGTACCGATTTGGTACGGCTTTTTCGACTTATGTCATCGGGTAGGGAAGAGGCCGCGCGGGGCGCGGAACACGGCATGGCGGCTACGGTGATTCCCTCCATTTTACTCCCCCGCGACCGGCCCGTGCGTAGGTGTTTGCCCAGGGGTTTTCACCCAGTACACCTATACCCAGGTTGAAGCGTTTAATTGATAAAGGACACACGAGGCCGGAACAACACACTGCGTCGCACAAGCAAGAAGGAGGGCCCATGCAAGCTCCCGCCAACCCCGACGTCAACAGCATCCTCAACCCGCCCAACCTCTCGCTGGGCCAGCTCATCCTCAATGCCGATCCCATCGTGCAGGTAGCCCTGGTGCTGCTGCTGCTGCTCTCCGTCTGGAGTTGGGCCATCATGGTGGAGAAAGCCTTCGAGGTCATGCGCGCCAAGCGCGCGCTCAAGAAACTCGAGAACGCCGTCAAGGAGAGCCAATCGCCCGAGAACGCGGCGCAAGCCGTGAAGCACCCGGCGGGTGCCGTGCTCGGCGCCGGCGTGGCTGAATGGCAGTCGCCGCCCGCGGGCGTGAAGGAAGGCTTGGGCGAGCAGCGTGACCGCATCGAGCGCGCCATGCGCAACGAGCTCGCCGGGGAGATGCGGCGCATGGAGCTGCGCCTGCCGTTCCTCGCCACCGTGGGTTCGGCCGCACCCTTCATCGGACTGTTCGGCACCGTGTGGGGCATCATGAACAGCTTCACCGCCATCGCCCAATCCCACGACACCAGCCTCGCGGTGGTGGCGCCGGGCATCGCCCAGGCGCTCATCGGCACCGCGGCCGGCCTCGCCGCGGCGATCCCGGCGGTGATGGCCTACAACAAGTTCGCCACCGAGTTCGGCCTCTATGCCGGGCGCCTGCAGACGCTCATCAGCACCAGCGGCGGGCTGCTGGTGAAGCGTGCCCGCCCGGAGGGCCGCTGACATGGCCATGAGCGCACCCCGCGGCGCGGCACCCGGCGACGAGTCGTCGGGCTACCGGCCCATGGCGGAGATCAACGTCACGCCGCTCGTGGACGTGATGCTGGTGCTCCTCATCATCTTCATGATCACCGCGCCTCTCATGATGGCGCAGCTGCCCATCGAGCTGCCGAAGAGCAGCGCCCAGGACCTCGGCAAGCCGCCCGAGCCCCTGATCGTCGCCATCGACGCCAAGGGCCAGTTCTACATCGGCGGCGACACCGTCGCGGCCGACGCCCTGTCCGGACGCCTCAAGACCCTCGCCGACAAGGACCCGGACCAGATCGTGTACGTGCGCGCCGACAAGGGCATCCCCTACGGCCAGGTGATGGCGCTCCTCGGCGAAGTGGGGCAGGCGGGTTTCTACAAGATCTCGCTCATGAGCGAGCAGCCCGGTGGCTGAGGCCATGAGCCGCTTCCCGCAGAGCGTCGGCATCTCCATCGGCCTGCATGCGCTCGTGGCCGTGCTCGTGATCGCCGTGGTGAACTACCATCCCGCGCCCATCCACCTGCCGCCCGTGAACAGCGAGCTCGCCCACGCCATCGCCGTGACCCTGGCGCCGCTGCATCGCCCGCCGCCGCCCAAGCCCCAGGTGAAGCCGACGCCGCAACCCAAGCCCAAGCCGCAGCCGCCGGCCATCGAGAGCCAGGCCGCCCAGGCGGTGGAGCAGACCCCGCCGCCGGCCCAGAAGCCCTCGCCGCCCACCCTGCCGCAGGAACAGCAGCTGGCGCCCCAGCAGCAGGCTACCTATGAAGAGATCGCCGAAGCCATCCTCGCCGCCAACAAGCGCTACCCGCGCGAGGCGCTACTGAACGGCACCGAGGGCAGCGTGGTGCTCTCCTACATCGTCAACAACCAGGGCACGGTGCTGGCCTACACCATCGAGCAGTCCTCGGGCTCGCCGGTGCTGGACGACGAGGTCAAGCGCCTGATCCGCAGCGTGCGCTTCCCGCCCTTCCCGGCGGGGGACACCGACACGCGCAAGGACCTGGAAGTGACCATCGAGTTCACCCTCAAGGGCAACCTCACCAACTAGGTCCCCGGGGGCGGTGCTATGCTTGGGGCGGTCTGGCAAGGGAGTTTGCATGGCCGCCGAGACCCCACTCTGCGACTTCGGAGCCCACGCGCCCGGCTTCCACCTGCCGGGCGTGGACGGCCATGAGTGGACGCTCGCCGACTGCCGCGGCGAGAGAGCCACCCTGGTCATGTTCATCTGCAACCACTGCCCCTACGTGAAGGGCGCCATCGAGCGCATCGTGGCCGCCTGCGGCGAGCTCTCCCACCACGGCGTCAAGGCGGTGGCCATCTGCTCCAACGACGCCGTCGCCTATCCCGACGACTCGCTCGAGAACATGCGCCATTTCGCCAAGGCGCACCGTTTCCCCTTCCCTTACCTGCACGACGAGAGCCAGGCCGTGGCCCGGGCCTACGGCGCCGTCTGCACCCCGGATTTCTTCGGCTACAACGGCCACCTGGAACTGCAGTACCGGGGCCGCATCGACGCGGGCGGCAAGGATGTACCGCCAGCCGGCGCGAAGCGCGAGCTCTACGAAGCCATGCTTCAGATCGCCAAGAACGGCCATGGGCCGAAGGAACAGTTCGCCAGCGTCGGATGTTCGATGAAATGGAAATGATGTAAATAATTCAATATTTCAGAAAAGGGATTTTATGAAACTTTACAGCTTGAAAATAAAAGGATTTCGGCAGCTATTTGACACTGAAATTTTATTTGGCGATGCAACATTCCTTATTGGCCAGAACAATGCGAGTAAAACATCTGTTTTGGCCGCCATCGAATATTTGTTAAGTGATAAGAAAATTCCTAATGATGAGTTCTTTCACATCAATACACGAGTTGATGGCACTCCCCAAGTTACTAAACGGCTTGTTGACGAGATAGTTCTAACGGCCGAATTTCGAAATGTCCCTAAAGATGCGCTGACGTGGCGAGGGTTCAAAGGGCGGCTTCTAAAATATAAGACAAAATCAGCGGAAGATAGCGGGCTCAGGATTCTTTATAGAAAGACATTTCGCTCCACTGGAGAAGTGGAAATCGAATTACGCGAGTTTAAAAGAACGATCAAAAAAGAATTTGAGAAAAGTAAGGCTATAGAAGATTTTTTTACTGCTGGAGCTAACCCAGGAATATTCGAAGAATATTTCCCTGGGCAAGATAAGTCAAAAAACCTGACGGCTAAACAAAGAGAATCGCTTCAGGCTATAGATGAATTGTGGGACGTAGATGAGCAGGAAGAATCTTGGTTTAAAAATCCAGGAGGTATTCCTGGTAACGTGCTTTCGCGGCTCCCTAGATATCTTCTGATCCCTGCTCAAGATAGAGCGGACGAAATTACTGGAACATCTGGAACATTACTCAATACCTTAAATGAATTATTTAAAGACGTCAGAGATCAATCAAAAAATTATCTTCAGGCTCGAGAGTTTCTTAGCAAATTAGCTTCTGAACTTGACCCAGAAAAGGAAGATAGTGAATTTGGTCAAATGATGGGAGAGTTAAATAACGTATTAGGAGATGTGTTTCCCGAGACAAGAATTTATGCCAAAGCAACACTATCAGATCCCGACAAAAGTCTTAGGCCAAGTTTTGAAGTGAAAATGTCGAGCAACATTATCAGTGATGTAAGACTTCAAGGCACGGGCATGATTCGTGCAGCAGTATTTGCGTTATTGAGATTTAGAAAAAGGTTTGAAGATAAGCAGTTAGAGAAAACAGGTTCACCGCTTAGACCGTTATTTATTGGATTTGAGGAGCCAGAGATATACCTTCATCCCCACGCCGCAAATCAGATGAGAGACGTTATATACGATTTATCTTTATCACCATCTAATCAAATTGCATGCACGACTCATTCTCCATATATGATCGATTTGAGTAAGAAATCTGGTCAAGTCCTTAATCATCTTAGATTCGAGAATGTTAACGGCCATATCTATCAAGATGAGAAATACGATTTATACGTGGCATCCGCTTTCGCATTTAATACCACAGATGCGTATGAAGCTTTGGAGAAAGATGAGAAAAGCTATGTAAAAATGATCCTGAAGGTCGATGATTATATCGCGAGAGTATTTTTTGCTAAAAATATCCTAATAGTGGAAGGGGACACCGAAGAGATAGTAATCAAGGATTCTTTGAAGAGACTAAGCAAAGAAGAACGGAATAAAATACGCTATGACTGGCAAATCGTAAAAGCGCGAGGTAAGGCGGCGATAATCCCGTTGATAAAGTACTTTAATTTACTGAAATTTAATATTTATGTGATGCATGATTTAGACAAGGGAGTTGATGGAGCCGAGATTTTTAATGAACCGATAAAGAAGGCTTTGGGAAATAATGAAAGGCTTTTCCCTCTTGAGAATTGTGTAGAAGATGTATTGGGTTATAAGGCGCCTTCTAGAGAGAAACCGTTTACTGCGTATGAAAAAATGAGTGGTTTTGGCGAAAATTGGGATGGTTTACCAGAAGCATGGCGTGGAACTTTGACGAAGATTTTTAGCTTGCATTGAAGTTCTTACTAAAGGTGAGTCGATTCGGTGTCCAAGAGCTATTG
>DASSIS010000068.1:0-32058 GCA_035691665.1 Gammaproteobacteria bacterium | reverse complement strand
CCCGGCCGCTTCGAGGCTGCCGACGGCGGCACCCTGTTCCTGGACGAGATCGGCAACCTGCCGCTCGCGGGGCAGGTGAAGCTCCAGCGCGTGCTGCAGACCGGCGAGTTCGAGCGGCTGGGCAGCAACCAGACCCGGCGCGTGAAGGTGCGCATCGTGACGGCCACCAATAGCGACCTGCACACGGCCATCGCCGAAGGCCGCTTCCGCGAAGACCTGTTCTACCGCCTCAACGTCATCGAGATCCGCGTGCCGCCGCTCGCCGAGCGGCGCGAGGACGTGCTGCCCCTGGCACGGAGCTTCCTGGGCGGGCGCAACAGCTTGAGCCCCGAGGCGGAGCAGGCCCTCAAGGCCCATGCCTGGCTCGGCAACGTGCGCGAGCTGCAGAACTGCATGCGCCGCGCCGCGCTCCTGGCGCAGGGCCCGGTCATCGGCGCCGAGGCCTTGGGACTAAGCCAGGGCCGGATGCCGCTGCCTCCGGCGCCGCCCGTCGAGCCAAGCCGCGCCGACATCGAGAGCGTGCTCGCGCGCCACGCCGGCGTCATCGCCGCCGCGGCCCAGGAGCTCGGCATCAGCCGCCAGGCGCTGTACCGGCGCATGGAGAAATACGGCATCGCCAAGAGCTCATGAAGGTACCGGACCGCTGATAAGGTCACGCGCCTCCGGTTACACTTCCCGGTGTGAAACTGCAGCAATCACTCGAGGGCAAATTCGCCCTGCTCGCCTGCGTGCTGGTGTCGGTCAGCGCAGCGCTCGCCGTCCTGCTCGCCCGCTACACGGAAACCTGGGTGGCCTTGAGCGTCGGGCTGGCGGTCTCGGTGCCCCTCACGGTCTATGCCGTGCGCCGCTTCATGCACCCCATCAACCGGCTCATCACGGCGCTGGACGACGGCGTGGCGAGCTTCCAGGACGGGGACTTCAGCATCAGCCTCAACTCGCAGCGTCAGGACGAGCTCGGCTCCCTGGTGCGCCACTACAACGCCGCGGGCGACATCCTGCGGCGCGAACGCCAGAACCTCTACCAGCGGGAGCTGTTGCTGGACACGGTGATCCAGACCACCCCCTGGGCGTTGCTGCTCGCCAACGCCAACGACCGGGTGGTGTACAGCAACCTGGCGGCCCGCCAGCTCTTCCACCAGGGCCGCAAGCTGGAGGGCCATGCCTTCGCCGAGCTGCTGGCGGAGGCGCCGGCGAGCCTGCGCGAGGCGGTGGCGAGCGGTCGCGACGGCATGTTCAGCGTGCAGCGCGAGGGCGAGGACGAGATCTATTACCTGAGCCGCGAGCGCTTCACCCTGAACGCGCAGCGCCACACCCTCTACCTCTTCAAGCAGCTCACCCGGGAGCTCAACCGCCAGGAAGTGGCCATCTGGAAGAAGGTGATCCGGGTCATCAGCCACGAACTCAACAACTCGCTGGCCCCCATCTCCTCCATGGCCCACTCCGGCGGCATCCTGTCGCGGGACCTGGCCTCGCCGCGCCTGGAGAGCGTGTTCGCGAGCATCGAGGAGCGGGCGCAGCACCTCAAGAGTTTCATCGACGGCTACGCACGCTTCGCCAAGCTGCCTGCACCGCGCCTGACGCAAGTGCCCTGGGAACCTTTCATGGCCTCGCTACGGGTGCTCGCACCCTTCTCGCTGGAAGGCGCACTGCCCGCAGGCCCTGGCGGCTTCGACCCCAGCCAGATGCAGCAGGTGCTCATCAACCTGCTCAAGAACGCCCACGAGTCCGGCTCACCGGAAGCGGCCGTCACCTTGCGCGTGCGCCAGGACAGTGAGGGCCTGAGGCTCGACGTGGCCGACGCCGGACCCGGCATGGCGCCGGAAGTGCTGGAGCAGGCGCTCCTGCCTTTCTATTCCACCAAGCAGTCCGGCACGGGCCTGGGGCTGCCGCTCTGCCGCGAGATCGTGGAAGCACATGGCGGGAGGCTAAGCCTGGCCAATCGTGCACAAGGTGGATTGCTGGTGAGCATCTGGCTGCCGGCACGCGCCACCACCAGCCATTGAGGCTTCAGCGCAGCTCCGAGAGCAGACGCTGCATGAGTCCCTCTGCCTGGCCGAGATACCCCTCACCGAACAGGTTGAGGTGGTTCAGCACGTGGTAGAGCTTGTAGAGGTCGCGGCGCACGCCATAGCCCGGGTCCAGGGGTGCGTGGGCGCGGTAGGCGGCATGGAACTCCGCACCGAAGCCCCCGAAGAGCTCGGTCATGGCGATATCCGCCTCCCGGTCGCCGCGGTACACCGCCGGGTCGAACACCGCCGCCCCGCCGTCCGCGAGCACGCCCCAGTTGCCGCCCCAGAGGTCGCCGTGCAGCAGCGAGGGCTTGGGCGTGTAGCCCGCGAACAAGCCGGGCAGCTCCGCGGCGAGCTCCGCGCCCTGCTCCTGCAAGCGATCCCGGTGACCGTTCTCGGCGGCGAGGCGCAGCTGGAAGCACAGCCGCTGTTCCCGGAAGAACCCGACCCAGTCCGCCGCCGGGGTGTTGAACTGCGGCGTGGCGCCGATGAAGTTGTGCTGCGGCCAGCCGTAGCCGGCGACGGGGACGAGGTGCAGTCCTGCGAGCGCTTCGCCCAGGCGGGCACCGGCCTGGGCACTCTGCCCGTTCAACTGCAACCACTCGGTCACCAGGAAGCCTTCGTCACTGCCGTCCACGGCCTCGACCCGCGGCACCCGCACTGTGGCCGTGGCCGCCAGCGCCTCGAGTCCGTCGGCCTCCGCGGCCAGCACCGCGCCATCGCCGCTCTTCACGAACCAAGTCTCGCCGCCCGCCGCGAGGCGCCAGCGTGCTCCGCCGACCCCCTCTCCCAGGGCGCGCCAAGCCACGGGCCCCGGGAGCAGCCACCTCTCCCGCAGACGCTCCTCCACCCGTGTCTGCCAATCCGCCGACGCCATATCCCGAGCCCTTAGCAAGCCTCATGTCCCGGAGTTAGTATGAAGCGTGCGCCGGGCCGCCGGCGGCCACGCTCAACCAAATCCTAGAGGGGGTTCCCATGCTGAGGATATCGTTCTTGCTCGCCGCGACCGCGTTGGCCCTGCCGGCGCTGGCGGACACCCACATCTCCTACGTGGACGACAACGGCCAAGCGTCGTCCCAGATCTACGTGAAGGGCGGCAAGGTACGCATGGAGAGCGGCTCCCAGGAGCGCGGCATCGCCATCTACGACGCCGCCAGCAACACCGTCACGGTACTCATGCCCGAGCGCAAGCAGTACATGGTGTTCGACCAGAAGACCGCCGCGCAGATGGGCGCGCAGATGAACGCGGCCCAACAGCAGATGCAGGGCGCGAACGACCAGGCCCAGGCCGCCATGCAGGCCCACCAGGGCCAGATGGACCAAGCCAACCAGCAGATGCAGGCGGCCCTGGCCAAGATGTCGCCGGAACAGCGCGCCCAGGTGGAGCAGATGATGGCGGCCCACGGCGGCGCGAACCCCGGGGTCATGGCCGGCACCCAGAGCGGCAGCGCCAGCGGCTTCCAGGCCAAGGACTTGGGCACCAGCGAGACCATCGCGGGCCACAGCTGCAAGGACGTGCAGATGATGATGGGCAGCCGCCCCATCTCCACCGCCTGCGTGGTGTCCTCCGTGGCTTCGCTCGGGATACCCGGCGCCGACCTCAAGACCCTGCAGGACATGCGCGACGGCATGCAGAAGCTCGTCTCCCAGATGGGCCCCATGGCCCAGGGCATGTCCGGGATGATGAACCAGGGCTTCGCCCTCAAGACCACCCGCCAGAGCTACCAGGGCTACAACCGCGTGACCTTGACCGACACCTTCAAGTCCCTGTCCACCGGCAGCCTCTCAGGCTCCCTATTCGAAGTGCCGGCCGGCTACAGCCAGACCAGCATGCAGGAGCTGATGCAGGGCGGTCATCCCTAAGCACCCTGTTTGATACGCAACTCAGAAGGGCGCGGCTGTTGAAGCCGCGCCCTTTCCCTTTACATCAGAAGCGCTGACAGCAAAGGAGTTGGTTCTTACCACCCGTAGCGCGACGATGTACAGGGATGTACAAGTGCCGCGGGAGGCACGATGCCGGGAGCGGCGCGAGCACCACTGCTTCGGGGCCACACCCCGCGCTCCGGGGGAATGGTTTTGGGCACTTTTGCCGAAACAAAAGTGCCTCGCCGCCGGGAGGCGGCGAAACCTTCTTCGACAGGGATGTCGTGACCCGGGACTAGACGAGCAGCTGCTTAACGCGGCTATGGAGCGGGCTGCTCCGCGGGAAATGAGCGAGCAGGAATTGCATCTGGTCAGCCAGGATGCGGCGCCCCTTCAGGAAGATGTATTCCGCGTGGTTGGGGGTGAAGGGGATGGCGAGCAGCTGCATGCGCGCCTCTTCCGGCGTGCGTCCCGCCTTGTGGTTGTTGCAGCGCTTGCAAGCGGTCACCACGTTGGTCCAGTTGTCGTGGCCGCCCCGGCTCAAGGGGGTGACGTGCTCGCGCGAGAGCTCGCCCGTGGAGAAGCGCTTGCCGCAGTACATGCACACGTGGGCGTCGCGCTTGAAGAGGGTGTGGTTGTTGAGCGGCGGCACATAGTGCGCGCGCGCCTTGGCGAGGGCATGGTTGTTGCCGTAGGTGGCGATGATGGAGTTGACCTCGATCACGCTGCGCCGGCCGGTCTTGGCGTTGATGCCGCCGTGCAGCCGGAACACCGGGCTGCCGTAGCCATAAGCCACCTGATCCAGGTGGTACAGCTTGACCGCATCCTGGTAGTCGATCCACTCGAGCGGCACGCCCGCCGAGTCAGTACGCAGCACTTCTTGCGAGAGGTCGTTCACCGGATACCCCTGCCGCAACCGATAGTCCCGGCATATATTGCAGGAATAACCTTAAAAAGCAATGACAAGCCCTTCCCACACCCGACATAAAGGGGGTCGCGGTGGCAGAATAGGCCGGCCGGGCCGGTGCACAGCCTGCCCAAAACAACGGGAAATCCATGGCCATCAAGCTGTTCGTAGCCAAGGAACTCCACCCCGGCGAGCGCCGCGTCGCCATGAGCCCGCCGGTGGCGGCGAAGCTCAAGACCCTGGGGGTGGAACTCATGTTGCAACCCGGGGCCGGCGAACGGGCGGGGCTGCCCGACGCCGCCTTCGGTGCCGGCGCGCTCCTCGAGCCCGCCGCCGCGATCCCCCAGGCGGACGTGGTGTTCCGGGTCACGCCGCCGCCGGTGGAGAACATCCCGAAGATGCGGCGCGGCTCGGTGCTCGTCGCCTTCCTGCAACCCCACAAGGAACCTGAGCGCTTCAAGGCGCTGCGTGACGCCGGCGTGACGTCCTTCGCCATGGAACTCGTGCCGCGCATCTCCCGCGCCCAGGCCATGGATGCGCTCTCGTCGCAAGCCGCCGCCGCGGGCTACAAGGCGGCGCTCATCGCCGCCGAGAAACTCGGCCGCTTCTTCCCCATGCTCACCACCGCCGCCGGCACCATCCGCCCCGCCAAGGTGCTGGTGGTGGGCGCCGGTGTCGCCGGACTCCAGGCCATCGCCACCGCCCGGCGCCTCGGCGCCATGGTGGAAGGCTATGACGTGCGTGCCGCGGCGCGCGAGCAGGTGGAATCCCTGGGCGCCAAGTTCGTGGACACCGGGGTCTCGGCGGAGGGCACGGGCGGCTACGCCCGCGAGCTCACCGCCGAGGAGAAACAGAAACAGCAGGACGCGCTCGCCAAGCACGTGGCCCAGGCGGACGCGGTGATCACCACCGCCGCCATCCCGGGCCGGCCGGCGCCCAAGATACTCACCCGCGCCATGGTCGAGGCCATGAAGCCGGGTGCGGTGATCGTGGACCTCGCCGCCGAGACCGGCGGCAACTGCGAGCTCACCCAGGCCGGCGAGGACGTGATGCAGGGCCTGGTGCTGGTCTCGGGCCCCCTGAACCTGCCGAGCATGCTGGCGGAGCACGCCAGCGACATGTACGCCCGCAACCTGCTCAACTTCTTCACGCCGCTGGTGAAGGACGGCAAGCTCGCCATCGACTGGAACGACGAGGTCTATGCCAAGAGCGTCGTGACCCACGACGGCAAAATACTGCATGAACCCACCCGTAAAACAGTGGACGGGTGAGGCCGGTGTTTTAGCGCGAGCACAGCTCGCGCTCGGCCGAACGCCCGGACAGGGCTCGAAGCACGGCTTCGAGCGGGCGGACAGGAAGTCCGCTCTGGACAAAGCACCAGGGATGGTCAGCAGGAGAGAGCAATGATCGACGGATTCATAGCTATATATATCTTCATGTTGGCGGGTTTCACCGGCTACGAGGTGATCTCCCGGGTGCCGGTGATCCTGCACACCCCGCTCATGTCCGGCTCGAACTTCGTGCACGGCATCGTGCTGGTGGGCGCCATGGTGGCCTTAGGTGCGGCCAACGGCCCCGTGGAGCAGGTCATCGGCTTCATCGGCGTGGCACTCGCCGCCGGCAACGCCGTGGGCGGCTACGTGGTGACCGAGCGCATGCTGGAGATGTTCAAGACCAGCGGCGGCAAGCCGGGGAAGGCTCCATGAACCTCTCCCCCGCCCTCATCGACGGCCTGATCCAGGCGGCCTATCTCCTGGCCGCCCTGCTTTTCATCCTGGGCCTGAAGCGCATGAGCTCCCCCAAGGGGGCCCGCGGCGGCATCGTCTGGGCCGGCTTGGGGATGGCCATCGCCACCCTCATCACGTTCCTCTACCCCGGGATGCACAACTTCGGCCTCATGCTCGCCGCCATCCTCATCGGCGGCGTAGCCGCCTGGTGGAGCGGCAAGCGCGTGCCCATGACCGCCATGCCCCAGATGGTGGCGCTCTACAACGGCATGGGCGGCGGCGCGGCGGCGGCCATCGCCGGCGCGGAACTGCTGCACGCCGGCAGCCTCGGCATGGCGGCGCGGGTCTTGGGCGTGGCCGGCGCGCTCATCGGCACCGTGTCCTTCAGCGGCAGCCTCATCGCCTTCGGCAAGCTGCAGGGGCTCATCAACAAGTCGCTGCGCTTCAAGGGTCAACAGCTGGTGAACCTGCTGGTGTTCCTGCTGGCGCTGGTGCACGGCGTGCTCATCGCCGCCGGCTACAGGCCGGACGACGTGAGCATCGTCGTGCTCTTCTTCGCCTTCTCCCTGGTCTTCGGCGTGCTCATGACGGTGCCCATCGGCGGCGCCGACATGCCGGTGGTGATCTCCCTCTACAACGCCTTCACCGGCCTCGCGGTGGCCTTCGAGGGCTTCGTGCTGCAGAACGCCGCCATGATCATCGCCGGCACGGTGGTGGGTTCGGCCGGCACCCTGCTCACCCAGCTCATGGCGAAAGCCATGAACCGCTCCATCGGCAACGTGCTGTTCTCCAACTTCGGCGAGACCTCGGCCGCCACCGGCGAGGTGACCGGCAGCCTCAAGCCCATCGAAGCGGCGGATGCTGCCGTGATGATGGCCTACGCCGCCAAGGTGATCGTGGTACCGGGCTACGGCATGGCCGTGGCCCAGGCCCAGCACAAGGTCTGGGAGCTGACCCAGCTCCTGCAGCACCGCGGCGTGGCGGTGAAGTTCGCCATCCATCCGGTGGCGGGCCGCATGCCGGGCCACATGAACGTGCTGCTGGCCGAGGCCGGCGTGCCCTACGACATCATCTCGGACCTGGAAGAGATCAACGCCGAGTTCGCCACCGCCGACGTGGCGCTCATCATCGGCGCCAACGACGTGGTGAACCCGGACGCCCGCAACCGCAAGGACAGCCCCATCTACGGCATGCCCATCCTGGACGCGGACAAGGCCAAGAACGTGATCGTCATCAAGCGCGGCCAGGGGCGCGGCTTCTCGGGGATAGAGAACGCGCTCTTCTATATGGACAACACGCGCATGCTCTACGGCGACGGCCAGGAAGCGGTGGCACGGCTGATTCAGGGCGTGAAAGGTGTCGACTGAGCCGCAATCTGACGGGATCAAAAAAAGCCCGCATCAGCGGGCTTTTTTATGCAGGGCTCAGGTATGGGTCGCGGTGGGTGGCGCCTTGCTCATCTCCTGCTTCAGGGCGGCGCGCTGGTCCGGGGTCATGTTCTTCCAGCGCTCCCGCAGCTGCTGCTGCTGGTCCGGCGGCAGCTTCTGGAAAGCCTCGTAACGCTGTTGCACCTTCGTGCGCTGCTCGGGGGTGAGGTTGCGCCAGCGGGCGAGACGCGCCTTGAACTTGGCCCGCTCCTCGGGGGTCATCTTGCTGTAGCGGTCGGCGGCGTTCACCAGCCGGTGCTGCCGTTCCGGCGGCAGGCCCGACCACTTGTCCTTCTCATAGTTGAGCAGCCGCTGCTGGGTGGGGGTGAGCGAATCCCAGCTGATGGCCGTCTGGGGCGCGGCGGGGGCATGGGTGACCGCCGCCGGCGCAGGGGCCGCCGCGAGCGGCGCCAGCACGAACCAGGAGGCAGCCAAGAAGAAGAGTGCCAGGGACTTCATCGGGCGGCCCGCTTGCTGTCGCTACCCGGCGCGCCCGTGCCGGCGGCGGGTACCGGAGTCTTGCCGTGGTGCCGGGCCTCGTCCGCCGTCACCTTGGCGGGGTCGATGCGGGCGAAAGTCATGGGATCCACCCAGCGACCGTCCGCCCCCTGCCAATCGGCCAGGAACTCCAGCAGCTCCGGATCGGAGGCGGCGGGTGTCGGGGTCTTCGGGGGGGTGTCGGCCAGGAGCGGCAGGGCGGTACAGGACAGTCCCAGCAGCAAAGCTGGCCCGAAGAGGCGCCAGACGGTCATCCGCCTACGCCGCTGTCGTCATCGTCGTCGCTGTCCGCCGCCGGTTCCACGGGCTTGGCAGGCTGGCCCTGGGCGGCCATCCACTGGTAGAAGTCCATGTCCGCGTACATGTCCAGGTTGTCGCCCGCCGTGACCACGGGGGCGTCTTCGTTGTTGCCGGCAGCGAAGGGAGAGGCCGCGTCGGGAGTGGCGGGTCCGGGGTTGGTGATCAGGAAGCCCCCCACCACGGCCACGAAGACCAGCGCCACGGCTCCGGCCGGCAGGCGCCAGCCCAGCTGCTGCCAGCGGGGCAAGGGGTGCTCAGCGGCTTCCAGGGCCTTCAGGCGGGCGGCTCGCAGGCGCGCCAGAGTCCCGGCGTCCAGGCCGGCCACGCTCGCGGTGAAGACTTCCCGGGCGCGCCGGGTCAGATTTTCGTCCGTGTTCAAAGTGTTGCTCATAACCAATGCTCCCCGAGGCTTTCCCGCAGGCTGTGCACAGCCCGCGAGAGATGGGTCTTGACGCTGCCCTCGGAACAGCCCATAGCCTGGGCTGTCTGTGCCACATCCAGCCCTTCCAATATACGCAGCATGAAGGCTTCCCGTTGACGTCCTGGAAGCTCCTGTAGCGCTTTCTCCAGGGCGACCATGGCATCGGCCTGGGCCACCTGCTCCCCCGGCTCCAGGGCCCGCGGGTCCACGGCGCTGGCGATGGGGTCCGGGAGCTCGTCCTCCCCCTCCCCCTTCTGACCCCCGAAGAAGGACAGCACCCGGTTACGGACCGCCCGGCGGCGCTGGGTATCCCGGATCCGGCTCTGGAGGATGCGGTAGAAGAGGGGCGGCCACTCGGCGGGGGGGCGGTTGGCATAGCGCTTGGCCAGTTGGAACATGGCCTCTTGCACCGCATCCTCGGCGTCCTCGTGGCTGCGCAGCCCCATCTGAGCGATGCGATAGGCGCGCCGCTCGACGTCCGCGAGGAATTTGCTGAGTTCTTGGATCGTCTCCAGAGGGATGCCCCCGGCGCCTGAAACCGCAGGCGCTTCCGAAACTTGGAGCGGCGACCGCTCCGCGCCCGAGAGGTTATCATGCTCGCGCCTCCTCCTGCTCCGGCGCCCTCATGCCTCATCGCGGCGAGCAAATTTTCATCAAACCGACACGCGCGCGGGATGCCTGCAGAGAACGTGCGTGCCGCCCGCGATCATCCACACACTTATCCACAAAAACTGTGGATAAGCTCACGCGGGCCTGATGGAGCGTGCGCGTTATCTCCGGGTCGCGGTGCCCTCGCCGCTGTACCGGGACTTCGACTACCTGCCGCCGCCGGATGCGGACCCGGCCGCGCTCCAAGCGGGCGTGCGCTTGAGGCTCCCCTTCGGCCGGCGCGAGCTCGTGGGCGTGCTGCTCGAGGTCGCCGCCGAGCCGCAGGTGGCGGCGGCGAAGCTCAAGACCGCCCGCAAGCTCCTGGATACGGAGCCGGCGATCCCGCCGGATATGCTGGCCTTGGCGCGCTGGGCGGCGGACTACTACCGCCATCCCATCGGCGAGGTGATGCAGACCCTGTTGCCAGTGCTGCTGCGCCAAGGCAAGGCCGCGGTCGCCGCCCGGGAGAGCGTCTGGCGCCTGTCCGTCGCCGGACACGCCGCGGATGCAGGGCTGCTCGCCCGGGCACCGCGCCAGCAGAGCCTTTTCAGCTTGCTGCAGCGGCATGCTGAAGGCTTGAGCGCCGCGGAACTCATGGAAGCGCAGCCGGGCTACGCCACGGCGCTCAAGGCCCTCGCCAAACGCGGCTGGCTGGAGAAGGCCGCGCGCGCGACGAGAGCCCTGCCGACAGTGCTGCGACCCGCGGCCACCCTTAACTCGGCCCAGGAGCAAGCGGCGACCGAGATCACGGCAGCGCTCGGGACCTATCGCAGCTTCCTCCTGGACGGGGTGACGGGCAGCGGCAAGACCGAGGTCTACATGGCCGCCATCGCCGCGGCGGTGGCGCGCGGCCAGCAGGCGCTCGTGCTCCTGCCGGAGATCAACCTCACCCCCCAGACCCTGGCCCGCTTCCGCGCCCGCTTCGGGCAGGTGGCGGCCTTCCACTCGGGCCTGAACGAGACGGAGCGTCTCGCCGCCTGGCTCGCGGCCCGGGATGGCGAAGCCCAGGTGGTGGTAGGCACCCGCTCCGCCGCCTGGCTGCCGCTGCGACGCCCAGGCCTCATCGTGGTGGACGAGGAGCACGACGCTTCCTTCAAGCAGCAGGAAGGCTTCCGCTATTCGGCCCGGGATCTCGCGGTGGTGCGCGCCCAGCGTGCCCAAGTGCCGGTGGTGTTGGGCTCCGCCACGCCCTCGCTCGAGTCCCTGCACAACTGCACCCAGGGACGTTACGCCCCGCTCTCGCTCCCGGAGCGGGCCGGCAGCGCCCGCCATCCGGACGTGCGTCTCCTGGACATCCGCACCCGGCCGCTCACCGAAGGTCTCTCGGACCTGATGCTGGATGCGATGCGCCGCCATCTCGATGCCGAGGGCCAGGTGCTCTTGTTCCTCAACCGCCGCGGCTACGCACCCACTTTCCTCTGCCACGACTGCGGCAGCACCGAGCAATGCCGCCGCTGCGACGCACGCATGACCCTCCACGGCCGGCACCGCCTGGTCTGTCACCACTGCGGCGCCGAGCGCCCCGCGCCGGCCCGCTGCAGCCAGTGCGGCAGCGCCGCCTTCGGTGCCGTGGGGCAGGGCACGGAGCGCATCGAGCAGGCGCTCACGGCACTGTTCCCGGACGCGGGGGTGGCGCGGGTGGACCGGGACAGCACCCGCCGCAAGGGCAGCATGGAACGGCTGCTGGATGACGTGCAGCAGGGCCGCCGCCGGCTGCTGGTGGGTACCCAGATGCTGGCCAAGGGTCATGACTTCCCCAAGGTCACCCTCGTGGGCGTGCTGGATGCGGACCAGGGCCTGTTCAGCGCCGACTTCCGCGCCAGCGAACGCATGGCCCAACTCATCACCCAGGTGGCCGGCCGTGCCGGGCGCGCGGAGCGGCCGGGCGAAGTCCTGATCCAGACCCACCAGCCGGACCATCCGCTGCTCCGCCACCTGGTGCGGGAAGGGTACGGCAGCTTCGCCCAGGCGGCGCTGGAAGAACGCAAGCTGGCGGGCCTGCCGCCCTACGCCGCCCTGGCACTGCTGCGGGCCGAAGCACCCGGTGAAGGCGCACCGGTCGCCTTCCTGGAAGCCGTGCGAGAGCTGCTCGCCCGCCAACTGGGCCCACGGCCGGAAGCGAGCCTCCTCGGCCCCGCCCCCGCCCCCATGGAGCGGCGCGCCGGCCGCTACCGTGCGCATCTCCTGCTGCAATCCTCCCAGCGCGCACCCCTGCAACGACTCCTGGCGGCCGCGCTCCCGGAGATCGGCGGACTCAAACAAACCCGCCGCGTGCGCTGGTCGGTGGACATAGACCCGGTGAACCTCGACTAAAACGCAAAAACGATGGATTTTGGTTTCTGGCTAGGCGCGGATGGCGGAAGATCCGGAGCGTACTCTTGGTGTACGTGAGGAATCCAAGGCCAGACGCAACGCCGCCAGAAACCAAAAGACGCGTTTTTGCTAGTAAAATCTGCGCGCTATGAAACACTCGCTCGACCAGCTGCTCCGGGAAACTCTCAAAGCCATGGGGCATGCGGCCCCAGAAGGCCCACTGGTGGAGCGCAGCCGCGACCGCAAGCACGGCGACTTCGCCACCAACGTGGCGCTGGCCCTGTCCAAGGCCGCCGGCAAGAAGCCCCGCGATTTCGCCGCGGAAGTGATCAAGGCGCTGCCCAGGAACGAGCTGGTGGCCAAGACCGAGATCGCGGGCCCCGGTTTCATCAACTTCTTCCTGGCACCCACCGCCTATCACGCCGAGCTCAAGAGCATCCTCAGCCGCGGCGAGAAGTACGGCAGCAACGATTCCGGCAAGGGCGCCAAGGCGATGATCGAGTTCGTCTCGGCGAACCCGACCGGGCCCCTGCACGTCGGCCATGGCCGCGGCGGCGCCGTGGGCGACAGCCTGGCGCGGCTCCTGGAAGCCACCGGTTGGTCCGTGAGCCGCGAGTTCTACTACAACGATGCCGGCGCACAGATAGAGAATCTGGCGAGGTCCGTCCAGGCCCGCTGCCTCGGGGTCGAGCCCGAGCAAGCCGGCTGGCCCGCGGACGGGTACCGGGGCGAATACATCAAGGACGTGGCCAAGGCTTATCTCGCGAGGGAGATCGCCCACGCCGACGACCGGGAAGTGGTGGCCAAAGGCGACTCCCAGGACCTCGCCGCCATCCGCGAGTTCGCGGTGGCTTACCTCCGCCATGAGCAGGACCTGGACCTCAAGGCCTTCGGCGTGAAGTTCGACGTCTATTTCCTGGAATCCTCCCTCTATACCGAGGGCCGGGTGGAAGCGGCCGTGAAGGCGCTGGTGGACCACGGCCACACCTATGAGAAAGACGGCGCCCTGTGGCTTAAGACCACGGACTTCGGTGACGACAAGGACCGGGTGATGCGCAAGTCCGACGGGACCTACACCTACTTCCTGCCGGACGTGGCCTATCACCTCAGCAAATGGCAGCGCGGCTTCCACCGCGTCATCGACGAGCAGGGTTCGGACCACCATTCCACCGCCATCCGCGTGCGCATCGGCCTGCAGGCGCTGTCCTTAGGGATACCCCAGGGCTGGCCCGAGTACGTGCTGCACCAGATGGTGCTGGTGATGAAGGGTGGCGAGGAAGTGAAGCTCTCCAAGCGCGCCGGCAGCTACGTGACCCTGCGCGACCTCATCGACATGGCCGGGAAGGACGCGACGCGCTACTTCCTGGTAGCGCGCAAGGCCGACTCCCAACTCACCTTCGACGTGGACCTGGCCACCTCCAAGAGCAACGACAACCCGGTGTTCTACATCCAGTACGCCCATGCCCGCATCATGAGCGTGGAGCGCCAGCGCGCGGAGAAGAAGGTCGGGTTCGACCAATCCAACGGCCTCGCCAAGGCCGCACGCCTGGACGGCGTGCACGAGCAGGCGCTCATGACCGAGCTATCGCGCTATCCGGAGCTGCTGGAATCCGCCGCCCGCAGCCTGGAACCCCACCTCATGGCCCAGTACCTGCGGGAGCTGGCCGCGGCCTTCCACGGCTTCTACGACAACTGCCCGTTCCTGGTGGAGGATGCGGACCTGAAGGATGCACGCCTCACCCTGGCTCTGGCCACGCGCCAGGTACTCCGCAACGGGCTGGACCTCTTGGGCGTCTCCGCCCCTGATAGCATGTAAGCATGGCGAAAGACTACAAGAACAGCCCGAAACCCAAGGACAAGCCCAAGAAGAAGAGCGGAGGCTTCCCGGCTTGGGGCTGGTTCGTCTTGGGGATCATCGCCTGCTTCGCCATCCTCAAGGGCGGACCCGTCCTCTGGCAGGCAGAGCTGCACGCGGGCAAGCACGTGAGCGCCAGGGGCACCACGCCCGCCGCCGGCACCGTCGCCGCGGCGCCGGCCTCCACCGCGCCCCATTACGACTTCTATAAGATGCTGCCTTCCTTCCAGGTGGTGATCCCGGGCCAGGACAAGGACGTGCGGTCCGGTAACGCCGCCGCGCCGGTGCAGCAGCCCGGCAGCTACATCCTGCAGGTGGGCTCCTTCCCCAACTACGCGGATGCGGACCGGATGAAGGCGACGCTCGCGCTGCAGGGCATCGAGTCCAGCATCCAGTCGGTACAGGTGAACAACGGTTCGACGTGGAACCGGGTGCGCATCGGGCCCATCAAGGACCTGAAGGAATTGAATGCGGTGCGCGAGAAACTAGCGGCTCAACACATAGAGCCGCTAGTCATCAAACAATAAGCACGCTCAAGCGTCACCGTCATCCCCACCTAACTGACGGAAATCGATCCCCAGCGAGTTCAGCTTCCTATAGAGGTGCGTGCGTTCCATGCCCACCCGCTCCGCGAGCTTCCCCACCTTGCCGCCGCAGAGCTGCAGCTGCTGCTCGAGGTAGGCCCGCTCGAAGTGCTCGCGGGCCTCGCGCAGCGGCATGGCCAGGATGTCCTGCTTCACTAGGGCCTCGCCATCGAGGGCGGAGAGCGGCGCGATGGCGGATTCCACCTCCTCCAGGCCCACCTCGCCCTCCTCGCCCAGCATCAGCACCCGCTGCACCAGGTTCTGAAGCTCGCGCACGTTGCCCGGCCAGGGATAGTTACGCAGGCGGTTCTGGGCGGCGACGCTGAAGCGGCGGTACTTGAGGTTGTGCTGGTCCACCAGGATGTCGCTGTAGTAGCGCAGGAGTTCCGGCACATCCTCCCGGTACTCCCGCAGCGCCGGCACCTTGAGGCTCACGGAGGCGAGCCGGCTGAAGAGATCACGGCGGAAGAGCCCCTGGTCGAGCTGGGCTTCGATGCGCGGTTCGGCGGCCGAGAGCAGGCGGATGTCCAGGGTGCGCGCCGCCTGGCTGCCCACGCGGGTGTAGGCGCCCTGCTCCAGCACACCCAGCAGCGCCGCCTGCACGTCCGGTGGCATGTCCGAGAGGTCGCTCAGGAACAAGGTCCCGCCCCGGGCCTGCTCGAAGCAACCGGTGGATTCGGTGCCCTCGCGGCCGCAGAGGGACTCCAGCACGTCGCGCAGCCCCAGCCCCGCCATCGACACGTTCACGAAAGGCCCTGCGGCGCGGGGACTCAGGGCATGCAGGTAGCGGGCGAGGGTCTCGCGACCGCTGCCCGCTTCGCCCACCAACATCACCGCGGCCTCGTGCGGCGCCAGGCGCCTCAGCTGGTCGCGCAGGGTCTGCATCAGACGGCTCTTGCCCACGGGTTCCAGGAGCGGACGGCCCTTGAGGCCGTGCTTGGCGCGGGTCTGGCGGCCGGTCTCCACCGCGGTCTCCACGGTGCGCAGCAGCTTCGCGAGCGACAGGGGCTTCTCCACGAAATCCACGGCGCCGAGGCGCGTCGCTTCCACCGCGGTCTCGACCGTGCCGTGGCCCGACATCATCACCACCGGGAAAGCGAGCGCGCCGTCACGGGTCCACTCGCGCAACAGGCTGATGCCATCCATGTCCGGCATCCAGATGTCCAGCAGCATGAGGTCGGGGTCACCCTGGGCGCGGGCGGCGCGGGCTTCGGCGGCGTTGCCGGCGACGCGCACTTCGTAGCCCTCTTCGGTGAGGATCTCCTGCACCATGCCGCGGATGTCGGCTTCGTCGTCCACCACCAGGATATGCGAAGACCTCATGCGCCCTCCCTCCTGCCGCCGCTGCGGCGCTTGACGCCCTGCAGCAAGGCGCTGCTGCGGGCGTCCTCGTTCACGGGCAACCGGATCATGACCTGCGCGCCCCCTTCGGCGCGGTTCTGCACGCGGATGCTGCCGCCGTGTTCTTCGGCCAGCTTCTTCACGATAGCTAGCCCCAAACCCGTGCCCTTCTGCTTGCTGGTCACGTAGGGCTCGAAGGCCTTGCCCAGGATGTCGGTGCTGAAGCCCGGTCCATTGTCCTCCACCAGGAGCTCGGCTGTCTCCTCGTCCTCGCGGCGGCAGTAATGGGTGGAGATCAGCACCCGGCCGTCCTTACGGCCTTCCAGCGCTTCATGGGCGTTCTTCAGCAGGTTATGGAGGATCTGGCGCACCCGGCCGGCATCGGCGTGCACCGGCGGCAGGGAGGCATCCAGCTCCGTCTCCACCTGCATGCCGGTCTCGCGGGTGCGGTACAGGTCCGCCACCTCCCGGGCCAGGGCGTTCAGGTCGAAGGCGGCGATCACCAGCGCCGGTGCGCGGGCGTACTCGCTGAAGGCATTGACCATGGACTTCATGGCCTCCACCTGCTGCACGATGGTGTGGGTGGCGCGGTCAAGCACGTCCGCGTCCTCGCCCTTGAGCTCGCCGAGGTAACGACGCCGCATGCGCTCGGCGGCGAGCTGGATGGGGGTGAGCGGGTTCTTGATCTCGTGGGCCAGGCGACGCGCCACCTCGCCCCAAGCAGCCTCGCGTTGGGCGTCGATGAGCTGGGTCAGGTCGTCGAACACCACCACCCGACCTGGCGGTACCTCGCCCGTGGCGGGCAGCGTGGCGCAACTCACCATGAGCACGCGCCGGCCGGTGGGACCCTGCAGCACCATCTCCTCGCGCCACTCCCGGTCCTCGGCATCCAGATGCTTGCGGCAGGCGGCCACGAACTGGCCGAGCACGGACTCTTCGGCGGCGAGCGCCACCAACGAACGGCCGAGATAGTGCTGCAGATCGGCCTGCAGGATGGCGCTGGCGGTGGGGTTGGCGGTCTTGAGCACCAAGGCCGCATTGAAGGAGATCACGCCGGAGGACAGGCGCGAGAGCACCGCGCCGAGATAGCTGCGTTCGTTCTCCACCTGTTCGCGGCTCTTGCGCGCCGCTTCGCGCGCCTCGGCTAGGCGCTGGGTCATCTCGTTGAAGGAGGACACCAGGAAGCCGACCTCGTCACGCGAAGGCAAGGGCAGGCGCGTGGTGAAGTCGCCGCGCGCCACGGCGCGAGTGCCCTCCACCAGGTCCTGGATGGGTTGCACCAGGGTGCGGGCCGCCACGAACGCGCCCCACACCGCCATGAGCACCGAGAGCAGCAGCACCAGGAGCAGCGTGAGGTTGAACATCAGCTTCAGCGGGCCGCGCAGCACCGTCAGCTCGCGGTAGTGGGAGTAGGCCTCCTGCACCTGGTCCGCGAGGCTGCTCTGCTCGCCGGCCACGGGATAGAGCGCCTGCAGGCTGATCTGGCTCCACAGGGCGCCGCTCGTGGCCACCGGCACCACGGCACGGATGTGCAGCCCTCCCTGGCCGACGGGATCGAGGCCTACGTATTCGTTGCCGGAGCGCACCTGCAACAGCACCTCGGGCCCCGGCAGGTCCGGCACCAGCTCGCCCGGCTGGGCGGAGCTCGTGGCCAGGATGCGGTTGTTGAAGCCTCCGAAGAGCGTGAGTTCGCTCGCACCGTTGACGCGGCGCAGGGCATCCAGCTGATAGCCGGCGCTGCGCACGTCGCCCGCGCCGAGGGTCTTGGCCATGCGTTCGGTGCGCACCAGGAGATCCCGCACCCGCATGTCGAGGGCGGTGCGCGAGAGCTCCATGGCGTCGGAGAGCGCGCTCTCCACACGCACGTCGAACCAGCTGTCGATGCCGCGACTGATGAACTGATAGGAGAAGTAATACACCAGCACCACGGGCACGATGGTGAGCAACCCGAAGGTGCGCACCAGGCGCCAGGTGAGGCGCGAGCCCACGGCGTTGCGCCGGTACTGGATGAAGAGCCGCACCAGGTTGTAGCCGATGACGCAGAACAGCACGCCCGCCGCCACCGCGTTCAGCAGCACCAGCCACACGTGCAGGCTCTCGAAGTTGGCCGAGTTGGAGGTGCTCTTGGCCAGCGTCAGGAGCGAGCCCAGCATGATGAGCATGCCGGCGGCGATGAGGAGCGGCATGGCGTAGCGCTTCATGACGCCAGCTCCCACTGGTACCAGTCGCTGGAGAGGTCCCAGCCCTTGAACAGCGAAGCGATGAGCTGCAGCGGGCCAGGCATGCTCTTGACGTCCAGCACCGCCCGCATGCGCACGTTGTAGCGCGTGCCGGGCTCGATGAGCTTGGCGTCGATGATCGGCAGGTCGCTCACCTGCCCGAGGTTGGTGATGGCGTCACGGTAGTTCGCGAAGCTCTGCTGGTCGCCGCTGTTCAGGTTGGTGATGATGAAGCGGCGCGTGAGCTCATGGAAGCTGATCTGGTAGCTCTGGGTGAGCTCGGCCACCTTGCTGTTCCACCAGAAGCTGCGGTGCTTGATGATCTCGATCTGCAGGTTGACGGTGAGCGGCAGGCCGTTCTCCAGGGCGTTGACCGCGTCATCGGAGAGGCTCAGGTCCACGTCGGCGTTGAGGTAGTACACGCCGCCCTCGAGCTCGGTGTAGGCGGTGCGGATGACGAAACCGCCCGGGGTATCGGCGCGGGCGGCGCCGGCGAAGCAAGCGAGCGCCAGCCCGGTCCCGAGCAGCAGCGCCGGCAGACGCGCGCGCATCCTCAGGGCCCCGACGCTGCGTCAGGCGGGCTTGTGCAGGCACGCATAGTAGAAGCCATCCATCCCGCCTTCGCCGGTGAGCACCTGCCGTCCTGGTCCCGCGGCCACGCCCCAGTCGGCGGCGATGGGCAGGGCCTCGGCGTCGCCGTGCCCGGTGAGGAAAGCCTCCAGCTGCTGGAGGTTCTCCCGCTGGAATACGGAGCAGGTCACGTACAGCAGCTTACCCCGGGGCGCGAGCAGCGGCCAGAGCGCAGCGAGCAGCCGCGCCTGCAGGCCGGCCGCCACCGCCACCTCACCGGGCGTGCGCCGCGCCTTCACGTCCGGGTGACGGCGCACCACGCCGCTGGCGCTGCACGGCGCGTCCAGCAGGATGCGCTCGAAGGGCGTGCCGTCCCACCACTGCGTAGGTTGCGCCGCGTCCGCCACCTTGAGCTCCGCTTCGAGCCCGAGCCGCGCGAGGTTCTCGCGGATGCGGCCGGCACGCTTGGGATCGAGTTCCACGGCCACCATCCGCTTGAGGTCCGCATGCCGTTCCAGTACGTGACAGGTCTTGCCCCCGGGGGCCGCGCAGGCATCGAGCACATGCATGCCGGCGCCGGCATCCAGCAGTCCGGCCGCGAGCTGCGCGCCTTCGTCCTGCACCGAACAGTGCCCTTCCTCGAAACCGGGAAGCGCGTCCACATCCATGGGAACATCCAGCATCACGCCTTCAGGCGAATGCGCACAAGCCTTGGCATCTATGCCATGACCGGCGAGGGTCGCGAGATATTCCTCGCGACTCACGCGCCTCGGGTTCACCCGCAGCGTCATCGGCGGCCGGGCGTTGCCCGCCTCCAGCAGCGTCTGCCAATGCTGTGGCCAATCGCGCTGCAATTCCTCGATGAACCAGGCGGGATGGGCATAGCGTGCGGCGGGCTCTTGCGCCACCGCCGCTTCCAGTTCCGCCTGCTCCCGTTGGAAGCGGCGCAGCACGGCGTTCACGAGCCCGGCGGCCCACTCCTTGCCGAGGCTGCGGCAGGCCTCCACGGTCTGCTGCACGGCCGCATGGGCGGGGACCCGCATGGAGGAGAGCTGATAGAGCCCGAGCAGGAGCAGCAGCCGCACGTCCAGGTCGGCGACTTTCATGGGCCGCTGCAGGAGACGCCCGAGGATGGCCGCGAGGCGCGGCTCCCAGCGCAAGGTGCCGTAGCAGAGCTCGCTCACCAGCGCCGCATCGCGGGGATCGGCGCAGCCTTGCGTGACACGCTCCAAGGCCAGGGTCAGGGTGAGGTCGTCGCGCAGCACGCCCAAGAGCGCCTGCACCGCGAGCACCCGGGGTGCCGTCGTCGCCATCAGGCGAGGCGCGAGCCCTTGAGCTCGCGGCCCCGGGCATAGTCCGCGGCGGGAAGCCGCCGCCCGCCGGCAGGCTGCAATTCCAGGATGCGCAAGAGGCCTTTCCCCGTGGCCACATCCACGCCGGCGGCGCCGGCGGCGACCACGGTGCCGGGAGCGGCGGCGGCGTTCTCGCCCAAAGCCACGGCACGCCATATCTTGAGCGGCGCCTCGCCCTGGAGACCGTAAGCCACGGGCCAGGGATCGTAGGCCCGCACCGCGCGCGCCAACTCATCGGCGGACTTCGACCAATCGAGCCGCGCTTCGTCTTTGGTCAGCTTGTGGGCATAGGTCACGCCCGTCTCCGGTTGCCGGCGCGCCGGCACCCCCGGCAGCTGCGCCAGCACCTCCAGCAGCACTGCCGCCCCCATGGGCGCGAGCCGGTCGTGCAAGGTCTGGGCGGTGTCCTCCGGTGTAATCGGCGTGCGCGCTTCCTGCAACACGCCCCCGGTGTCGAGCCCCTTGTCCATCTGCATGATGGCCACGCCCGTCTCGGCATCGCCCGCGAGCAACGCACGCTGGATGGGCGCCGCGCCGCGCCAGCGTGGGAGCAGCGAGGCGTGGATATTGAGGCAACCGAGGCGCGGGATACCGAGCACCTTGGAAGGGAGCAGGAGGCCGTAAGCCACCACCACCATCACGTCGGGTACAGTGTCACGGAGCGCCTGCTGCGCCTCAGCGGCCTTCAGGCTCTCGGGTTGGTGCACGGGCAGCGCGAGCGCCAGGGCCCGCTGCTTCACGGGCGAGGGCGTGAGTTTGCGGCCGCGGCCCGCGGGCCGGTCCGGTTGGGTCCAGACGCCCACGATCCGGTGCGGCGAGGCCGCGAGCGCGTCGAGCGCCGCGAGGGCGAACTCCGGGGTGCCGGCGAAGGCGATACGCAAGGGAGCGGTCATGGGACGCCCGCGGGCGTCACACGGAGGGCGCGGCTTTGGAACGGCGCTCCTTGAGATCCCGCTCTTCCTTCTCGATGCGCTTACGGATGCGTTGGCGCTTGAGATCGGAGAGGTAGTCCACGAACAGCTTGCCGTTGAGGTGGTCGATCTCGTGCTGGATGCAGACCGCGAGCAGGCCGTCGGCGTCGAACTCCACGGGCTTGCCATCCGGGTCCAAGGCCTTCACCCGGATCCGTTCGGCGCGCTCCACCTCTTCATATACTCCGGGCACCGAGAGGCAGCCCTCCTCCATCACCTCGGTCCCCTCCTGGGAGAGGATCTCGGGGTTGATGAAGGCCATGGGGGCATCGCCGTGCTCGGACACGTCCAGCACGATGAGGCGCTGATCCACCCCCACCTGGGTAGCGGCGAGGCCGATGCCCGGGGCGGCGTACATGGTCTCCAGCATGTCCCGGATCAGGGTGCGGGTGGCCGCCGACACTCCAGCCAGGGGCTTGGCCTTGATGCGCAGCCGGGGGTCGGGGAAATGGAGGATTTCGAGCACTGCCATAGGGATACCGTCTTCCAGGGGGACTAGGGTTGGGGGTCAGGGCCCGGATTATCAAGCCCCCCAATCCTCATGCACTTTTGCATAAAATACTGCTAAAGTTATGATGCTATTGAAAAGTTGCCTAGGCAGCCACCCCTCTTGAAAGGACCCTGGATGGGGTCGGAACCGGGTTCGGGGTATGTCGGGCGAGCCCGGAGACCGCATCAATGAACGATTATAACGCTCCCCGTTACCTCGCTGCGCTCGTGCCGCTGGCCCTCCTGGCCGGCTGCGCGCATGCGCCGAAGAAGCCTGCGACACCCCCACCGGCTCCGGCCGCGGTGACCGCCGCTGCGACCACGAGCGCCGCCCCGGCGCCCGCACCGGTGGAGATGCAGCCCGAGGCACCGCTGCGCTACACCGTGAAGAAGGGCGACACCCTCTGGGGCATCAGCTCCATGTACCTCAAGAGCCCTTGGCGGTGGCCGGACATCTGGTACGCCAACCCGGACATCAAGAACCCCCACCTCATCTATCCCGGCGACGTGCTCATCCTCGGGCGCACCGCCTCCGGCGAGCCCACCTTGAGCGTGGAGCGCAACGGCGAGGTGGTGAGCGAAGCGCCCGCGGCGGCGACCGTCGCCGCGGTGACAGCCGCGAGCGTCGCACCGCCCGCCCAGGTCCAGGAAGAAGTGAAGATGACCGGCCTGCCGGTCACCAAGCTCGAGCCCCAGGTGCGTTACCTGCCGCTGAGCGCCGCCGTGACCAGCGTGAACCTGGACGGGCTGCGCCCCTTCCTCTCCAAGACTCGCGTGGTCACCAAGCGCGAGATGTCGGATGCGGGCTACATCCTGCGGGCCGCCGATGCGCAGCCGGCCATGGGAGCCAACACTGAGATCTATGCACGCGACATCAAGCCCGCCGAAGGCACGCGCTACGCCATCTTCCATCTAGGCGATGCTTACATCGACCCGGAGAACAACGACACCCTGGGTTACGAGGGCACCTATATCGGTGAGGCCACGGTGCAGGCCTGGGGCGACCCCCAGAAGGTCTACATCACCTCGGCCGCCCAGGAAGCCCGGGCCGGTGACCGCTTCCTGACCGAGGCCGGCAACGGCGCCCTGGATCTCAACTTCCCGCCCCATGCCCCGGCCAAGACCATCTCCGGTCAGATCGCCGCGGTGCTGAGTGGCGAAGCGCAGATAGGCCAATACGACGTGGTGCTCCTGAACCGCGGCAGCAAAGACGGCGTCGATCCCGGCACCGTGCTCGGCATCTACCGCAAGGGCCAGAAGGTGAGCGACTCCAATGGCGGCTTTTTCAGCGGCTCGGTGACCACGCCGACCGAGCGTTCCGGCACGCTCATGGTGTTCCGCAGCTTCGACAACTCGAGCTACGCGGTGGTGATGATCGCCAAGCGCGAGATCCACGTGGCGGACGTGGTGGCGAATCCTTGAAATCCGCCGGGGTTTGATGCGAGAGTAGAGACCAGCGCCAAGAAAGACTTAAGGATACCTGTGAGGGCAGAGAGATAGACCCACAGGACGAACTGTACTGGCTGGCCCTGATCCGCGCACCGCGGTTGGGCGCAGCCGGCGCCCTCCGGCTGCTGCAGCACTGCGGCAGCGCGAGAGACTGCTTCACCTCCGCCAACCCCCTGCCCGCCTCCCTGGAGCTGCATCCCGAGACCCGCTCTTACCTCCGCGCACCGGACCTCGCCGCCGCGGAACAGGACCTCACCTGGCTCGGACGCAGCGGCGCGCGCCTCGTCACCCTCGCCGACGCGCTCTACCCGCCGCTGCTCAAGCAGATATCCGATCCGCCCGCGGCGCTCTTCGTCCGCGGTGACGCGGGCCTGCTCAGCCAGCCGCAGCTCGCCATGGTGGGCAGCCGCAACCCGAGCGTCGAAGGGCGCCGCAACGCCGAAGAGTTCGCCGCCTACCTCGCCCGTTGCGGGCTCGTGATCACGAGCGGCATGGCCTTAGGGATAGACGCCGCGAGCCACAAGGGCGCCCTCAAGGGCGGCCATACGGTGGCGGTCTGGGGCACCGGCCTCGACAAGGCCTACCCGCCGCGCAACCGGGAGCTCGCGGAGGAGATCGCGGCCAAGGGCCTCATCGTCACCGAGTTCCCGCCCGGCACGCCACCGCTGCCGGCCCATTTCCCGCGCCGCAACCGACTCATCAGCGGCCTCTCGGTGGGCACGCTGGTGGTGGAGGCGGCGCGTCAGAGCGGCTCGCTCATCACCGCGCGGCTCGCGAGCGAACAGGGTCGCGAAGTGTTCGCCATCCCCGGTTCCATCCACAACCCCATGGCGCGGGGCTGCCACCGCCTGCTGCGCGAGGGCGCGAAGCTGGTGGAATCGGCGGCCGACATCCTCGAGGAACTGGCGCCGCTCCTGCAACTCGAGCTGCCGGCCGCGCCCACGGAAGCGGCCGCCGCAGCCGGCCCGGACGCCGTGCCCGAGGATCCGGAATACCGGCTGCTGTTGAATTCGCTGGACTTCGCCCCCACCTCGGTGGACTCACTGGTGGAGCGCACTGGATTGACGCCCGATGTGGTTTCCTCCATGCTGCTGATGCTTGAGCTGCAGGGACACGTGGAAACCTCACCGGGTGGCCGATATTCCCGGGTAAACAAGAGGTCATGACGTCATGATGAAGGAAAACGTGCTCGACGTGCTCATGTATCTCTTCGAGAACTACCTGGACGACGACGACAACGAGACCGAAGCCGACCGCGAGACCCTGACGGTGGAACTGGAGCAAGCCGGTTTCGCCAAGAGCGAGATCACCAAGGCCTTCGACTGGCTGGAGAACCTGGCCAGGAACCCCCCGGACTCCGAGCAGCCCATCGCCCAGCGCGACGCGCTCAGGGTATACGCGGCGCAGGAACTGGAGAAGCTCTCGGTGGAATGCCGCGGCTTCATGCAGTACCTGGAGAACATCGGCATCCTCGAGCCAGCGCAACGCGAGGTGGTGGTGGACCGTATCATGGCGCTGGACGGCGCCGAGGTGGACCTCGAGCAGGTGAAGTGGATCATCCTGATGGTGCTCTTCAACCGCCCGGGCCAGGAAGACGCCTACGCGCGCATGGAAGAGCTGGTGTTCGACGATTCGCTCGGAGTGATGCATTGAGTCGCCACGCCGACATGCGAGAATTACCGCGCTCGCCGGGGCGAAAAGCCCCGGCGGGACAGGCCTTCCGACCTCACCCGGCCCCGCGCCGGGTTTGCTTTGTGGAAGCCCCAAACTTGCATCCGTAAAACCTTTTGTAGTATTGCTGTATATATATGAGTGAAAACCTAGTCATCGTCGAATCCCCCGCGAAGGCCAAGACCATCAAGAAGTACCTCGGCAAAGGCTTCGAGGTGCTGGCCTCCTACGGCCATGTGCGCGACCTCGTGCCGAAGGAAGGCGCGGTCGATCCCGCCAGCGACTTCGCCATGAAGTACCAGCTCATCGAGCGCAACGAGAAGCACGTGGACGCCATCGCCAAGGCCCTCAAGAAGGCCGGCGCCCTCTACCTCGCGACCGACCCGGACCGCGAGGGTGAGGCCATCTCCTGGCATCTCACCGAGATCCTCAAGGAGAAGGGCCTGCTCAAGGACAAGGACGTGCACCGCGTGGTGTTCCACGAGATCACCCAGCGCGCCATCAACGAGGCGGTCGCCAACCCCCGGCCGCTGTCCCAGGAGCTGGTGTTCGCCCAGCAGGCGCGCCGCGCCCTGGATTACCTGGTGGGTTTCAACCTCTCCCCGCTGCTGTGGAAGAAGATCCGCCGCGGCCTCTCCGCCGGCCGCGTGCAGTCCCCCGCCCTGCGGCTCATCTGCGAGCGCGAGGACGAGATCGAGAAGTTCAAGAGCGAGGAATACTGGACCCTGGAGGGCGAGGCCGAGAAGAACGGCCAGGCCTTCGCGCCGCGCCTGTGGCAGTTCCAGGGCACCAAGGTCGAGCAGTTCAGCTTCCGGGACGAGAAGTCGGCCCGGGGCGCCGAAGCGGCGATCATCAAGTCCGCCGACGGCAAGCTCAAGGTCACCTCGGTCGAGAAGAAGCAGCGCCGCCGCAACCCGGCCGCGCCCTTCACCACCTCCACCCTGCAGCAGGAAGCCTCCCGCAAGCTCGGCTACGGCGCCCAGCGCACCATGCGCATCGCCCAGCAGCTCTATGAAGGCATCGACCTCACCGGCGAAGGCCCGGTGGGCCTCATCTCCTACATGCGCACGGACTCCGTGAACCTGGCCGCCGAGGCGGTGGTTGAAATCCGTGAAGTGATCGCCAAGCGCTTCGGCGCCGACCACCTGCCGCCGGAGCCGCGCGTCTACAAGACCAAATCCAAGAACGCCCAGGAGGCCCATGAGGCCATCCGCCCCACCTCCGCGGCGCGTGCCCCGGAGGAGATCCAGGGCAAGCTCACCGACGAGCAGCGCAAGCTCTACGAGCTCGTCTGGAAGCGCACCATCGCCTGCCAGATGGAGCAGGCGGTGTTCGACACCGTGAGCGCGGACCTGGATGCCGGCGACAAGACTACCTTCCGGGCCAGCGGCTCGGTGCTGGTGGTGCCGGGCTTCATGGCCGTGTACCAGGAAGCCAAGGACGACGCACCGGCCAAGACCGACGCCGCGGCCGAGGACGACGAGGAGCACATGCTCCCGGCGCTCGTGGAGGGCGAGGGCGTGGCCCTCAAGGCCGTGAAGTGCGAGCAGCATTTCACCGAGCCGCCGCCGCGTTTCTCGGAAGCGAGCCTGGTGAAGGCCCTGGAAGAGTTCGGCATCGGCCGCCCGTCCACCTATGCCACCATCATCTCGACGCTGCAGGCGCGCGAGTACGTGGAGATGGACCGCAAGCGCTTCAAACCCACGGACGTGGGCCGCGTGGTGGCCAAGTTCCTCACCGAGCATTTCACCCAGTACGTGGACTACGGCTTCACCGCCCTCATGGAGGACGAGCTGGACGCGGTGTCGCGCGGCGAGAAGGAATGGATCCCGGTGATGCACGAGTTCTGGGACCCGTTCAAGAAGCTGGTAGATCACAAGGAGGAGAACGTCTCCCGCAAGGACGTCACCTCCGAGGCCCTCAACGAGGCCTGCCCCAAGTGCAGCAAGCCGCTCTCCATCCGGCTCGGCCGCCGCGGCCGTTTCATCGGCTGCACCGGCTACCCGGACTGCGACTACACCCGCAACCTGGACGAGACCGCCGAGCAGGCGGCCCAGCCGCAGAAGATCGAGGGCCGCCAGTGCCCGAAGTGCAACTCGGACCTCATCATCCGCCGCGGCCGCTACGGCAAGTTCATCGGCTGCTCCAGCTATCCGAACTGCAAGCACATCGAGCCGCTCGAGAAACCGGCGGACACGGGCGTGCAGTGCCCCGAGTGCAAGCAGGGCACCTTCCTGAAGCGCAAGTCGCGCTACGGCAAGATCTTCTACTCCTGCTCGCGCTACCCGGACTGCAAGTACGCGGTGTGGAATCTGCCGCTGGCGCAGCCCTGCCCGTCCTGCAACTGGCCGATCCTCACGGTGAAGACCACCAAGCGCAAGGGCACCGAACGCGTCTGCCCGCGCAAGGAATGCGGTTACGCCGAGCCCGCGCCGGAGCTGGCACCGCCGCCGGAAGAAGCGGTCGCGTCCTGACCCTGCGATGAAGCCTGCCACCTGGCCCCTGCGTCGCGCAGTCGAGACTGTCCGCGACGCCGGGGTCATCGCCTATCCCACCGAAGCGGTGTACGGCCTCGGCTGCGATCCCCTGGAAGGGGACGCGGTGGAGCGCATCCTCGACATCAAGCGGCGCGACGCCGCCAAGGGCGTCATCCTCATCGCCTCCCGGATCGAACAGCTGCTGCCCTTCATGGCGAAGCTGCCGGTTGATGTGCTGTCCAAGCTCGAGGCGAGCTGGCCCGGACCCGTCACCTGGGTGGTGCCGGCCGCCGCTCACGTGCCCGCCTGGCTCACGGGTGGCCGCCGCACCCTCGCGGTACGGATCACGGCCCATCCCGTGGCCCAGGCCCTCTGCGCGGCCTGCGACATGGCCCTCGTCTCCACCAGCGCCAACCTGAGCGGCCAGCCTCCGGCCCGCTCCGCCCTCGCGGTGCGCACGCAGCTCAAGGGTGCCGTGGATTACATCGTCCCCGGCACGGTGGGCGGTCTTGCCAAGCCCACCGAGATCCGCGAAGCACTGACCGGCAAGGTCCTGCGCGCCGGCTGATAACATAGGCGGCATGGACATCCAGGCCGTCGAGACCTACCTCCGTACCCTGCAGGACACGCTCACCGCCACGCTGGAGAAGCTGGACGGCAAGAGCCGCTTCCACAAGGACAGCTGGACCCGCACCGAGGGCGGCGGCGGCGAAAGCCGCGTGCTCAAGGGCGGCGCCGTGTTCGAGCAGGCCGGCGTCAACTTCTCCGACGTACGCGGGACGAAGCTGCCGCCCTCCGCCACCGCCCACCGTCCCGAGCTCGCCGGCCGCGCTTGGCGCGCGCTCGGCGTCTCCCTGGTGGTGCACCCGCTCAACCCCTACGTGCCCACCTCTCACATGAACGTGCGTTTCTTCGCCGCCACCCAGGAGGGCGAAAACACGGTGTGGTGGTTCGGCGGCGGCTTCGACCTCACGCCCTATTACGGCTTCGAGGAGGACGCACGCCACTGGCACACCGCCGCCAAGGAAGCCTGCGACTCCTCCTTCGGCGCCGAAGCCTATGCCCGCTACAAGCAGTGGTGCGACGAGTATTTCTTCCTCAAGCACCGCAACGAGCCTCGGGGCATCGGCGGTCTGTTCTTCGACGACCTGAACGCAGAGGGCTTCGAACGCTCCTTCGCCTTCACCCGCAGCGTGGGCGACCGCTTCCTGCCGGCGTATGTACCGATCGTGGAGAAGCGCCGCGCCACCCCCTACGGCGAACGGGAGCGGCAGTTCCAGCTCTACCGCCGCGGCCGCTACGTGGAGTTCAACCTGGTCTACGACCGGGGTACGCTGTTCGGCCTGCAATCCGGCGGCCGCACCGAGTCCATCCTCATGTCCCTGCCTCCCGCGGTACGCTGGGAATACGATTGGAAACCGGAGCCGGGTTCCAAGGAAGCGGAGCTTTACGAGAAATTCCTGAAGCCGAGGGACTGGGCATGAGCAAGGTCCAGCCGTTCCATCTGGCTTTCCCGGTCCACGACCTGGAAGAAGCACGCCGGTTCTATGCCGGGCTCCTGGGCTGCCCCACCGGGCGCGAATCCAGCGAATGGATCGACTTCAACCTCTACGGCCACCAGATCGTGGCCCACCTCGCGGCACCGGAGAGATCCGCCGCCACCAACAAAGTGGACGGCAAGGATGTGCCGGTGCGCCACTTCGGCGTGATCCTGGACTGGGGCCAATGGGAACAGCTGTCGGAGAGACTCAAGAAAGCCGGCGTGAAATTCGTCATCGAACCCGGCGTGCGCTTCAAGGGCCAGGTCGGCGAGCAGGCCACCATGTTCTTCCAGGACCCCAGCGGCAACGCCCTGGAGTTCAAGGCGTTCCGGGACGAGTCCCGGATCTTCGCGAAGTGATCAACCTCCGGCCTGCCCCGTCAGCATCCCCAGGCTGACCAACGCCACCACCACGAGACCGATCAACACATAGAGCCAGTCCCGTGCGCGCATACTGGCGACGATGCCGGCACCGAGCCGCACCAGGGGAGTGAACAGTATCACCAGCATCCCGAAGTCCAGGAAGGCGCTGGCGTGCAGGCTCAGGGCATCCTGGCAGGCATCGACGATGATCGAGGCAATGGAACCTGCGGGGGTATGGGGCAGGTAGTCCCTGCCCTTGGCCAGGAACACACCGAGGCCGATCAGGATCGAGACCAGGGATAAGCCGATGCTGGTCCGCAGGATCCAGAGGTTGATGAACCGGCGCTGGCCTTCGAGGCGGGAACTCATATCCCCACTCCCTTGAGCAGCATGTCCACCGCCACGAAGCAGAGCACCACGGCAAAGATCCGCCGCAGGGTCTTCACCGGCAGCACCGTCATCCAGTGGCCGCCCACGTAGGCGCCGGCCAGCACCCCCACGATCACGGGACCCGCCACCAGCGGCGAGACGTCGCCGTGGGAGAGGTAGTAGCCGGCGCTCGTGGCCGCGGTCATGCCGATCATGAAGTTGGAGGTGGCGGTGGAGACCTTGAAGGGCAGGCGCATGAGCCGATCCATGGCCAGGACCTTGAACACCCCTGAGCCGATGCCGAGCAGGGCCGAGAGGAAACCCGCCCCTACCATGATGCCGAAGGCCGGGGCGACACCCGCAACCTTGTAGTCCACCCACTGCCCGTCACGCTTGTAGCGGCTCCCGAGGCGTAAGCGCTTGGCGAGCGGCGAGTCCTCCCGCGCGCCGGCGGCGTCATGCTTCGTGGGCATGAAGGACATGACGGCCGAATAGAGCATGACGATGCCGAAGATCAGGAACAGCAGACGCGCCGGCACCTTGTGGGAGATGAGCGCTCCCACCAGCGCCCCCGAGGACGCGGCCACCTGCAGAAACAGGCCGAGACGCACGTTGTTGTAGCCTGTGCCTATGAAGCGGGGCGCGGCGCCGGTGGAAGTCGCGATGACGCCGAACAGGCTCACGCCCACGGCCTCAGGCACGGGCAGATGGAGCAAGAGCGTGAGCAGCGGCACGATCACGAGCCCGCCCCCGAGGCCCGTGAGGGAGCCGATGGCGCCGGCGACGAGGCCGCCTGCCAGCACCACCAGCACTGTGAGGAGCGGGCTCACCGGCGGGCTTTATGCCTGAAGCAGGCGATACGGTGGTCGTTCACCATGCCGGTGGCCTGCATGAAAGCGTAGCAGATGGTGCTGCCCACGAAGCGGAAGCCGCGCTTCTTCAAGTCCTTGCTCATGGCGTCGGACTCCTGGGTCCGGTCCGGGGACTTGCCGCGCCAGTGGTTGATCTTCGGCTTGCCGCCCACGAAGGACCAGATGTACTCGTCGAAGCTGCCGAACTCCTTCTGCAACGCGAGGTAGGCCTGGGCGTTGGTGATGCTGCTCTCGATCTTCAGGCGGTTGCGCACGATACCCGCATCCCTCAGCAGCCGCGCCACGTCCTGCTTACCATAGCGCGCCACCCTCTTCGGATCGAAGCGGTGATAGGCGCGCCGGTAGTTGTCGCGCTTGTGCAGGATGGTGGACCAGGAGAGCCCTGCCTGGGCTCCTTCCAGGGTCAGGAACTCGAACAGCAACCGGTCGTCATGGAGCGGCACGCCCCATTCCTTGTCATGGTAAGCGGTATATAAGGCGTCATCCGCAGGCGCCCAGTGACATCTCACTTTGCCATCGGCGTGTCTGGACCTCATTTGCGAAAATCCGGAGCCACGTCCCCGACGCGGGCGTGCTTGAACCAGCCCTCGAACTCGGCGCAGCGGGCATGGCCCTCTGCCGGCGCCCAAGCCACGAAGTCCTGCTCCGCGGTGGGCACGTAGGGCCCGTGCTTGCACTCGAACACTACCGTAGCCGGGGCGAGCGTCACGATGCCGTGCCAGGTGTTGGCGGGGGTCTCGATCCCCAGCGTCTCGCCGCCGGCGGTGAGCCGGGTCACGGCCTGCACCTTGCCGGCATCGTCGAAATTCAGCACCAGCATGTCGCCGCTCACGATCAGCAGCAGCTCCCACTTGTCCGGATGGCGGTGGGGCCGCACGTAGGTGCGCGGCTCCATGGCCATGCACATGCGCTGGATGGGATCCTCGTGGCTCGGATGCAGGTTGTGATGGGTGCGCAGGCGCGGCGCGGCGGCGGCGGTCTGGTGCAGCCGGGCCACCAGGTTCTTGTCGATGAGCTTCATGGGAGGGGTCCTGGGAGATAGGCCCCTATTATAAATGGCCGGCGCGCACCGCCGGTCAGAGGGTGAAGCGGCCCGAACTGGTCAGCTCCTGCTCCATAGGCTCCACCGGCGTGGCGTTGTTGGTGACGATGGCGATGCTGCCCCGGCCCTCGGGCACGATGACGCCGTGGAAGCCTCCCTCGTCCACCGGC
The DNA here is from genome assembly GCA_035691665.1 of Gammaproteobacteria bacterium. Classification (GTDB taxonomy): domain Bacteria; phylum Pseudomonadota; class Gammaproteobacteria; order Natronospirales; family REEB76; genus DASUBN01. The sequence continues at coordinate 611 of DASSIS010000068.1, read as the reverse complement.
GTGTCCTGGTCCACGTGGATGCGGGGCAGGAGCAGGATGGTCACGGGGCCGTGGTCGCCGTGCACCACGAGGTGCACCACCCGCTCGCCGCGGAACAGGCAGGTGTGGGCGTAGGTCACATCGCTCATGCCGCCGTCCAGGCTGACGCCGGCGCCGCTCATGGCGCCCTCCACCAGGCTCGCGTCATGGATGAGCGACCGGTCGGGAGCGAGCGCGTCCGCTTCTTCGGGGTTCTCGATGTGACCCACCACCGCGGCCGCGAGCCAGGGCTGCCAGGCGCGACGGCCGTGCTTCAGCGTCGCATCCAGCACGATGCGCGCCTCGAGACCCTCGGGCACCTCCACCTTGAACGCCCGCTCGAGGCGCAGATCGAGCGCCTGCATGTCGCGCACGAACGCGGCACAGGCGGCGCAGCCGCGCAGGTGCTCCGCCACCGCCGGGTCACGGCGCTGCGGCTCCGCGCCCATGAGGCGGCGTACGTCGAGACAAGTCACTGCGGTCGTCATGCTACGTCTTCTCCGATCTGTATCCCGCCCCTCCCGAGCATCTCGCGCAACTGGTTGCGCGCGCGGTGCAGGCGCGTGAGCACCGCACCCTGGGTGAGTTCCAAA
>DASSIS010000067.1:0-4682 GCA_035691665.1 Gammaproteobacteria bacterium | reverse complement strand
AAAATGCCGCGCGCGCCCTCGGCCGAGAGGATAGAATTGGCGCCCTCGCGCCGGGCCGGGACGCGGATCTCTGCCTCTGGGACCTGCCCGCACCGGCTTTCCTGGGTTATCAACTGGGGGGCTTGAGGCCCACCGCCCGCTTCTTCAAAGGTAGACGTACATGAGCCAGACGCTCGCCCTGACCGGCGCCGACCTCAGCCTCGGCCACCTCAAGGCATTCGACCGCCACCGTTCCAAGGTGGAACTCGCCCCCAAGGGCCGCCAAGCCATGCAGGCGAGCGTGGACACGGTGCGCCGGGTCATCGACACCGATCAGGTCTGCTACGGCATCAACACCGGCTTCGGCGCCCTGGCGCGCCAGCGCATCACCCGCGACCGGCTCACGCAGCTGCAATACAACCTGGTGCGCAGCCACGCCTGCGGCCTCGGTGCGCCCCTGCCTGCTTCCGTGGTGCGCCGCATCCTCCTCATGAAGGCCAACAGCCTCGCGGTGGGCTGCTCCGGCATCCGCCCGGAGGTGGTGGATACCCTGCTGGCGCTGCTCAACCACGACGTGCTGCCGGTGATCCCGAGCAAGGGTTCCGTGGGTGCCTCCGGCGACCTCGCGCCCCTCGCCCACATGACCCTCGCCCTCATCGGCGAGGGCGAAGCCGAGCATCAGGGCAAGCTTCTGAAAGGCGAAGCGGTGCTGAAGGCGGCCGGCGTGAAGCCGGTGCAACTGGAAGCGAAGGAAGGCTTGGCGCTCCTCAACGGCACACAGGTGAGCGCCGCGCTCGCCATCGAAGGCTTCTTCCGGGGCGAGACCGCCCTGCTCTCCGCCATCGCGGTCAGCGCGCTCACGGTGGAAGCCATGGCCGGCAGCTACAGCCCCTTCGACGCGCGCATCCATGCGGTGCGCAACATGCACGGCCAGATCAAGGCGGCGGAGCTGTTCCGCAGCCTGCTCACCGGCAGCGAGATCTGGCAGTCCCATCAGGGCTGCGACCGGGTGCAGGACCCTTACGCCCTGCGCTGCATGCCCCAGGTCTACGGTGCCGTGTGGGACACCTTGAAGCACGCCGCGGGCGTGCTGGAACGGGAGCTCAACAGCGTCTCCGACAACCCGCTGATCTTCGGCGACGACGTGCTCTCCGGCGGCAACTTCCACGCGGAGGCCTTGGGCTTCGTCTCGGACTTCATGGCCATCGGCGCCACCGAGCTCGGCAACATCGCCGAGCGGCGCATCGACCTGCTGCTGCGCAAGGTGAACCCGCGGCTGCCCATGTTCCTGGCCAAGGATCCGGGCCTCGAATCCGGTTTCATGATTGCCCACGTGACGGCGGCGGCCCTCGCCTCTGAGAACAAGACCCTGGCCCATCCCGCCACGGTCGACACCGTGCCCACCTCCGCCGGCCAGGAAGATCACGTGAGCATGGCGCCCTGGGCGGGCGTCAAGCTCAATCTGATCCTGGACAACCTGTTCCGCATCCTGGCCATCGAGGCGCTCTCCTCGGCCGAGGCCATCGAGTTCATGCGTCCACTGAAGACCACGGCCCAGCTGGAAACGGTGCAAGCCGTCATCCGCCGTGCCGTACCCGCCGGCACCCAGGACCGGCGCCTGGACGGCGACATCGCCAAGCTCGCGGAACTCCTGGACAGCGGCCGCTTCCTGGACGAGGCCGCTCCGGCGCTCACCCGCACCCCCCTCTGAGCGATCGCTTACCCGGTTTTCCCGGCGGTCATGCCGGGAATCCTCGGATAAAACCATAAATGTCGTGTCGTTGACATATATACATCGGCTCCACTATGCTTAATCCTCAGGACTTCGGCGCATCGCCTGCTTTCGCGGTCGCCAGGGTTTCGACCCCCTCACGCAACGCGGGGGAGTCAGGGGCTTCTCGTTTTCCCCCTTTGACGAGAAGCCCCTATTTTTTGGGGAAGCCGCATGCGACCTAACCTGCCTGCCCTTCAGACTCCGTGATCCGGTCATAGCGCGCGAACACCCGGTCGTAGCCGATCACGTAGACGAGCTGCAGCGCCGCGGCGATGGAGAACGGCGCCACGAACAGGCCCGCGCCGATGAGCGGGCCGGCGATGCCGGGCCCCGCGGACTGGGGTATCTGGAAACTGGCGGCGTTCACGCTCGCGGCGAGGCCGCGGCGCTCGTCGCGGATCAGGGAGACGATCTGCGCCTGGCGCGCCCCCACCGAAGCACCGCCTGCCGCCAGCCGCAGCATGTAGATGAGCGCCGCGAGCCAGAACCAGGGCATGAAGGGCAGCACCAGCAGCAGCACCACCCCCGCACCCCGGCTCCAGACCACCGCGCGCGAGAGGCCGTGCCGCCGGGTGAGCCGGCCGGTGTAGAACGCCATGACGCCGGTGAGCGCGAAAGTGCCCGCCATCACCGAACCGATGCTCTCGGGTCCCACGCCGAAACGCAGGGCGAACCAATAGGAGATGAGCGGCCCCACGAGGCCCATGGAGAGTCCGTTCAGGACGTTGAGGCGCGCCAGGCGCCAGAGCAAGTGGCTCTCCCAGCGCTGGCGGCGCCGCACGCGGGCGCCCCGTGCCGCCGGCGCGGACTTGAGGCGCTCCTCCGCGGCGTAGAGCAGCCAGAGGTTCACCACCGCGCCGGCGATCACCAGCAGGAACAGGAAGCCGTAGCCGGCCCGGGGAGTGACGCCGGGCATCCACAGCGCATGGAGCATGGCGATGAGCGCGCCGAAGCCCATGCCGAAGAAGGCCACGCCGTTGTTGAGACTGTAGACCCAGCCCCGATCCTTCACCGGCACCACGTCCGCGAGCCAGGCCTGCTCCGCCGGACCGAAGGGCCCGGCCGCTCCGTTCTGGCCGCGACCGAAACCGCCGAGGACGATCGCCGCCGCCAGCAACACGTGGGAATCGCTCAAGAGCGGCGCTAGGCCGCAGGCGACGGTGAGCGCTTCGTTCCAGAGCAGGAAAGGCCTGCGCCGCGACCGGTCGCTGAGATGGCCGATGAGCAGGCTGAACACCGCCGCCGACAGTCCTGCGCCGCTCAACACCAGACCGATCTCGAGACCGCTCCAGTGCAGGGCGTTGAGATAGAGTGCCAGGTCCACCACCAGGGCGCCCTGGGCGATGCTGCGCACGGTGCGTGCCAGCAGCAGGCGGCGGGCGGTGGCGTGGAGCCGGATATGGAAGGAGAACGGGTTCCAGTGTCGGGCCGGGGTCTTGGTGCTCATCCCCCGGGGCGCCCCGCACCCAGGTAATGGCCATACCAGTAGGCGCTGTCTAGACGCGCACCGGACACGGGCTTCCCGCCCTCCGGCGCGTGCACGAACCAGTGGCTGCCGACGTAGATACCGACATGCATGAGGTTGCCGCTGTCGCTGTTGAAGAACACGATGTCGCCGGGTTCGAGGGCGTCGCGCGCGACCCGCGGGGTGGCGTTGTACTGCGCCTCCGCGGTACGTGGCAACCTCACGCCGGCCTCCCCATAGACGTACTGCACCAGGCCGCTGCAATCGAAACCCTTGGGAGTATCGCCGCCGTAGAGGTAGGGCACGCCCATCTGCTGCTCCGCGAGTTCCACGATCTTCTGGCCCAGCTTGGATTGCACCGGCGTCGGCTGGCTCGCCTCGCCCGGTTCGGGCCATGGGGCGCAACCCGCCAGGGACAGGAGCATGAGACAGAGACAGCCGCAGAGGATTCCGGACGTGGGTTTCACGCCCTCATTATATAGAGAAGCCTCACCGGCCCCGGCGGATGCGGATGCGGCGCTTCCCGTCCGACACCGCCGCCTGCTGCAAGCTGGCATGCCGGTTCGCGAGCGTCATGAGCGCCCTGGCCGCCAACAGGCCCGCGTCGGCGGAGACTATGTCCCGCTCCAGACGTTCTTCCTGGGCCCGCAAGGCCGCCAAGGCCTCGGCCCGGCTGACGAGTTCGAAGCGCAGCCGCGCGCCCGGCGCCAGCTGCGCGAGTGCGCCGAGGTCGGCGGAGATGACGTTGGCGATGACGGGATAACCGCCGGTGGCGCCGTGGTTGGACAAGAGCGCGATGGGCCGTCCGTCGCCGGGCACCTGCAGCGCCCCCGCCACCATGCCCTGGGAAGGGAGTTCCGCCTCGTTGCGCCGCGGCAAGACGGGTCCCTCGAGCCGCAGGCCCGTGCGGTCGCTCTGGGCGAGCACCCGGTACTCACCCTGCAACAGCGCGGCGGTCGCTTCCCCCGTGAACCAATCCTGCTGCGGACCGGATAGGATGCGCAGCCTCGCTTCGTCGCCGTACTTGGGCGGGTCGCGCATGTAGAAGGCGGGCTCTCCCGCCTGCGCACCCACCGGCAGACGCATGCCCGCTGCCAGCGGCATCGGGCCCAATCCCGAGAGCGTGTCCGTGGACACGCTGCCCAACACCGGCGGCAACTTCAACCCTCCCCCCACGGCGAGATACGCCCGCCACCCGCCATGTATAGGACCCAAGGCCAGTTCACCGCCGGCGGGCACGCTGATGGTCTGATAGAGGGATAAGGGTTGACCGTCCAAGCTGGCCTCGACGGCGCCGCCCGCCAGGGCGACATGCGCCGCGGCTTCGAAACGCAATAACCCTCCCCTACCCGTCAACTCCACACCCGCTGCCCCATCGTGGTTGCCCACGAGCCGGTTCGCGGCGCGCAGGCTGAAGACATCCGCCGCGCCCGCCTTCGGTACGCCCAGGTGACCCAAGCCCTC
>DASSIS010000066.1:0-4863 GCA_035691665.1 Gammaproteobacteria bacterium | reverse complement strand
CCTTGATCTTGAGGAGCTGTCCGCCGAACTTCTGCCAGCGGCCGGTCTCCTCCCAGAGCTCCTTGGGCTGCACCGAGGGCATGAGCATCTCGAGGGCCCCGGATCGGTCCATCTCCTCGCGCACCACGGCCTCCACCTTGTGCAGCACCCTGAGACCCAGCGGCGTCCAGGTGTAGATGCCGGCCGCGAGCTTGCGGAGCATGCCGGCGCGGAGCATGAGCTTGTGGCTCGCGGTCTCGGCGTCGGCGGGAGTTTCCTTGACGGTGTTGAGCGGGAAGCGGGAGGCGCGCATGGGGGGTCTTATAGGTTTTGGGGCGGAAAGCCCGTATTCTAGCGGCCTCGGCTCCCCGGAGCCTAGCGTCAGCGGACCCCATGCGGCTTTTTTACGACGCCGACACCGACCCGGAGCTCCTGCGCCAGCGCCGTGTGGCCGTGTTGGGCTTCGGTGCCCAGGGCCGCGCCCAGGCGGTGAACCTCAAGGACTCGGGCGTGCAGGTCATGGTGGGCCTGCGCGTGGGCTCCAAGTCCCGCGCCGCGGCCGAAGCCGCCGGTCTCGCCGTGGCCGAGCCGGCGGCGGCGGTGGCCGAGGCCCACATGGTGGTGATGCTCGTCCCCGATGAGGTGCAGCCGGAGGTCTACCGGGGCGTCGTTGAGCCCAAGCTACCCCAAGGCGGGGTGCTGGTGTTCGCCCACGGTTACAACGTCCACTACGGCCGTCTCAAGGCCCGCGCCGACCTCGATGTCATCATGGTGGCCCCCAACGGCATCGGCGAGCAGGTGCGTGCCCAGTACCAGGCCGGCCATGGTGTGCCCGGCATGATCGCCGTGCACCAGGACAAGAGCGGCCAGGCCCGGGCTTTGGCGCTCTCCTACGCCTGGGCCCAGGGCCATGGCCGGGCGGGCATCATCGAGTCCAGCTTCAAGGAAGAGACCGAGACCGATCTCTTCGCCGAGCAGGCGGTGCTCTGCGGCGGCCTGACCCACCTCATCGCCGCCGGTTTCGACACCCTGGTAGAGGCGGGCTATGCGCCCGAGATCGCCTACTTCTGCTGCCTGCATGAGATCAAGCTCATCGCCGACATGGTCTACGCGCGCGGCATCGCCGGCATGCGCGAGTCCATCTCCGCGACCGCGGAGTTCGGGGACTACACCCGCGGCCCGCGGGTCATCGGCCCCGAGTCCCGCGCCGCAATGCGCGCGCTCTTGGACGAGATCCGGAACGGCAGCTTCGCCCGGGAGCTGCAGGAAGAGATGCAGTCCGGTAAACCGGTCATCAAGGCCGGGCGCGCCGCCGCCCGGGCCGCGCTCATCGATACCATCGGCCGGGAATTGCGCACCCACATGGGCCGCCCGAAGCGGTGAGGGCCGCCGCGCCGCGACAGCCTCGGGTCGTTCGTGGCATCATGTCCCATCACCGACCACGAGGCCCGGCGGCATGCAGAAAGAGATCATCCCCGACGCGGATGTGGACACCGAAGTCGGCCTGGACGAGGTGGAACCGGGTGCTCCGGAGGCCGAAGCCGAGGGTCCACGCCGCCGCGGTATCTATCTCCTGCCCAACCTCTTCACCACCGCGGGGCTGTTCTCGGGCTTCTATGCCATCGTCGCCGCCATGGCCGGCAAGTTCGAACCGGCGGCCATCGCCGTGTTCGTGGCCATGGTGTTCGACAGCTTGGACGGCCGCGTCGCCCGCTGGACCCACACCGAGAGTGCCTTCGGCAAGGAATACGACAGCCTCGCTGACATGGTCTCCTTCGGCCTCGCGCCGGCGCTGGTCATGTTCGAGTGGTCGCTCCATTCCATGGTCGATTACGGCAACGCCTGGGGCAAAGTGGGCTGGATGGGCGCGTTCTTCTACGCCGCCTGCGCGGCCATGCGTCTCGCGCGCTTCAACGTGCGCGCCGGTACCGTGGACAAGCGTTACTTCCAGGGACTGCCGAGCCCGGCGGCCGCGGGTGTCGTGGCCGGCGCCGTGTGGTGCGGCCTGAACTTCGATGTGCCCGGCTCCGCCATGATCATCCCGGCCTACATCATCACTGTGGGCGCCGGCGCGCTCATGGTGAGCAGCATCGGCTTCTACAGCTTCAAGGACCTGAAGCTCCAGGGCAAGGTGCCATTCGCCGTACTGCTCGCGGTTCCGGTGCTGCTCATCATCATCGACCTCTCGCCCCAGAACATCCTGTTCCTGGTCTTCCTGCTCTACGCCCTGTTCGGCATCGCCATGTCCCTGTGGCGCCTGCGCAAGCGCCTGCAGCACAGGAAGGCGGCCTGAGCCTCAAGGATATGGACGCGAAGCGCTTGAGCCGCTTGCACGATCTCGGCATCACGCCTTGGGTGGCGCGACGCGGCGCTCAAGCACAGGCACCGCGCGAGGCCCGTGCCATGCTTATCCGAGCACCGGAACCCGTCACCGTCAACGTGCCCGCGGGCATCGCGGCGGACGAGCGGGCCGCCGCCGTCGCCGCCATGGACTGGGGCGCACTCAAGGAGGCGGTCAAGAGCTGCACTGCCTGCGGCCTCAGGGCCGGCTGCACCCAGACCGTATTCGGCGTGGGCGATCAGCAGGCCAAGTGGCTCATCATCGGCGAGGCGCCGGGTGCGGACGAGGACAAGCAGGGGGAACCCTTCGTAGGCCGTGCCGGGCAGCTGCTCAATTCCATGATCGCGGCACTCGGCCTGAAGCGCGAACAGGTCTACATCGCCAATGTGCTCAAGTGCCGCCCACCGGGCAACCGTGATCCCAAGCCCGAGGAGGCGGAGCTCTGCCGGCCCTTCCTGGAGCGGCAGATCGCCCTCATCCAGCCCAAGATCATCCTGGCGGTGGGGCGCATCGCCGCCCAGAACCTCCTGCAGACCGAGACTCCCATCGGCCGCCTGCGCGGCACGGTGCACCGTCTGGGAACCGTGCCCCTGGTGGTGACCTACCACCCCGCCTACCTCCTGCGCTCGCCCGGCGAGAAGCGCAAGGCCTGGGTGGACATGAAGCTCGCCATGCGTACCGCGCAAGGGGTGCAGTGATGAGCGCGGTGGTGGCGAGCGCCGAGCCCTTCTGCCGTCCCATGCACGAAGGCGATGTGCGCACGGTCATGGACATCGAGCGCCGCGCCTACCAGTTCCACTGGACCGAGGGTATCTTCCGCGACTGTCTCCGGGTCGGCTACTGTTGCTGGGTCATGGAGCTCGCGGGCAGCGTGGCGGGCTACGGCATCATGTCGCTGGTGGTGGGCGAAGCCCATCTCCTCAACATCTGCGTCGCGCCCGAGTGGCAGCGGCGGGGCTACGGGCAGCACCTGCTGGAGCACTTCATGGAGTTGGCGCGGGAGCGGGGGGCGGGCCAGATGTTCCTGGAAGTGCGTCTCTCCAACGCCCCGGCCATCGCCCTCTACCGGACCCAGGGCTTCAATGAAGTGGGCATGCGCAAGAACTACTACCCCGGCGAGAACGGCCGGGAGGACGCGCTCATCCTGGCGAAGGATCTGGGCTAGGCCGGGCGGGCGTATCGGGTAAAATACCCGGCTTCCCTCAAAGCCCGGATCTCGCATGTTGGACCAGGAAATCAGCCGGCGGCGCACCTTCGCCATCATCTCCCACCCGGACGCCGGCAAGACCACTCTCACCGAGAAGCTGCTGCTGTTCGGCGGCGCCATCCAGATGGCCGGCGCCGTGAAGGGCCGCAAGGCGGCGCGCCATGCCACCTCCGACTGGATGAAGCTGGAGCAGCAGCGCGGCATCTCCGTGACCTCGTCCGTGATGCAGTTCCCCTACCAGGACTGCATCGTGAACCTCCTGGACACCCCGGGGCACGAGGACTTCTCCGAGGACACCTACCGTACCCTGACGGCGGTGGACTCCGCGCTCATGGTCATCGACTGCGCCAAGGGCGTGGAGGAGCGCACCATCAAGCTCATGGAGGTGTGCCGCCTGCGCGACACCCCCATCATGACTTTCATCAACAAGCTGGACCGGGACGCCCGCGACCCCATGTCCCTACTGGACGAGGTGGAGTCGGTGCTCAAGATCCGTTGCGCGCCGCTCACCTGGCCTATCGGCATGGGCCGGGCCTTGAAGGGCATCTATCACCTGGGCACGGACCGCATCCACATCTACGCGGGCGAGAAGAGCGGGCGCCTGGGCGAGACGCGGATCATCCAGGGTCTGATGAGCGCGGAAGCCACCGAACTCCTGGGCACGGACGCCGAATCCTACCGGGCCGAGGTGGAACTGGTGCGCGGCGCCTCCCACGGGTTCGACCTCGGGGAATACCTGGCCGGCCGGCTCACGCCGGTGTACTTCGGTTCCGCCATCAACAACTTCGGCGTGCGCGAACTCCTGGACGGCTTCGTGGCCCATGCCCCGGGACCGCGCGCCCGCGCCACCGCGAGCCGCGAAGTGAAGCCTACCGAGGAGAAGCTCACCGGCTTCGTGTTCAAGATCCAGGCCAACATGGATCCGCAGCACCACGACCGCATCGCCTTCGTGCGCCTGTGCTCGGGGCGTTACACTCCCGGGATGCGCGTGAAGCACGTGCGCATCGACCGTGAGGTGAAGATCGCGGATGCCCTGACCTTCATGGCGGCGGAGCGGGAGCGTGTGGAAGAGGCCTACGCCGGCGACATCATCGGCGTGCACAACCACGGCACCGTGGCCATCGGCGACACCTTCACCCAGGGCGAGAGCCTCACTTTCACCGGCATCCCCAACTTCGCGCCGGAGATCTTCCGCCGCGCCGTGCTCAAGGACCCGCTCAAGGCCAAGGCCCTGAACAAGGGCTTGGCGCAGCTCTGCGAGGAAGGGGCGACGCAGCTCTTCAAGCCCTTACGCAATAATGACCTGATCTTGGGAGCCGTGGGTTTGCTGCAGTTC
>DASSIS010000065.1:0-16862 GCA_035691665.1 Gammaproteobacteria bacterium | reverse complement strand
AAAGGGCTGTGCAGCAGGATCAGCGCCGCCGGGATCAGGATGGTGCCGATGGGATCGACATGTTTGATAGGGTTGAGCGTCAGCCGACCCAGCATGCGGGCTGTGGGGTCGCCGAGCTTGTTCGCCACCCAGCCGTGGGCCACCTCGTGGAAGACGATGGCGAACAGCACAGGCGGGGCTATCAGGATGATCTTCTGGACGAGGCTGAATTCAGGCATCCGCGCATTATACAGACCCGGCTCAGCCGCCGAAGGGCGTGGGGTCGCCCCGACCCGCCCGGATGACCCGCGGCGTCTCGCCGGAGAGGTCCACCACCGTCGTCGGCTCGATGCCACAGGGCCCGCCGTCCATGACGAGTTCCACCTGGTGCTCCAGCCGCGCGCGCATCTCCTCCGGGTCCGTGAGCGGCACCTCGTCGCCGGGCAGCATCAAGGTCGAGCTCATGAGCGGCTCGCCGAGCTCCGTGAGCAGCGCATGGGGCACGGCGTGGACCGGCACCCGGATGCCGATGGTCTTGCGCTTGGGGTGCTGCAGCCGCCGCGGCACCTCCCGGGTGGCAGGCAGGATGAAGGTATAGGGCCCCGGGGTGTAGGCCTTCAGCAGACGGAAGGTGGGGTTGTCCACCCGGGCGTAGACCGCGATCTCGGACAGGTCGCGGCACACCAGGGTGAAGTTGTGGTCCTTGCCCGCGCCGCGGATGCGCCGGATGCGCTCCATGGCGTCCTTGTCGCCCACCAGGCATCCCAAGGCATAGCAGGAGTCCGTGGGATAGACCACCACACCGCCGCCGTGCAGTATCTCGACTGCCCGCCGGATCAGGCGCAGCGGCGGGTTCACGGGATGGAGAGTGAAATATTGGCTCATGGCTGTCCCTATCAGTTATCATAACTGCGCCCCGCCGCTCCCGTGTCAAACCATGTCCTCCTTGCTCGAATTCCTGCTCCTTGCCGCGTTCTTCCTGAGCTACCACTGGGAAGGGATCTACGTCGCCACCGGCGTCATCATGGTGGGCAGCCTGTTGGTGCTGGCGGTCTCCTGGTTCGAGAAGCGTCGCCTCGAGCCGATACCGCTCGTGGTGGCGGTGCTGGCGCTGGTGCTGGGCGGCGTGACGCTGCTGCTGCACGACCCCGTGTACATCAAATGGAAGTTCTCGGTGGTGGAATGGCTCCTGGGCCTGGTGCTCCTGGGCAGCCAGTTCATCGGCCGCAAGAACTTCATCCGCCGCGCCCTGGAGGAGAAGATCGCCCTCCCCGACCCGGTCTGGGCTCGCCTCAACCTGATGTGGGCCGGTTTCTTCCTGCTGCTGGGCACGGTGAACGTCTACGTGCTCTACAACTTCAGCACCGAAGCCTGGGTCCGTTTCAAGATCTTCGGCGCTACTGGCCTCATGCTGGTGTTCATCGTGGTCCAGGCCTTCTATCTCGCTAAGCACATGCCGCCGGAGGATAAACCCTGATGTGGTACGCGTTCATCTCGGAAGACGTGCCGGGTTCCCTGCAGAAGCGCCTCTCGGCGCGCCCCGCTCACGTGGCACGGCTCGAGCAGCTTAAGAGCGAAGGCCGCCTGCTGCTGGCCGGCCCCCATCCGGCCATCGACGCCCAGGACCCGGGCCCTGCCGGCTTCACCGGCAGCCTGATCGTGGCGGAGTTCGCTTCCCTCGCCGACGCCCAGGCCTGGGCCGACGCCGACCCCTACGTGGGCGCGGGCGTGTACGCTCGGGTCAGCGTGAAACCCTTCCGCAAGACCCTGCCGTGACCCAGGACCGCGCCACGCTCATCCGCACCCGCCTCGAACAGCGCTTCGCGCCGCTGGAGATCGAGGTGCAGGACGACAGCGCCGCCCACGCGGGCCACGCCGGCGCGCGCGATGGCCGCGGGCATTTCTCGGTGCGCATCGTGGCCCCGGCCTTCGCCGGCCACGGCCGCCTGGAACGCCACCGGATGATCTACGCGGCCCTCGGCGAGATGATGCAGCAGGACATCCATGCCCTCAGCATCAACGCCCAGAGCCCCGACGAACTGCATTGACCCCGATTAGCCACCCACAAGGAAAGCCCATGCGTATTCTCCCACGACTCCTCCTGACCGGCCTCTTGGCCGCGGCCCTCGCCGCCTGCAATAGCGGCTCGGGTGACTCCTCCACCGTGGTCGCCACGGTGAACGGCAAGCCCATCACCAGCGACATGATGCGCGCCTACGTGCGCAGCCAGACCGGTGGCCAGGAGCCGGAACTCAACGACATGCAGCGCCAGAGCGTCATCAAGACCCTGGTGAACATGGAGCTCCTGTCCCAGGCGGCCGTGAAGGCCGGCATGGACAAGAAGCCCGATATCGCCGCCGACATCGCCGTCGGCCAGGAGACCCAGCTCGCCCAGGCGGACGTGGTGCAATACCTGAAGGACCACCAGCCCACTGAGGCCCAGCTGCAGGCGGCCTACCAGGACCAGATGAAGGGTTATGACCCGCACGAGTACAAGGCCCGCCATATCCTGGTGAACGACGAGGCCCAGGCCAAGGACGTCATCGCCCAGCTCAACAAGGGCGCGAGCTTCGCCAACCTCGCCGCCAAGTACTCCATCGACCCGGGCAGCAAGGACAAGGGCGGCGACCTCGGCGACTGGTTCTCCCCCGCCAGCATGGTGCCGGAGTTCAGCAGCGCCCTCGCGGGCCTCAAGAAGAACGAGTACACCAAGCAGCCGGTGCATTCACAGTTCGGCTGGCACGTGATCCAGCTCGAGGACGTGCGCAACGCGCCCGCCCCGACCTTCGAGGAGATGCACGACAAGATCGCCGAGAGCCAGCAGCGCAAGGCCATGAGCGACTACCTGGACCAGCTGCGCGCCGGCGCCACGGTGGTGATCAAGAACGCCGCTCCCGCCGCGGCCACCAAGACCCCTGCCGCCAAGCCCTGATTGGCGCCAAGACAAGCTGAGACGGAAACGGCCGGTGATGAACCGGCCGTTTCTTCATGGGTGCCGTACCTGCCGGAGCCTCAGGGGCCGGCCGCCTTCTGCAGGGCGTCGAAGGCGCTGCGGATGCGTTCCAGCCGCTCGCGGGCGGCGCCGTTCTCCATCAGTCCGAGCTTGCCCACGGAACGCAACTCGACGTCATGCCGATCCGAAGGCAGGTAGAACTCCACCTCGTCCACCGCGCTCTCCGGCTGGTAGTAGTGGGTGGAGCTGCGCTGTTCCAGGCCGGCCGCGGGATACTCCACCCGGATGTAGCTCGGATGGTTGGAGACGATGCGCGCGGCACCGGCGGCATTGATGGCCGCCACCAGCTGGTCGTGGGCCGTGTCGCGGTTCGAGGTGTAGTGCAGGGGTGCGATGAAGAGCTTCGGATCCTGCTCCTGGCTGGAGACGCAGTCCTGGGTAGCGGGACAGGGAGCGAAGCGGCCTTCGCGCACGCCGTAGTCGGGCGTGACGATGGTCATGCAGGCCGTGAGCGCCAGCGGCGCGAGCGCAGCGGCGAAGAGGTTCTTGGGTAACATCCGGTACGCAGTCATCCTGCGACTCACTATGTCAAACCACGCTCATTCTAGCAAACGCCTCAGGGACCGATCAGTCGCCGGAATCCGTCTTCGTCCACGACCGGGACCTTGAGACGTTCCGCCTCGCGCAGCTTGGAGCCAGGCTCGCTGCCCACCACCAGATAATGGGTCTTGGCGGAGACGCTGCCCGACACTTTGCCGCCCAGGGACTGGATACGCTCCTTGGCCTCGTCGCGGGTCATGGATGCCAGGGTGCCGGTGAGCACGAAGGTCTTGCCCGCCAGGGTCTGTTCCGCCACGGCGGCGCGTTTCGGCATGGCGGGCCAATCCACCCCCGCCTTGCGCAGGGCCTTTATGACATCCCGGTTGTGTTTCTGGTGGAAGAAGGCGGCGATCTCGGCCGCCACCACAGGACCCACGTCCGGCACCGCCAAAAGGGTCTCCTCGTCCGCCTCCAGGAGCGGCTCCAGGGCCCCGAAATGCTTGGCCAGGGTGAGCGCCGTGCTCTCCCCCACCTCCGGGATGCCGAGGGCGTGCAGGAAGCGCGGCAGGGTGGTGTGCTTGGCCTTGGCGATGGCGTCCATGAGGTTCTGGGCGGATTTCTCGCCCATGCGCTCCAGCTCCGCGAGCTGCTTCGCCGTGAGCTTGAAGATGTCCGCCGGGGTGTTCACGATCCCCTCGTCCACCAGCTGCTCGATGAGCTTGTCCCCCAGGCCCTCGATGTCCAGGGCGCGGCGCGAGGCGAAATGCCGGATGAGCTCCTTGCGCTGGGCCGCGCAGTAGAGGCCGCCGCTGCAGCGGGCCACCGCCTCGCCCTCCGGGCGCACCACGTCGGAACCGCAGACCGGGCAGATCTTGGGCAGGGCCACGCGCCTCGCGCCCTTGGGCCGACGCTCCATCACCACCGACACCACTTCGGGGATCACGTCGCCGGCGCGGCGCACCACCACGGTGTCGCCGAGGCGGATGTCCTTGCGCTCGATCTCGTCCATGTTGTGCAGGGTGGCGTTGCTCACCGTGACTCCGCCCACGAACACGGGTTCGAGCCGGGCCGTGGGCGTGAGCGCTCCGGTGCGACCCACCTGGAAGTCCACGGCCTTGAGCACCGTCATCTCCTCCTGGGCCGGGAACTTGTGGGCCACCGCCCAGCGCGGCGCCTTGGCCACGAAGCCGAGCTCCTCCCGGTGATCGAGCCGGTCCACCTTGTAGACCACGCCGTCGATCTCGTAGGGCAGGCGGTCGCGCTTCTTGCCGATGGCCCGGTAGTAAGCGAGGCAGCCCTCGGCGCCTTCCACCGTCTTGATCTCCGGGTTCACCCGCAGGCCCCAGCTGCGGAACTTCTCCAACACCTCGCTGTGGCGGCGCGGCAGCTTGTCGGGCTGCACCTCACCCCAGGCATAGGCGTAGAACTCCAGGGGCCGCTCGGCGGTGATGCGCGGATCGAGTTGACGCAGGCTGCCGGCCGCCGTGTTGCGCGGATTCACGTAGGTCTTCTCGCCCCGGGCGGCGAGCGCCTTGTTCAGGGCCTCGAAGCCCTTCTTGGGCATGTAGACCTCGCCGCGTACCTCCAGCACCTTGGGCCAGCCGGTGCTGAGGAGCTTCAAGGGGATGGCGCGCACGGTGCGCACGTTGGCGGTGACGTCCTCGCCGGTGGTGCCGTCGCCGCGGGTGGCGCCCCGCGCCAGCACGCCGTCCTCGTAGCGCAGGCTGATGGCGAGGCCGTCCAGCTTGGGTTCAGCCACGTATTCGATGGCGTCGGCTTCGAGCTTCTCCCGGGCGCGCCGGTCGAAATCCTGCACGTCCTCGTCGCTGAAGGCGTTGTCCAGGGAGAGCATGGGGACAGCGTGGCGCACCTCGCCGAATTCGGGGGCCGCGGCGCCACCCACTCGCTGGCTGGGGGAATCGGCGGTGACGAGCTCGGGGTGTTCGGTCTCGAGCGCCTTGAGCTCGCGCATCAGACGGTCGTACTCGCTGTCCGGGACGGACGGCTCGTCGAGCACGTAGTAGCGGTAGTTGTGCTGCTGGAGCTCGGCGCGCAACTCGCGCAGGCGTTTCTCGGCGTCGCGACGGCTGCTCATGGCGGGGATATTACTACGCCGCCCCGCGGCTCATGAAGGATGCTTGGCGCGCTGCGGCAGCTCGAACTGGATGATGCGCTCGCGGATGTGACGCGCGGTCTGGCGGGTCAAGGTGCTGCGTTCCTGGTCTAGCACCTCGCCGCCCAGGAGCTGGGCGAGCCGGCGGGCGGTGGCCAGCATGTCGGCATAGGCCGCCACGCCGCCGCGCGGGCCCGGCAGCACCATGAAGAGCGTGAGACCCGGGAACGACGCTTCGGTGAAGCCCTGCAGCTCGAAGGAGCCGGGTTCCACCACGTTGGCGACGCTGAACACCGACGCGTCCTCGGACGCGCTCTCGAGCCGGTGGAACACCTGGTAACGCCCGTACTTGAGCAGGCAGGCCTCGAAGGCGGACTTGAGCTCGGTGCCGGTGAAGTGCTCCGCGGCCCGCGGCATCACATGCAGGGCGAGGATCAGCTGCGCCCCCTGCTGCCTGATCGGCGCAGTCTTGGCGGAAGCCCCGGGCACCGTCTTGGAAGGCAGGTCGTCCTCCGGGAACTCCGTATCGAAGGAAGGGGCGGCACGCGGCCGCGCCTTGTCGTCAACCGATCTGCGCGGCCGGGAGAACAGCCATACGGCTGCGATGATGACCGCGCCGATGAGCAGGAGGATCAGGCGCAGTTCCATCGGGCGTCCCCTACATCGCCGCCATGCGCACGGCCTCGTCCACGTCCACCGCCACGAGGCGGGACACGCCGGGCTCGTTCATGGTGACGCCCATGAGCTGGTTGGACATCTCCATGGTGCTCTTGTTGTGGCTGATGAAGATGAACTGCACCCGGTCCGACATGCTGCGCACCATGTCGCAGAAGCGGCCGATGTTGGCCTCGTCCAGGGGTGCGTCCACCTCGTCCAGCATGCAGAACGGCGCCGGGTTGAGCTCGAAGATGGAGAACACCAGCGCCACCGCGGTGAGCGCCTTCTCGCCGCCCGAGAGCAGGTGGATGCTGCTGTTACGCTTGCCGGGCGGGCGCGCCATGATGGCGACGCCGGCATCGAGCAGCTCCTCGCCGGTGAGCTCGAGGTAAGCGTGACCGCCGCCGAAGAGCTTGGGGAAGTTGGCCGAGAGCCCCGTGTTCACCTTGTCGAAAGTCTCCTTGAAGCGCGTACGCGTCTCCCGGTCGATCTTCTTGATGGCGTTCTCGAGGATGCTGAGCGCCTCGGTCAGGTCCGCGAGCTGGGCATCCAGGTACTTCTTGCGTTCCGACTGCTCCGCGTACTCGTTGATGGCGGCCATGTTGATGTCGCCGAGCCTGGCGATGCGCTGCTCGGTCTCGGCCAGCTTCTCCGCCCAGGCGCCCACCTCGGCGCCCTCGGGCATGGTCTCCAGCACCTTCTGCAGTTCGAGGCCGCTCTCCTTGAGCTGTTCCACGATGGTCTCGCGGCGCACGCGCACTTCCTGGCTGTCGAGGCGCAGGCGCTGCACTTCCTCGCGCAGGGCCTCGGCCTTGCGCTCGCGCACCACCCGGGCCTGGTCGAGCTGCCGCAGCTGCTCGGTGACGCTCTCCACGGCGCGGCGCGCCTCGGCGAGCTCGGCATCCACCCGCGTGCGCTTGTCGAGCAGGGACTTGAGCTCCTGCTCCTGCACGTGCATGGGCTCCAGGGCCTGCTCGGTGGACTTCTTGAGTTCCGTGCGGCGCTGTTCCAGTTGGCCGAGCTGGGTGTGCATGCGCGCCATGCCCTGCTCGGTGGAGTGTTTCTGGGAGCGGCGTGACTCCAGCTTGAGCGCGGCCTCATGGGCGGCGTCCCGGTCCCGGGCCGCGGCCTGCCGCTCCGAATCGAGCTTGCTGCGCAAGCCGTCGCGCTGGGACTGCAGGCTCTGGCGGCGGCCGTCGAAACCCTGCATGGTCTTGAGCGCGCTCTCCACCCGGCCGCGCGCCGCGCGGATCTCCTGCTCTGCCTGGGCCATCTGGGCCGCGAGCTCGGCAGCCTCGGTCTCCAGCGCCTTGAGGCGCTGCGCCACCTGTTCCTGGCTGGAGCGGGCGGCCTTGAACTTGGCCTGGGCGTCCGCGGCCTCGCGGTTGGCCCGGTTCACGTCCATCTGCAGGAGTTCGCGGCGCGTCTCCAGGTCCTTGATGTCCGACTTCTGCCCGTCCAGGCGCGCGGCCTGCTCGGCCGCGGCTTTCTCGTCGGCTCCGAGCTGCTGCTTGCGCTCGCGCAGCTCCTGTTCGCGGGCCAGCACGCCGGCGCGCTCGTCGTTGTCCCGGATGACGCGCAGCCAGCCCTTGCCGAGCCACATGCCGTCGCGGGTGATGAACGACTCGCCTTCGCCCAGGGAGGGACGCTGCTGCAGCGCCTCTGCCAGGGAATCGGCCGTGCGCACGCCTCTCAGGAAATCCTTCAGTACCGCCGGACCCTTGACCTTCTGCAACAGGCCCAGACCCGAGGCGGCGCCCTCGCCCGGCTCGATGAAGGTCATGGAACCGCCGGTCAGGCTCGCGAGGTCCTCCGCCTTCGGCGCGGTCTCGTTCACCACGATGGCTTCCAGGTGCCAGCCCAGTACAGTCTCCACCGCCCGTTCCCAGCCTGCCTCCACGTGCAGCTTCTCGGCCAGCCGCGGCGAGCCGTCCAGGCGCTTCTGCTTCAGCCAGGCGTTAACCTGCTCGCGGCTCTTGCCGAGGGCGGCCTGCTGCAGCGCTTCCAGGGAAGCCACGCGGCCGCGGCCGTCCTCCAGCCTGCTGCGCAGCTCATGCAGCGCGCGCGAAGCCTGTTGTTCGTCGGCGCGGCGCGCCTCCAGTTCCTTCAGCACCTCGGCGAGCTCACCCTGCAGACGCTGCAGCTTGGCTTCCGCCGCCTGGGCCTCACCCTCGAGGTCCGCCATGGCCTGCTGCTGGCTGTCGGCGGCGTACTGTTTCCGCTCCGCCTCTACGCGCTCACGGCGCTGCAGCATCTGCATCAGCCTGCGCTCGAGCTGCTCCACCTGGGCCCGGCCCACTTCCGCCGTCTGGGTCTGCTCGCTCACCTCGCGGTTGAACGTCTCCCAACCCGTCTGCCATTCCTGCATGGCCTGCTCGGCCTGGCCGAGGTTGGCGAGCGCGCGGCTCTCGGCCTGCTTGGCGCTCTCGTGGGCGGGCTCCAGCTGGGCGATCTCGCCGGCCAGGGTCTCGATCTGCTTCTGGTCACGGGTGATGTGGCCGTTGAGCTCGTGCCACTGGCCGTCGGCCTGCTCCAACTCGGTCTGCTGGCGCTTGCGCAACTCGCGGGCATGCTGCAGCGCCTGTTCGGCGCGGGCGATGGTGGCGCCCACTTCGTAGAAGCGCCCCTGCACGCCGTTGAAGGCGTCGGTGGTCTCGTCGTGGCGCACCCGCGCCTTCTCCATGTCGCTCTCGATGGCGCGCTGCTCGGCCACGGCGGCCTCCAGGGCGATCTCGCGCTCGCGGATGATGCCGTCCTTCGCGCCCACGTCGGCGTCGAGCGTGCGCCAGTGCAAGGCCTGCAGCTCCGCCTTGAGCTTGTGCTTCTCGGCGTCCAGTTCCTTGTAGCGTTCCGCGGCGCGCGCCTGGCGCTGCAGGCGCTCCAGCTGCTTGTCCACCTCGTCGCGCAGGTCGTTCAGGCGCTCGACGTTCTCCTTGGTGTGCTGGATGCGGTTCTCGGTCTCGCGGCGGCGCTCCTTATATCTGGAGATGCCCGCGGCCTCCTCCAGGAACACGCGCAACTCCTCGGGCTTGGACTCGACGAGACGCGAGATGGTGCCCTGCTCGATGATGGCGTAGCTGCGGGGCCCGAGGCCCGTGCCCAGGAACAGGTCGGTGATGTCGCGGCGGCGGCAGCGCACGCCGTTGAGGAAATAGTTGGAGGTGCCGTCGCGTACCACCTCGCGGCGCACCGAGACCTCGGCGTAGTTCGCGTACTGTCCGCCGATGGCGCCGTCCGAGTTGTCGAAGATGAGCTCGATGGAGGCGCTGCCCACGGGCTTGCGCGCCGTGGAGCCGTTGAAGATCACGTCCGCCATGGAGTCGCCGCGCAGGTTCTTGGCGGAGGTCTCGCCCAGCACCCAGCGGACGGCATCGATGATGTTGGATTTGCCGCAGCCGTTGGGACCGACGATGCCCACCAGGTTGCTGGGAAAATGTATCAGCGTGGGGTCCACGAAGGATTTGAAGCCCACAAGCTTGATTTTACTGAGCCGCATGTGCCTCGCCGGTGCCGTGAAATGGCCAGTGTTGGATGGCTAGTGTAAAGTATCGGTGCCTGGAAACGCAGCGCCGAGCGGCCCCCATGACCACTCAACCCAGCAAAGAACTGGAGACGTTCCCGAACCCGCGTGAAGGGCGGGATTATACCATCCGCATCCGGATCCCCGAGTTCACTTGCCTCTGCCCGAAGACCGGCCAGCCGGATTTCGCCGAGATGCTGCTCGAGTACGTCCCCGACCGCCTCTGTGTCGAACTCAAGGCGCTCAAGATGTACATCTGGAGCTTTCGTGACGAGGGCCATTTCCACGAGGACGTGACCAACCGCATCCTGGACGACCTGGTACGGACCCTCTCTCCCAAGTACATGCGCCTCACCGCCGAGTTCAACGTGCGCGGCGGCATCTTCACCACCGTGGTGGCCGACCACCGCGCTCCCGGCTGGCAAAGCCCAACTGCGGTCAATCTGCCCTGAAGCCCCTACCCCGCCGGCCTTCGGCCGGGGCAACTTGCGGGTCCCTCCCTAATCCTGTATAAACACGCGCCTATTTTTTGGCCCCAGGAGCTCGACAATGCCGGCTAAGAAGAAAGCCGCCCCCGCCAAGACCGCCAAGAAGCCGGCCCCCAAGGCCGCGCCGAAGGCGGTGGCCAAGAAAGCTCCGGTCAAGGCCGCGCCCAAGAAGCCCGTCTCCCGCGCCATGCGCGCCGCGGCCGGGGACATGTTCCGTGGCTTCACCCCCTACCCCCTGAAGAAGGGCGAGCCCTACATGAACGACCCCCAGCGGGTCCATTTCCGGGGCATCCTGCAGGGCTGGAAACGGGAGCTGATGGAGGAAGTGGACCGTACCGTGCACCACATGCAGGACGAGGCCGCCAACTTCCCGGATCCGAACGACCGCGCGACCCAGGAATCGGAGTTCAGCCTGGAGCTGCGCACCCGGGACCGGGAACGCAAGCTCATCAAGAAGATCGACGAGGCCATGGCCAACCTGGACGCCAACGAGTACGGCTACTGCGACTCCTGCGGCGTCGAGATCGGCATCCGCCGCCTGGAAGCCCGCCCCACCGCGACCCAGTGCATCGACTGCAAGCAGCTGGATGAGATCCGGGAGAAACAAATGGGTGGTTAAAAAACGAAGCACAGCTTCGTTTTTTAACCACGGGCCGTAGGGAACGGCCCCGGAAGGCAGGCAGGGATAGCGCTGTTCTACCCATCCAAAACTTTGAAGAAGGCCCTTATGGGCCTTTTTCTTTTATATAGCCTCCCCGCTACCATCTGCCCATGACCTACACCGGCCGCTACGCACCCTCGCCCACCGGTCCCCTCCATTTCGGTTCCCTGGTGGCGGCCGTCGGCAGCTACCTGGACGCCCGCTCCCAAGGTGGGCGCTGGTTGCTGCGCATGGAAGACCTGGACAAGCCCCGGGAGATGCCGGGCGCCACTGACGGGATCTTGAGGACGCTCGAAGCCTTCCGGTTCCAGTGGGATGGAGCCGTGCTCTACCAGAGCCGACGGGCGGATGCCTACGAGGCAGCCCTGGACCGGCTGGCCTCGGACGGAGCCGTATTCCCCTGCGCCTGCAGCCGCCGCGAGATCGCCGACAGCGGTCTAAACGGCCTCGAGGGTCCTATATACCCCGGCACCTGCCGCCACGGTCTGCCCCCGGGCCGCCGCGCCCAGGCACTGCGGCTGCGGGTGCCGGACGAGAGCCTGAGCTTCGAGGACGGCCTGCAGGGCACGGTGCGGCAGAACCTGGCCCAGGACGTCGGCGATTTCATCGTGCGCCGGGCCGACGGCGCCCATGCCTATCAGCTGGCGGTGGTGGTGGACGATGCCCACCAGGGCATCACCCACGTGGTACGGGGCGCGGACCTCCTGCTCTCCACTCCCCGCCAACTGCTGTTGCAGCAGCTCCTGGGTCTGAGCACTCCCGCTTACCTGCATCTGCCGGTGGCAGTGAACCGGGTCGGAGAGAAACTCAGCAAACAGACCCATGCCGTCGCCCTGGACGAGCAGAGACGCGGGCCGACCCTTTGGCAGGCCCTGTCCTTCCTGCAACAGAGCCCGCCCGGAGAGCTGCGAGACGCATCTATAGAAGAGATATGGGTGTGGGCTGTCGCAAATTGGCGACCCGACTTGTTGACGGGCATTTCGAGCTGGATTTTCGACTGAGAATCTATATTTAAAATATATTATAACTTATTGATATTAAATATTAATGTTAACTGATACCACTTCGATTTCAGGTATGCCTCACAGACTGTTTGGGGACGCAGCGATGCTTGTATTAAGGTAGGCGGCAGCCGGAATTTCCGTTTAGCTCGACGTCTGGATACATCCCGAGGGCCTCATGTCCGACGACAAGGTTTATCCCGTCCCCGCCAAACCCGCCCGCCAGCCCCTACTCGACCGCAAGCAATACGACGCCCTCTACCGCCGCTCGGTGCAGGACCCGGAGGGTTTCTGGGCAGAGCAGGCCAAGAACTTCCTGAACTGGGATAAACCCTGGAGCAAGGTGCTGGAGTGGGATTATCCGAAAGGCCACATCCGCTGGTTCGAGGGCGGCAAGCTCAACGTCAGCGCCAACTGCCTGGACCGGCACCTCAAGACCCGAGGCGACCAGACCGCCATCATCTGGGAAGGGGACGACCCCAGCGAAGACCGCAAGCTGAGCTACAAAGAACTGCACGCGGAAGTCTGCCGCTGCGCCAACGTGCTCAAGGCACGCGGCGTCCAGAAAGGCGACCGGGTGTGCATCTACATGCCCATGGTGCCGGAGGCCGCGGTGGCCATGCTCGCCTGCGCCCGCATCGGCGCGGTGCATTCGGTGGTGTTCGGCGGCTTCTCCCCCGAATCCCTAAAGGACCGCATCCTGGATTCCGACTGCCGGGTGCTGATCACCGCCGACGAGGGCCTGCGCGGCAACAAGCGCATCCCCCTCAAGGCCAACTGCGACCAGGCCCTGGAACACTGCCCCAACGTGCATACGGTGCTGGTGCTGAAGCGCACCGGCGGTGCGATCGCCTGGAATCCCACCCGGGACTTCTGGTACCACGAGCAGCTGGCCGAGGCGGCGCCGGACTGCGCACCGGAGATGATGGATGCGGAGGACCCGTTGTTCATCCTCTATACCTCGGGCTCCACGGGCAAGCCCAAGGGGGTGCTGCACACCACCGGCGGCTACCTGCTCTACGCGGCCATCACCCACAAGTACGTGTTCGACTACCAGGAGGGCGACGTCTACTGGTGCACCGCGGACGTCGGCTGGGTCACCGGCCACAGCTACATCGTGTACGGGCCGCTCTGCAACGCCGCCACCACCCTCATGTTCGAGGGCGTGCCCAACTACCCGAGCGCCTCCCGCTTCTGGGAAGTGATCGACAAGCACCACGTGAACATCTTCTACACCGCTCCCACCGCCATCCGCGCGCTCATGGCCCATGGCGACGGGCCGGTGCGCACCAGCTCCCGCAAGAGCCTGCGGCTCCTGGGCTCGGTGGGCGAACCCATCAACCCGGAAGCCTGGGAGTGGTACTACCACTGCGTGGGCGAGGCCCGCTGCCCCATCGTGGACACCTGGTGGCAGACCGAGACCGGCGGCATCCTCATCACGCCCCTGCCCGGCGCCATGGACCTCAAGCCCGGCTCCGCCACGCTGCCTTTCTTCGGGATTCGGCCGGCCATCGTAGACGGCACCGGCAAGCTCCTGGAAGGCGCCACCAGCGGCAACCTGGTGATCACCTTCCCCTGGCCCGGCCAGATGCGCAGCGTCTACGGCGACCACCAGCGCTTCATCGACACCTACATGAAGACCTACCCGGGGAACTACTTCACGGGCGACGGCGCGCGCCGCGACGCGGACGGCTATTGGTGGATCACGGGCCGGGTGGACGACGTCATCAACGTCTCGGGCCACCGCATCGGCACCGCCGAGGTGGAGAGCGCCCTGGTGCTGCACGAGAAGGTGGCGGAGGCGGCGGTGGTGGGTTTCCCCCATGCCATCAAAGGCCAGGGCATCTACGCCTACGTCACCACCATGGCCGGGGTACAGCCGGACCAGAAGCTGCGGGAAGAGCTCGTGGCCCTGGTGCGCAAGGAGATCGGCGCCTTCGCCAGCCCCGACATGATCCAGTGGACGGCGTATCTCCCCAAGACCCGTTCCGGCAAGATCATGCGCCGCATCTTGCGCAAGATCGCCGCCAACGACCTCTCCAACCTGGGGGACGTCACCACCCTCGCAGATCCCACGGTGGTGGACAAGCTGGTGGAAGGCCGGCAAGCGGCTTCCTGAGCTCGCATCCGGCCGCGTACTCCGGCAGTATATGTAAGGACAAGGCCCCAAGGACCTTCCAGAGCCTCATGATCATCGCGAGCGAGTTCGAGCCGGCCCCGCTGTGGGGCAACCGGCACATCCAGACCATCGTCCCCAACCTCCTCTTCCCCCGGGTGCCGGTGGATTTGCGGCGTGAGCGCCTGGAGCTGCCGGACGGGGACTTCATCGACATCGACTGGACCACCGGCTCCCAAGGGCCCATCGTCATCGTGCTGCACGGGCTCGAGGGCTCCATGCGCTCTCGCTATGCCTGCAACATGATGCGCAGCCTGCACGAGATGGGCTTCCGGGGTGCCATGCCCTACTTCCGCGGCTGCAGCGGCGAGGCCAACCGGCTGCCCATCAGCTACCACTCCGGGTTCACCCAGGACCTGGAATACCTGAGCGGTCTCTTGCGGCAGCGCGAGCCCGGCACACCCCTGGCAGCCGTGGGCTATTCTCTGGGGGGAAACGTGTTGCTCAAGTGGCTGGGAGAGAGCGCCCATGCCTCGCGGCTCGCCACCGGCGTGGCAGTGTCGGTGCCCTTCGACCTCGCCGCCTGCTCGGCCGCCATCGAGAAGGGCTTCTCCCAGGTCTACATGTGGGAACTCATGGGCCGCATGCGCCGCTCCGCCAAGCGCAAGTTCGCGCACCTCGCCTCACCCGTCTCGCTGCCGGACATCGACACGCTGCGCACTTTCCGCCAGTACGACGACGCCCTCACGGCGCCCCTGCACGGCTATAAGGATGCGGACGACTACTACACCCGTTGCAGCAGCCGGCCGTTCCTGCAGCGCATCCGGGTGCCGACCCTGGTGCTGCATTCCTCCGACGATCCCTTCATGACCCCGGAAGCGGTGCCCACGGACGCCGAACTCTCGCCGGCGGTGCGCTTCGAGCTGAGCCGCAAGGGCGGCCACGTGGGTTTCGTGAACGGCTCGGTGCTGAGACCCAGGCGCTGGCTGGAAGACCGCATCGGCAGACACTTGGCGGAGCATCTCAAACGCTGACTGGAGCGGCTGCAGCGGCAGCACAAAAAAAGAGGGCCTTACGGCCCTCTTTTTTGCACTATGCAGCGATACCGTTAAGCGGCATTCACGGCTTTCATGCTGAGGCGAATGCGCCCCTGCTTGTCCACTTCCAGCACCTTGACCTTGATCACATCGCCTTCCTTGAGCTTGTCGCTGACCTTCTCGACACGCTCCTCGGAGATCTGGGAGATGTGCACCAGGCCGTCGCGGCCGGGGAGGATGCTGACGAAGGCGCCGAAGTCCATGAGCTTCACCACCTTGCCCTCGTAGATGCGACCCACTTCCACGTCGGCGGTGATGTCCTCGATGCGCTTCCTGGCGGCTTCGCCCTGGGCCTTGTCCACGGAGGCGATCTTGATGGTGCCATCGTCCTCGATCTCGATGGTCGTGCCGGTCTCCTCCTGGATGCCGCGCACCACCACGCCGCCCTTGCCGATGACGTCGCGGATCTTCTCGGGGTCGATCTTGATCACCACGATGCGCGGTGCCCACTCGGACATGTCGGCGCGCGGCTTGGAGATGACCTCGTTCATCTTGCCGAGGATGTGCAGACGGCCGTCCTTCGCCTGGGCGAGAGCCTGCTGCATGATCTCCTTGGTGATGCCCTGGATCTTGATGTCCATCTGCAGCGCGGTCACGCCTGTGGCGGTACCCGCGACCTTGAAGTCCATGTCGCCCAGGTGGTCCTCGTCGCCGAGGATGTCGGTCAGCACCGCGAAGCCCTTGTCCTCCTTGATGAGGCCCATGGCCACGCCGGCCACCGGCGCCTTGATCGGCACGCCGGCGTCCATCAGCGACAGGCTGGTGCCGCACACGGAGGCCATGGAGCTGGAGCCGTTGGACTCGGTGATCTCGGAGACCACGCGCACCACGTAGGGGTAGGTGGCCATGTCGGGCATCACGGCCTGGATGCCGCGCTTGGCGAGGCGTCCGTGACCGATCTCGCGGCGCTTGGGGCTGCCCATCATGCCGGTCTCACCCACCGAGTACGGGGGGAAGTTGTAGTGCAGCATGAAGGGCTCTTTGCGCTCGCCCTCGATGGCGTCGATGATCTGCGCGTCGCGGCCGGTGCCGAGGGTGGTGACCACGATGGCCTGGGTCTCGCCGCGGGTGAACAGCGCCGAGCCGTGGGCACGCGGCAGCACGCCGACCTTGATGTTGATGTTGCGCACGGTCTTGGTGTCGCGACCGTCGATGCGGGGCTTGCCCTCGATGATGCGGCCGCGGACGATCTTCTTCTCGAGATCGCCGAACGCCCCCTTCACCAGTGCTTCCGCGTACTTGCCCTCGCCTTCGCCGGCGAACTTGAGGGTGGCGGCAGCGCGCACTTCCTCGATACGGGCGTAACGGTCCTGCTTGTCGGCGATCTGGTAGGCATCCACCAGGGCTTTCTCGGCCTCGGCCGCCATGGCGCCGGCCAGGCCCTTGTCCTTCTCTTCCGGCTTCCAGTCCCAGGCGGGCTTGCCGGCTTCCTTGGCGAGCTCCTTGATGGCCTTGATGGCGGTCTGCATCTGCTCGTGGCCGAAGACCACGGAGCCGAGCATCACTTCCTCGGAGAGACAATCGGCCTCGGATTCCACCATCAGCACGGCGCCTTCGGTGCCCGCGACCACGAGGTCCAGGTCCGATTCCAGGAGCTGGCTGCGGGTCGGGTTGAGCACGTACTTGCCGCCGATGTAGCCCACGCGCGCGGCGCCGATGGGGCCGGCGAACGGCAGGCCGGAGATGGCCAGTGCCGCAGAGGCGCCGATCAGCGAGGGGATGTCCGCGTTCACTTCC
>DASSIS010000064.1:0-64686 GCA_035691665.1 Gammaproteobacteria bacterium | reverse complement strand
CCATGGCCATGCACATACGCTGGACGGGGTCCTCGTGGCTGGGATGCAGGTTGTGGTGGGTGCGCAGCCGCGGGGCGGCCCTGGCCTTTGCATGCAGCGCCGCCAGCAGTTCCTTATCTATGAGTTTCATGGGGAAAGCCTTGAGAGACAGGCGCTCATTATAAAACGCGAAGGCCGCCTCCCGGCGGCCTTCTGCACGCATCCACAACCAGCTTCTTACAGAGTCCACTGCACCCTGGCGGCAAGTTCCTGCTCCATGGGTTCGACCGGAGTGTTGTTGTTGGTGACGATGGCAATGCTGCCCTGGCCGGCAGGGACGATGACGCCGTGGAAGCCTGCCTCGTCCACCGGCGTGTTCTTGTCCACGTGGATGCGAGGCAGGAGCATGATGGTCACAGGGCCATTCCGGCCCTGCATCACGAGATGCACCACCCGCTCGCCGCGGAACAGGCAGACATGGGCGTAGGTCACGTCCTCCATGGCGCCCTGCATGTGCACGCCGGCGTGACCCATCACCTGCTCGATGTAACTGGCGTCGTGGATCAGGGCCCGGTCGGGAGCCAGGGCGTCCGCCTCCTCCGGGTTGGTGATGTGGGCCACCACGGCGCTGGCGAGGTCCCCGCCCACCGGATGCTGATGGCGCCAGGCGGTGGTGGCGAGGCCGATCGCCATCAGCGCGCTGGCGGCGGCCGCGAGCCAGGGGCGCCAGACCCGCGGACGGTTCTTGAGAGTGGCGTCGAGCACGATGCGGGCCTCGAGCCCTTCCGGCACCGGCACGGCGAGCGCGCGCTCCAGGCGTGCATCCAGCGCCACGAGTTCGCGCACGAAGGCCGCGCAAGACGCGCAGCTCTTGCAGTGCTCCACCACGCCGGGCTCGAGCCGGCGCGGTTCGGCGCCCGCCTGGCGGCGCACATCGAGACAGGTGACGACCTTGCTCATGCCAACTCTTCTCCGAACTTGTCGCCCACCCCCAGCATCTCGCGCAACTGGTTGCGTGCCCGGTGCAGACGCGTCAGCACCGTGCCCTGGGTGAGCTCCAGCATCTCGGCGATCTCCTGGGTGCTGCAGCCCATGATGACCTGCAGCGCCAGGGGTTCGCGGTATTCAGGCGCGAGCTTCGCCATGGCGCGGCGCACGTCCTGCACGTCCGTGTCCGCCCCGCCGACGCTGGCGCGGGTGTCCACGATGGGCAGCTCATCGATGGCCACCGTGTCGCGGCGCTTCGAAAGCTCGCGCATGAACTCGTTACGCAGGATGGTGATGAGCCAGCGGCGGGCGGCCGCCTCCTCGCGCAGGGAGTCCAGGGAGCGCCAGGCCCTGAGCAGGGTCTCCTGCACCAGATCCTCGGCCAGGGCCCGGTCGCGGCACAGCCAGTAGGCGTAACGGTACAGGCCCGGCACCTGGGCCCGGGCGAGCATCTCGAAACGGTGCTGGTGCGCTCCCATGGGGGCAGAGACCTCCCCGGGGGCGGGTTTATTACGGGATTCCGCCATATCCGGGCTCAGGAGGAGACCAGGGCCGCGGTCCAGAGCACCGGGCCTGTGGGCAGGCCCGTGAGGGAACCGCCCTGGGGCTCCTCGGAGATGGCGATGCCCTTGGCCGAGGCCAGCTTCTGCAGCAGTTCGGCGCTCACGGTCTCGCTGGCCGAGCCCGTGGGGTTCATGAGGCCCATGGGCACCGGGTTGCCGCTCCCGGGCAGCATCCACAGCTCATAGGACTTGCCCGCGGGCGGGGTGTTGTCGGCCACCGCCTTCATGTCGATGCGCCTGGCCTCAGGGTGCACGCTGATCACCCACAGGGGCTGACCCTTGGCATCGGACACCAGGGCGAACTCGGCAGGCTTCTGCTCGGCGGGGGGCGTGATGCGCTGCATGACCACGAGCAGCGCCAACACCACGGTGGCGGCCACCGCCCAGGCGCGCCAGAAGCTGTTGCGGAGCTCAACGCCGCGCGGCTTGCTCTCGGCGCGCACCCGCCCGAGGATGCGCCACCACAGGTGCGCAGGCGGCTCCACCGGCGCGAGCCTCAAGCTCCAGGCGGCGAAGCGCTCTTCCCAGAGCGTGAGCTCTGTGCGCAGCTCCGCGCTCTGCATGAGCAGGCGCTCGAAACGGCGGCGCGCCGCGCCGGTCATCAGACCGAGCACGTACTCGCCGGCGAGCAGGACGTGGAGTTGTTTGCCTTGGTACCTCATGCGGCTTCCAGGCAACGCTTCAGGCTCTCGAGTCCGCGTCGCACCCAACTCTTGATGGTGCCGATGGGCGACTTGAGCCTGGCGGCGATCTCCTCATGGGTGCAGCCGTCCACGTAGGCGAGCCTGAGGCTCGTCTGCTGGCCGTCGTTCAAACGCTGCATGCATTCCTCCAGGGCCCGCTCCTCCGCCTTGCTGATCAGCTCCGGATCCGCGACTCCGTCCGCGAGCCCGGCGGTCTCGGCCGTCTCGTCCTCGGCCGTCGCCAGCGCCGGCTCCAGCGACACCTCGCGCCGTTCCCGACGCAGCATGTCCAGCGCCCGGTAGCGGCAGATGGATACGAGCCAGGTCATGGGCGCGCCCTTCTCGGCGGAGTAGCTGCCGGCGTTGCGCCACACTGAGAGCAGGGCGTCCTGCAGGGCCTCTTCCGCCAAGTCCTTACGCTTCAAGATACGCAGCAGGATGGAAAACAGTTGCGGCGAGACCTGCCCGTAGAGCTCCTGGAAGGCCGCCTGCCGCCCCTGGGCGCAGGCGTGGAGCAGGTCCGCGAGCCGCCGATTGCGGGATTCGAGCTGTTCCAGGGTGGCGGACATAGGCGGTTCTCTTTTATTTTCAGTGTATTACTGGCTCATCCGGGCGCTTTGTTTTACCCTATTCAGCCTCATTTTGCAGCCTCCTACTGACCCCCAGGAGCTTCCTGTGACCCGCGCCACGAGCCCCCAGGGCGGCTACCCCGCCATCCGTCCGCGCCGCATGCGCCGCGACGCCTTCTCGCGGCGCCTCATGCGCGAGACGCGGCTCTCCACCGACGACCTCATCTATCCCGTGTTCGTGGTGGAAGGCAAGGGCCGGCGTGAACCGGTGGATTCCATGCCGGGCATCGAACGCCATTCCGTGGACGCGCTGCTCAAGGAAGCGGAAGGCCTGGTCAAGCTCGGCATCCCCGCCCTCGCCCTCTTCCCCAAGCTCCCCGACGAGCGCAAATCCCTGGACGCGGCCGAAGCCCATAACCCCAAGGGCCTGGTGCAGCAGGCGGTGCGCGCCCTGAAGCAGGAGTTCCCGTCCTTGGGCGTGATCACCGACGTGGCGCTCGACCCCTACACCACCCACGGCCAGGACGGCATCATCGACGCCAAGGGCTACGTGCTGAACGACGAGAGCGTGGCGGCACTGGTGCGCCAGGCCTTGTCCCACGCCGAGGCCGGTGCCGACATGGTGGCGCCCTCCGACATGATGGACGGCCGCGTGGGCGCGATCCGCGCCGCGCTCGAGGAGCGGGGCCACATCCACACCCGCATCCTCGCCTACTCCGCCAAGTACGCCTCCAGCTTCTACAGCCCGTTCCGCGACGCGGTGGGTTCGGCCAAGAGCCTCGGCAAGGCCGACAAGCACACCTACCAGATGGACGTGGGCAACAGCGACGAGGCCCTGCGCGAGGTGGCGCTGGACCTCGAGGAAGGCGCCGACATGGTGATGGTGAAACCCGCCATGACCAACCTCGACATCATCCGCCGCGTGAAGGATACGTTCGGCGCCCCCACCGCCGCCTACCAGGTGAGCGGCGAGTACGCCATGCTCATGGCGGCGGCGAAGCACGGCTGGCTCGACGAGCGCGCCTGCGCCATGGAGTCACTGCTGTCCATCAAGCGCGCCGGTGCCGACGCCATCCTCACCTACTTCGCCAAGCGCGCGGCCGTCTGGATCAAGGAAGGCGCTTGAAAAGGTCCCCGGACCTCTACGCGGTCATCGGCCACCCGGTGGACCACAGCCTGTCGCCGGCGATCCACACCGCCTTCGCGCGCCAGACCGGTGAGCCCATACACTACACCCGCATCGACGCTGCGCCCGGCGGGTTCGCGGCCGCGCTGCGGGAGTTCCTCGCCTCCGGCGGCAAAGGCCTCAACGTGACCCTGCCCTTCAAGGAGGAGGCCGCGGGCCTGTGCCACGTGCTCGCCAGCCGCGCCAAGCTGGCGCGCGCCGTGAACACCCTGTTCGTGCACGAGGACGGCACGCTCGCCGGCGAGAACACCGACGGCATCGGCCTGGTGCGGGACCTGAAGCAGAACCGCCGCGTGCACCTGAAGAACAAGCGCATCCTGCTGCTCGGCGCCGGCGGCGCTGCCCGCGGCGTGCTGCCGGCGCTGCTCGACGAGAAGCCGGCCCGGGTGCAGATCGCCAACCGCACCCCGGAACGCGCCCGCAAGCTCACCGAGCGCCTCGACGGCAACGTGCAGTGCGGCGGTTACGACCACATCGCCGGCAACGGCTTCGACCTCGTGATCAACGCCACTTCCGCGAGCCTCACGGGCGCCCTGCCGCCGCTGCCGCGGGATTGCCTCGAGCCCCACGCCGTGTGCTACGACCTCTTCTACAGCGACCGGCCCACGGTGTTCATGCTCTGGGCCGAGCAGGCGGGCGCCGCCCAGGTGTTCGACGGCTGGGGCATGCTGGTGGAACAGGCGGCCGAAGCCTTCCATCTCTGGCGCGGTGTGCGCCCCGATACGGCCGCCCTCATCGCCGCCCACCGGGCCTGAGGGCCGCCCGTGACTTCGCGCACCTCGAGCATCGTCATCCTCGCGGCTATCGCCGCGCTCACGGTGGGGGCTTGGGCCTACTTCAACCGGCCCGACCAGGAGCCGCCGTGGCCGGCCCGCATCCAAGGTTTCGCCTTCTCCCCCTTCCGCCTCGGCGAGGACGCCGTCGCGCACCGGCTGCCCACGGACGCGGAGATCGAGTCCGACCTCAAGCTGCTCTCGGGCAAGACCGACTCCATCCGCACCTACACCGTGGAAGGCACCCTCGGCGACATCCCGCGCCTGGCGGCGCCCTACGACCTCGAGGTGATGCTCGGCGCCTGGGTGGACGGCGACAAGCCGAAGAGCGACGCCGAGGTCGAGCGCCTCATAGAGATCGCCCGCAGCAACCCGGATGTGAAGCAGGTGATGGTGGGCAACGAAGTGCTGCTCACCGGCATCCTGCCCGAGGACCGGCTCATCGCCTACCTCGACCACGTGCGCGGCTCGGTGCGCCAGTGGGTCGGCACCGCCGAGACCTGGAACACCTGGATGCTGCATCCCGAGCTCGTGAAGCACGTGGACTTCATGGGTGTGCACATGCTGCCCTACTGGGAAGGCGTGGACGTGGACCAGGCGGTGGACTACATCGACGAACGCATGCACGACCTGGAGCGTGCCTATCCCGACAAACCCATCATCATCGACGAGGTGGGCTGGCCGAGCTACGGCCGAACCCGCGGCTCCGCCGTCGCCTCCCCGGCCAACGAGGCCATGTTCCTGCGCCGCTTCCTGGCCCGGGCCGAGGAGCGGCAGTGGACCTCGCGCGTGATGGAGGCCTTCGACCAGCCCTGGAAGGAGCAGACGGAAGGCGCAGTGGGGGCCTACTGGGGCGTGTGGGACGTGGAGCGCAACCAGAAGTTCCCGTTGCGCAGCCCCATCGTGCGCATCCCCATGTGGCCGCTGCTCGCCGCGGCGTCGGTGCTGCTCGCGGCCCTGATACTGATCCTCATCTATGGCCGCAGCCACACCCTCAAGAAGCGCGGCCGCAGCTTCCTCGCGGTGATCGCCTACGCCGCCTCCACCACCATGGTGTGGGTGGTCTATGACTACAGCCAGCAGTACCTCTCGGTCACCAACGTGACGGTGGGTCTGTTCCTGTTCACCGGCATGGTGGGCGTCATCCTGGTGCTGATGGCGGAAGCCCATGAATGGGCCGAGGCTCATTGGGTCACCGTGCGGCGGCGCGCCTTCGATCCCGTGCAGATCGCCGACGAGGACCTGCCCATGGTCTCGGTGCACGTGCCGGCCTACGACGAACCGCCGGCCATGGTGATCGAGACGCTGGAGGCCCTGGCGCGGCTCGATTACCCGCGCTTCGAGGTGCTGGTCATCGACAACAACACCCAGGACGAAGCGGTGTGGCAGCCGGTGCAAGCCCACTGCCGGAAGCTCGGCCCCCGCTTCCGCTTCTTCCACGTGGCGCCGCTCGCGGGTTTCAAGGCGGGCGCGCTCAACTTCGCCCTCAAGGAGACCGCGCTTGAGGCCAAGATCATCGCAGTGATCGACAGCGACTACGTGGTGGAGCGCCGCTGGCTCAAGGACCTGGCGCCGCTGTTCGCGGAACCCCGCATGGGCGTGGTGCAGGCACCCCAGGACTATCGCGACGCCGACGAGAACGCCTTCAAGGCCATGTGCCACGCGGAATATCGCGGCTTCTTCTACATCGGCATGATCACCCGCAACGAGCGCAACGCCATCATCCAGCACGGCACCATGACGCTGATACGGCGCTCCGGCCTGCAGGAGGTGGGCGGTTGGGCCGAGTGGTGCATCACCGAGGATGCGGAACTGGGTCTAAGGGTGTTCGAGGCGGGGATGGACGCCGCCTACATCCCGCGCAGCTACGGTGCCGGGCTCATGCCCGACACCCTGCTGGACTACAAGAAGCAGCGCTACCGCTGGGCCTACGGCGCGGTGCAGATCCTCAAGCGCCACGCCGGCACTCTCTTCGGCGGGCGCGGCCGGCTGAGCCTCGGCCAGCGCTACCACTTCCTGGCCGGTTGGCTGCCCTGGCTCTCGGACGGCTTCAACCTGGTGTTCAACACCGCCGCCATATTCTGGTCCTTGGGGATGATGCTCTTCCCCCACAGCATCGATCCACCGCTGATGATCTTCTCGGCGCTGCCGCTGGCGCTCTTCGCCTTCAAGATCGCCAAGCTCCTGCACCTCTACAGCACCCGGGTGGGCGCCACGCCGCGCCAGACCCTGGCGGCGGCCTTCGCCGGTCTCGCCCTGAGCCACACCATCGGCCGGGCGGTGCTCGCCGGCCTCTTCACCCGCGACCAGCCCTTCTTCCGCACCCCCAAGCGGGTGCATGCCCACGCGCTGCTGCAGGCCCTGGCGGACTGCCGGGAGGAGGCCTTGATAATGCTGAGCCTGTGGCTGGCGGCCTTCGGTTCCTATTACGCCGCGGCGCAGGTGCTACGCGACCAGGGCATCTCGGCGGTGATGCGGGACCAGAGTGTGTGGGCGGTGGTGCTGCTGATCCAGTCCGTGCCTTACTTCGCCGCGGTGCTGGTCTCCCTGGTGAGCGCCTTCCCCGCCTTGCCCGCGTCCCTGATCGGCCGGGCCGAGGACATGGATGCGCTCGCTCACGTGGTGCTTGGAGACGAGCCGCATCCCTGACGTACAGCGGCGATACTGTTCGCTCTGCTGCTTTGCTTCGCCTCCTGCTCCGCAAACCAGTCCAGCCTGCACGTCCTGTGCAGGCGTTCGCGGTAGTACCGCGAACCCTGCTCCGCTCACAGCCCAGCCGTATCGCTACGCTCCGCATCCAGCTCCGCTTGCGAGCCTGGGCATACCTCCTTGTATGCCCGTTTGAAGCTGCGCTTCAAACCCTGTACGAGCGTTCGCGGCTGTGCCGCGAACCCCTGTATCGCACGCGCACATGGTGCTCGGGGACGAGCCTCACTCATGATTTCTGCCGTGCTTCAGAACGTGACGATGTTGCCGATCACGAACTGGCGCTGGTCGGCCCCGGGCAGCTTCACCAGCGGCCAGGCGAAGGTCACGTAGATCACACCGCCGTAGGCGCTGCGGATATCCCCGAGACGCAGCGCGATGCCCGCATCCGCCAGGGTGCGGCTCCAATCGTTGGTCTCGAACTGCCGCACCTGTCCCGCATCCGCGTATACCGAGAAGCCCACCTGGAAGGTGTTGAGGAGCCGCGTCTGGGTGAGCACCCGGTCCGCCGCGGTCAGCTGCCAGCGCCGGTCGCCGATCAGGTAATAGTTGGGATAGCCGGGCATGCCCTGCAGGCCGCCGAGGTAGAGCGCGTACTCGGCGTCAGGCCGGATACTGAAATCCGCGGTGCCGTGCAGCACCAGGGTCTGGGTGCCGAAGGACTGGTTGTAGAGGGTGAAGGCGAGGTTGCCCTGCACGCCGCGATCCAACCCGCCCTGGCGCCGCCCGGAGACCCCACCGCTGGCGAGCATCAGGGTGTCGCCGTGCACGTCGAGCCCGTAGTTGCTGCTGAGCGAGTAGAACCAGGCGGACGTGCGGCTGCCGAAATCCTTGCCGAAGTAGCCCAACTGGGCATGGGTGTCCCAGCCGAGGTCATAGTCCTCGGCACGGCCGATGAGCGCGAGGTCGGTGAAGCTGGCGTAGCGGTCCTGGAAATATTCCCAGGTGAGCGCCGGCCCGGCGAAGCGCCGCGCCACGAGCGAGGGCTCGGGCAGCGAGGTCTCGGGGAAGCTCTGCAGCGGCCCGTAGTTGAAATCCTCGTAGAGATAGCTCACGCCCGCGCGGGTGCCGGCCCGGTCGCCCCAGTGCAGGAGTTGCATCCAATCCAGTTCATCGAAGTGCTGGATATCCTCGGCGCGCCAGGCGAGGTTGGCGTGGTCGTAGAAGTTGAGATCCTGCTCCTGGTCCAGGTACTGCAGGTTGAGGGACCAGGGCGTCTCATCCTCGTAGAAAGGCTGGCCCAGGTTCAAGGAACGCTGCGAACCGTCCGAGAGATGCGCGTAAGTGGCGCCGAGCTGCCAGCGGCTCCCGAACAGCGCCGGGTCCACGTAGGTGACCTGGTTGCTGGTGCGCTGGGTATCGGTATCGTGGCCCACGGCGAGGGTCTTGCCGGTGCCGAGGAAGTCCACGTCCTCGAACGAGGCGTTGAAGGTGCTCTGTCCGCCCACGTGGGCGAAGCTCAGGTTGAACTTCAGGGTCCAAGCGTCCTCGACGTGGGCTTCCACGTCCACCACCCCATCTCGGCAGGCGACGGGCGTGAGCATGGCGTAGCGCAGGAAGGAGAGTGCCCGCAGCCGACGCTCGCTCTCGTACACCACGCGCGCGTCCACGGCCTGACCCGGCGCGATGAGCAGCTCGTCGCGGATCACCCCGGGCAGGGTGCTGATGTGCAGGACGTCGGCGGTGCGCGCGTACCAGGTGTCTTCGACCGGGTCGTTGAGGTCGAAGACGTTGTCCACCACGATCTTGATCTTGCCGATGCGGTAACCCTGGGTCGCGATCGCTTGCCAGGCGTGCTCACCCTCCCAGCGCTCGGGCTGGCCGGTCTCGCCCGCGGGGCAGGCATCGAGTGCATCTGCCGCCCGGGCCACGGGCATGCAGCCGGCGGACGCCGCCAAGGCCAGCAGACACAAGAACCCCTTCGCCCGCGTCTTCACTTACAGCACCGGCGCGGCATTACTGATCCCCGTCACGAGATATCCCTGTCCTGGCGCCGCATTCCAAGGGTGCACGCCTTTATGGGGGCTAGCATACCGGAGTGCCGCCGGGATTCGACAGCGGCGTAGCTGCACGCCTTCTAACGGCGCGGCAAGGGAGCGTTTGCCATGAGCCCAT
The DNA here is from genome assembly GCA_035691665.1 of Gammaproteobacteria bacterium. Classification (GTDB taxonomy): domain Bacteria; phylum Pseudomonadota; class Gammaproteobacteria; order Natronospirales; family REEB76; genus DASUBN01. The sequence goes on along the minus strand of DASSIS010000064.1, from coordinate 55,125 downwards.
CGGGCGACGTATCGGGGACCAGCAATCTGAGCAGCTCCGCGAGGGTGGCGCCGCAGGGCGCCGTCACCTTGAGATCCAGCAGTGAGTCGGCGCGGGTGGCGCCGAGGTTCAAGGCGGCCACGGGCCGGCCCCGCTCCGCCACCGCCCGTGCCAGACGGAAGCCGGACCAGACCATGAGCGAAGAGCCCACCACCAGCAGTGCGTCCGCTGCCTCCGCTTCCTCGAGCGCGGCGCGGCTGCGCTCCGCCGGGATCGCATCGCCGAAGAACACCACGTCAGGCTTCAGGATGCCGCCACAGGTCGCGCAGGCGGGCACCGCGAAGCCGGAGAAATCCATGGCCTCCAGGTCCGCGTCGCCGTCCGGCGCGTGTCCGGCGCTCAAGCGGCTCCACCCGGGGTTATGGGCTTCCAGTTCCAGCTGGAACGCGGCGCGCGGTTGCCGTGCGCCGCAGCGCAGGCACAGCACCTCGTCCAGGCGGCCGTGAAGGTCCGTGACCCGGCGGCTGCCCGCCTGTTGGTGCAGCCCATCCACGTTCTGGGTGATGAGATGGGCGATGCCGCCGACAGCCTCGAGCCGGGCCAGGGCCTGGTGCGCGGCGTTGGGCCGCGCCTTGGAGAAATGCCGCCAGCCCAGGAGGCTGCGCGCCCAGTAACGCTTGCGCACCGCCTCGCTCATGAGGAAGTCGCGCATCTGCACCGGGGGCCGGCGCTTCCAGGCACCGCTCGCGTCGCGGTAATCGGGGATGCCGGACTCGGTGCTGCAGCCGGCGCCGGTGATCACCAGCAGGCGCCGCCGGCCGCGGCACCAGGCGGCGAGCCGTTCTGCCCCATCCTCCGCCGCCAAGCGTTCCGCCGTCGCGCCCATCGTCTTTATTAGAAGAGCGAGAGGATCAGGCCCGTGACGCAGAAGCTCACGATGTAATAACCGGCGTTGATGAGGAAGAGCTTCAGGCTCTTGCGCTCGAACAGGGTGTCCATGGCCACCACCGCGGCGGCCAGGAGCCCGCCCATGAAACCCACGGTGAAGCCGCGGGCCAGGGCAGGACCCGGGGCCCAGTGGCCGAGCACGTAGTCCAGCACCGTGGCGGCGACCAGCAGCAGCACCAACAGGATCACGAAGAACCGGGCCTGTGCCTTGGGGTCGGGGTTGTGCTCGTCGGGGGTGCCTGATTCCCTGGCCCAGGCCTTGGCGAAGAGCATGGGGGAGTACCACATGCCGCCGAACACGAAACACACGACGGCGGCGATGACGATGCCGAAGAAGTGGAAGGACATCGGAAGCTCCTGCTTTGAAGTGGTGGGCACCAGCTTTGAAGTAGTTGGGTGCCGGGACAGGGCGCCATTATATCGGCGCGGGGCGGGGGGAACCGGCGGTCCACCGTCCTGTCTTATGTCGGGTACGAGCGGACTCCAGGAGGTGCGGGATGGACGCCATCAAGCTTAGGCTGAAGCAGGTCTTCTTGGGCCCCGGCGGTGTGCGCGCCGGGTGGCGTTTCGCGGTGTTCGCGGCGCTGTGGTTCGCCTGGGGTTACGTCTCCATCCCGCTGATGAGCCTGTTCTACGATTTCTCGGACATCGCGAGCTACTTCACGCCCGTCGGAAACCTCGTCTCCACGCTCATCGATGCCGCCTTCATGCTGCTCGTGAGCGTGGTGCTGGTGCGTATCGAGAAGCATCGCATCTCCTGGTTCGGACTGGGATGGGGGCCGGACACTCTCAAACTGTTCGGCATCGGCTGCCTGTGGGGCTTCGCCATGGTGACGCTGCTCCTACTCGCCGCGGCCCTCGGGGGCCAGGTGAGCGTCACGGGGCTCGCGGAACACGGCGGAGAGTTCTGGAAATACCTGGCGCTGTGGTTCGCCGGCATGCTGCTGGTGGGGGTCGATGAGGAGCTCCAGCTGCGCGGTTACCCACTCGCGGTGCTCACCCGCGGCATCGGCTTCTGGCCCGCTGCGGTGATCCTCTCCATCCTGGTCGGCGCCGAGCACCTCTCCAAGCCCCTGGAGAACGTGCCGGACATCCTCAACATCGTGCTGTTCGGCCTGTTCTGCTGCTACACGGTGCGCCGCACCGGCAGCCTGTGGCTCGCCATCGGCTTCCATGCCGCCTTCGACTTCTTCGCCCTCTCCTGCTACGGCTCCCCGAACACCGGCGCCAACAGCCAGCCCCTGGAGCATCATCTCCTGGATACGCACATCGCCGGGCCCGTCTGGCTCACGGGCGGCCCTCAGGGACTGGAAGCCAGCTGGCTGGTGCCGCCCCTGCTCGCTGCATCCTTCCTGCTGATCCATCGGCTCTATCCCGAGGACCGCTATCCCCACGACTGAGTATCCGTTAGTCTTCAGCGGGAATATCTTTCCGGCCACGGGGTCCTGACACATCATGGAAGCGCGTTCCCAAGGCAAACCCACGGCCCTGCCCCGCAAGCTCGGTCCCTGGACCGGCATCGCGGTGGTGGTGGGCGTCATCATCGGCAGCGCCATCTACCAGGTGCCCTCCTCCATCGCCACCGAGACCGGTAGCCTCATGGGCGTGACCCTGGTGTGGGTGGTGGGCGGGCTCATCTCGCTGTTCGGCGCACTCTCGGTGGCCGAGCTCGCCACCATGTATCCCGAGGCCGGCGGCCCCTACGCCTATCTACGCGAAGCCTTCGGCCGGCCGCTCGCATTCCTGTTCGGCTGGATGTGGCTGCTCACCACGCCCTTCTCCTGGGCCGCCCAGGCGCTGGCCTTCGCCTACTACCTGGGTACCCTGGTGCCGCTCGGCGCCGCCGGCACCCACGCCGTGGCGGCGGTGCTCATCACCGTCATCAGCGCGCTCCAGTACCGCTCGGTGAGCATCGGTGCCCTGGTGCAGAACGTCTCCACCGGCACCAAGCTCGTGATGCTCATGGGCCTCGCCCTGGCGCTGTTCCTGCTGGCGCCCCAGCCCGCCGCCAACCTCTCGAGCGCGGCCCAGGGCAGCCTCAAGTGGGGCGGCTTAGGTCTCGCGCTCGTGGCCTCGCTCTGGGCCTACGACGGCTGGGCGAACCTCACGCCCCTCGCCGGCGAGATGCGCGAACCGCAGCTCAACCTGCCCCGGGCCTTCATCGGCGGCACCCTGGTGACGCTCGCGGTCTACCTCATCATGAATGCCGCCTTCCTCATGGCCCTGCCCTTCGCTGCGCTCTCCGGCTCCAAGGCGGTGGCAGCGGATGCGGTGACCGCGGTGCTGGGCCACGGCGGCACGGTGGTGGTGGCGCTCCTGGTGATGGTCTCCACCTTCGGCTCGCTCAACGGCAGCACCATGTCCGATCCGCGGGTGTTCTACGCCATGGCGGAGGACGGCCTGTTCTTCAAGTCCGTGGGCAAGATCCACCCGCGCTTCGAGACGCCCCACGTGGCCATCCTCTTCAGCTGGGTGTTGGCGGTGATCTACGTGTTGTTGCGGGACTATCTGCAGCTCGCCGCCGCCTACGTGCTCGGCATCTGGCCGTTCCTGGCGCTCTCGGTCATCGGCCTCTTCATCCTGCGCCGGCGCAAACCGGAGCTGGCGCGGCCCTACAAGACCTTCGGTTATCCGCTGATCCCGGCGCTGTTCGTGCTCGGCACCTTCCTGGTCATCGGCGGGTCCCTGTACGCCGACCCCTGGTCCACCTGCATCAGCCTCGGCGTCACCCTGGCGGGGCTGCCCATCTACTACCTCTGGACCCGCTGGTCTAAGTCGCCTTAAACCTGCTGCGCTTGGCATAGCGTCGTTGCGGTCCGGCTCGCAATCCTCACGTACGCCAAAGTACGCTCCGGTTGCTCGCCTCCCGCGCCTCGCTCTGCCTGCGCTCGCGACGGTTTAAGGCGACTTAATGAAGAGGCTGGGAAACCAGTCCAAACCAGATTTCAGTTCCTGGGGACGTTCTGGTCCAGGAAGTCCCGCATCAGTTCCGCGATCTCCGGCGTCGCCTCGTCCAGTGAGAAGTGCCCGGCGTTCAACAGGTGTACTTCCGCGTTCGGCAGCAGCTTCTCGTAGGTGAGCGCCCCCGCCACCGTGAACGAGGTGTCGTACTTGCCCCAGACCACGAGCGTCGGCGGCTGGTGCTGCTTGAGCCAATCCTGCCAGGCCGGGAACGCCTCCTGGTTGTGGCGGTAGTCGTAGAAGAGGTCCAGCATCTTCTGCTCCTCACCCGGGCGGCTCAGGAACGCGTATTCGTCGTTCCAGGCGTCGGGATTGAAGCGTTCCGGATGGGGCGAAGTCCCCACGTGCCGGCCCCGATCTGCGTCCAGCGACGAGAGGTTCGCCTGGATCTTGCCCTCGTAGGCAGCCCGGTCCGCCCAGAAGGCGCGGCGGATCACCCACAGCTGTGACTCGCCCTCTTCGCTGATGTTGGCGTTCTGCACGATGAGGCCCTGCACCCGCTCCGGATGGGCGATGGCGAGCTTCAGGCCCACGTCGCCGCCGTAGTCGCACATATAGAGGCTGTAGTGCTTGAGCCCCAGGGCCTCGGTGAAATCGTCCATCACCTGGGTGATGTGGTCGAAGGTGTAAGCGAACTTATCCTCCGGCGGCGCATCGCTCAGTCCGAAGCCGGGGTAATCCGGCGCGATCAAGTGATAGCGGTCCGCGAGCAGCGGCATCAGGCCCTGGAACATGCGCGAGGACGTGGGGAAGCCGTGCAGCAGCAGCACCACGGGTGCATCCTTCGGGCCCGCTTCCCGGTAGAAGACCTTCACTCCGTCCACGGTGACGGTGTGATAGGTCATGGGCTCGGCGCTGGCGGGCAGGGCCGCCAGGAGACCGGCCAGTGACAACAACGAAGCCAGCAGCAGTCGGCGCGTGGAATGGTGCATGGTTCTCTCCTATCCGGAAGTGGCGTGATCGAAGATGGCGTGTATGTGCACGGTGGACGAATTGAGGTAACGGATACCTTCCGATTCCATGAGCGTGTGGGGCCCGGAGCCGGGCAAGGCCAGGGGCAGCTCAGTGCAGGCGAGGCACACGAGGGCGGGCGGACGGCCCATGGCGTGACGCCTGACGATGTCCGCCAGACGGGAGGCGGCCGCCCGGTCCAGGCCATGCTGCAGTTCCTGGCTCAGTTGCACGGTGAGGGCTCGTAGCGCCGCATCCTCCGGGCCCGCGGCCTTTATGCCCCGGGATGCGAACACGGCGGGCAGGCGCAGCGAAGTCATGGTGGCGGCGGTGCCCAATATCAGCACCTCTTTCTCGCCCAGGCGCGCACATTCCGCAGCCAGGGCATCGAAGATGTTGATGACCGGGATGCGGATGCCCGCGGTGATCTCCGGGAAGCGGATGTGGGAGGTATTGCTGGCGATGGCGGCCACCTCGGCGCCGCTCTTCTCCAGGCGCCGCAAAGCTTCATGGTGGTAGGCCTCGAACCTGCCCCAGGAAGCCTCATCTCCGTCGCGACCCAGATAGGCCACGGCCCGTCCGTGGTCCAGGGATTCGATGCTCATCTCCGGCAGGACGTGGTCGGCTTGTGCCAGGCGGCACAGGCCGGAGTAATAATCCACGGTGGAAGGCCAGGCGATGCCGCCCACGAGTCCGATCTTCTTCATGGCTTGTCTTCCAAGGCCCTGAACAGGGAGTTGAGATCCCGGTAAGGCGCCGCCTCGTCCGCGAAGCCGAAGCTCCCCTGGGTGCGCATCTCCTCCGCCGCGCGCAGGAAGGCGCCGAACGCGGCCCGGGCGAGCGCGCTGCCGACGCTGATGCGCCTCACCCCCAGGGCCGAGAGTTCCGCGAGCCCGAGGCGCACCCCCTGCAGGCCCATCACCACGTTCACCGGCCGGTCCAGCGAACTCACCACCGCGGCGATGTCCTCGCGGCTCGCGAGGCCGGGGGCGTAGAGCACGTCCGCCCCCGCTTCCTGATAGGCCTGCAGGCGCCGCAGGGTGTCCTTGAGGTCGGGCCGGCCCACGAGATAGTTCTCGGCGCGCGCCGTGAGCATGAAGGGGAAAGGCAGCTTGCGGGCCGCTTCGGCGGCGGCGCGGATGCGCTCCGTCGCCTGCCCGATGTCGTAGAGCGGCTGCTCGGGGCGCCCGGTGGAATCCTCGATGGAGCCGCCGACCGCGCCCACGCCGGCGGCGAAGCGTATGGTCTCGGCCACGGTCGCGGGTGCGTCGCCGTAGCCGTGTTCGAGGTCGGCGCTCACCGGGAGCGGCGTGGCGGTGGCGAGGGTGCTCACGTGCGCGAGCATGGCCTCCCGCGACACGGCGTTGTCCGGGTGTCCGGCGGAGAACGCGTGACCGGCGCTCGTGGTGGCTAGCGCCTCGAAGCCGAGATGCGCGAGCAGCCGCGCCGTGCCCCGGTCCCAGGGGTTGGGGATGATGAAGGCCCCGGCGCGCCGGTGCAGCGCCCGGAACCGCTCCGCCTTCTCCGCCTGCGTCGGCGCTCCCGGCGGGTTCAGGCTCACTGCGCGGGGATCCCGAAGGCCGCATCCACGGTCTCCACGAAGCTGCGCTCCTCCCGCAGGATGAAGCGCCGGTCCTCTGCCATGGCGAAGTTGCTGCGCCCCTCCGGATCGGCCCGCAGCTGGGCCTGATAGGCCTCGTAGGCGGCGAGGCTCTCGAAGGCGATGAGCCCCCAGGCCACGTTGTTGGTGCCCTGGTAGGGCAGGAAGTAGCCCACGAGGTGTCCGCCGCAGCGCGGGATGATGCGTCCCCAGTTCTGCGCGTATTCCCGGAACGCGTCCTTCTGGAAGGGATCGATCTCGTAACGGATGATGCAGGTCACTTTCATGGGCAGCTCCTCGGGACGCGACGACGCTGCGCCTCAAGGGCGCCCGCGGTCAGCAGCAGTCTCCGGCTTGTCATCTTTCGATACTTCGCTTACGATAAAACTATGAATGTCCCGGCCCCCAGCCCCCCGGTGTCCGACATCGCCGCCGCCATCGCCGAGCCGGCGCGCACCCGCATGCTCTATTGCCTGATGGACGGACACGCCCGCACCAGCACCGAGCTCGCGGTGGTGGCGGAAGTGAGCCCTTCCACCGCCAGCGTGCACCTGGCCCGCCTCCTGGAGCAGCGGCTGGTGCAGGTCACCACCCAGGGCCGCTACCGCTACTACAGCCTGGAGAACGCCAGCGTGGCCGCGGCCCTGGAGGCGCTCACGGTGCTGGCGGGCAAATCCCGCCGCGAGTTCGTACCCAGTACGCCGCCGCGCCTGCGTGCCGCGCGCACCTGCTACGACCACATGGCGGGGGCCGTGGCGGTCTCCCTCAACCAGCGCTTCCTCGAGCAGGCTTGGCTGGTGGAGGACGCCGGCCAGGACGGCGCCTACGAGCTCACCGGCAAGGGCGCCGGCGTGTTCGCCGCGGCCGGAGTGGACCTCGACGGCGCCCGCTCCCAGCGGCGCCGCTTCGCCTGCGCCTGCCTCGACTGGAGCGAACGCCGCCCGCATCTCGCCGGTGCGCTCGGCGCGGCGCTGCTGCAGATGGCGCTGAGACGCCGCTGGCTGGTGAAGGATCTGGACAGCCGGGCGCTCAAGCTCACCGCCGCCGGCAAGCGTGAACTCAAGGTCCGTTTCGGCGTCGAACACGACCACTGACCCCATCGAAGGAAATCCATGCCCGCCTCTCAGAGCCACGCCTCGCCGGCCCTCATCGCCCTAGGCTTCGCCGCGGTCTATATCCTCTGGGGTTCCACCTACCTCGGCATCCGCTTCGCCGTGGCCTCCATCCCGCCCCTGCTCATGGCCGGCACGCGCTTCTTCGCCGCCGGCTGCATCCTCTATGCCCTGGTGCGGCTGCGCGGCGCGGTGCGGCCCACGTTCAGCCATTGGCGCAGCGCTGCGATTCTCGGTGGGCTGCTGCTGCTCGGTGGCAACGGCCTCGTGTCCATCGCCGAGCAGACCGTGCCCTCCGGCATCGCCGCGCTCATCGTGGCGGCGGTGCCGTTCTGGATGGTGCTCCTGAACGCCCTGGAGCAACGCACACAGCCCAAGCTCTCGGTGATCGCGGGCCTCGTCCTCGGCATCGTCGGCCTCGCCATCCTGGTGCTGCCGGGCCAGAGCGCCGGTCACGCGGACCCCCTCGGGGTGGGGTTCCTGCTCGCGGCCAGCTTCTCCTGGGCGGTGGGCTCGCTGTACGCGCCGCGCGCGCACCTGCCCGCCTCCACCTTCCTCGGCATCGCCATGGAGATGATCGCCGGCGGCGCGCTGCTGTGGATCGTGGGCCTCGCTACCGGCGAGGGCGTGGTGCTGCACGTGGACGGCATCACGCTCAAGTCAGTCCTGGCCCTCGTGTACCTGACCATCTTCGGCTCCTTGCTGGGCTTCTCCGCCTACGTGTGGCTGCTCAAGGTCACCACGCCGGCGCGCGCCTCCACCTACGCCTTCGTGAACCCGGTGATCGCCGTGATCCTGGGCTGGGCGCTGGCGGGCGAGACCCTGAATGCCCGCATCCTGCTCGCCGGTGCCATCATCGTGGCCGCGGTGTGCATCATCATGTACTTCGGGGCGGCCAAGGGCGCCAAGGCCGGGACCACCCAGCCGACGGAGGCATCGGAGGCTTGAAAACCGGCCGGCCGCCGCAATCTAATTAATCGTAGGCCGGCGCCGCCGGTACACAGGGAGAACGTCCATGATCGTGGTCACGACCGAGAACGTCGCCGGATACCGGGTGAAGGAGACCAAGGGACAGGTGTTCGGGGTGGTGGTGCGCAGCCGCGGCCTCACCGGCAACATCCTCGCGGGCTTGCGCTCCATCGTGGGCGGCGAGATCACCGAGTACACGGAGCTCCTGGAGGAGGCCCGGCGCCACGCGGTGGACCGCATGGTGCAGAACGCCGGCACCATGGGCGCCAACGGCATCATCATGATGCGCTTCGACTCCTCCGAGATCGGGCAGGTGATGAGCGAGATCGTGGCCTACGGCACGGCGGTGGTGCTGGAGAAGGCCTGAATGCTGCGCACCCTCGTGCTGCTGGCGGCGCTGCTGATCCTCGGCAGCGGAGCCCTGCTGCTCTGGGTGCGGCCGGCCGATGCCGTGGTGGCGCTGGTGTTCGGCGGCCTGCTGACGTTCGGGACGCTGTTCGAGCGCTGGCGCTACAAGTGGCTGCATGCGGCCGGGGCCGCCAAGGGCGTGCCCACCGGCGAGCGCTTCGTGGACCCGGTCAGCCGGGAACTCGTCGAAGTCTACTACGACGCGGCGACAGGCGAGCGCAGCTACGTCAAGGTGAAGGACGGCGCCCGGCCGGGCGCCTGATCCGGATCAGAGGTTGATGCTGAACTTCTTGGTGGCCTTCTCGGCTTCATCGAGATGGATCAGTTCGTGCCGTACCCGCAGGACCTGATCGGCGTACTTGCCGATCGACTTGCCGCAGCCCGGGCACTTGAACTCGGCATTGCCTTCCAGCCAGCGGAGCTTCTGGGTCATGGCCTTGCCGCAGCCGGGGCAGGTCATGTGAACGTCCACGTCCATGATCACGGTATTCATACCCACCTCCGCCGGCAAAAAGGGTGCCGGTCCGGCACCCCTTGGGAAAAGAATACTCCTCGGGCAAACCCAAGCAAATCCGGTCGCAAAGCCGACAGATCCTCGCCTGCCCCGTACGCACCTGCTTACAGCACGTGTAGGCGTCGTCCGACTTCCCCAGAGCGGGCCGGACAATAGACTCACCCCATCATCTGAACCAGAAGAACACCGGATGCTGCAGATGGGACACGACAGGCGCCTCCAACACCGCATCATGCTCCACGATGCCGCGGTCTACTGCCATCTGTGCACCCCACCCTGCCGGGTGGATGTACCGGCGCGGGTGTTCTACCGGCTCAAGGACGAGGACTTCGTGAGCTGCCCCAAGGGGCACAAGGGCACCCTGATCGAGTACAAGCGGGCGGCCGCCAGCCTCGACTTCCCTTGCGGCCCCTTCATCCGCTACGAACACCGCTCCGCCGACTGGCAGCCGGACACCGGCCGGCGCTGAGCCCAGGCCGGTTCTGCTAAAGTCCCTGACGGTCCGCCCGCCCAGGAGACCGCCATGCGCCTCTACCCCACGCTGCTAGCCCTGCTGTTCACCGGCGCCGCCGGCGCCGCTTCCTACCTGCCGCCGGGGACCGCCCCCGACCCCTTCGTGGCCTACCAGGCGCCGGTGCTGGCGCTCACCGGCGCCACGCTCATCGACGGCACCGGCACCGACCCCCGTCGCGGCATGACGCTGCTCATCAAGGACGGCCGCATCGCGGCGCTGGGGCCCGATGGCAGCGTAGCTCTCCCTGCCGGCACACAGCAGGTGCCGCTGGCCGGCAAGACGGTGCTGCCGGGCTACGTGATGCTGCACGAGCACCTCTTCTATCCCACCGGGGCCCTCACCTACGCCAACATGCCCTACAGCTTCCCGCGCCTGTATCTCGCGGGTGGCGTCACCACGATGCGCACCGGCGGCAGCATCAACCCCTACGCCGATCTCGGCATCAAACAATGGATAGATTCCGGTCGTGCGCTGGGCCCGCGGATCTACTTCGTGGGGCCCTATCTCACGGGCGCGGGCCCCGACTTCCCCATCATGCAGGTGCCGGATTCCGGCGATCCGGCGGTGGCGGTGGAGATCGTGCGCCACTGGATCGCGCTGGGCGCCCGGGACTTCAAGACCTACACCACCATCCCGAGGAAGACCCTGGGTGCAGTGATCGACTACGCCCATAAGCACGGCGCGCGGGTCACGGGCCACCTGTGCTCAGTGACTTACAAGGAAGCGGCGGAACTCGGCATCGACGACCTGGAGCACGGCATCTTCGTGGCCACCGACTTCGTGGCGGACAAGAAGCCCGACCAGTGCCCGCCCTACGCCGCGGTGCAGAAATCCCTGTCGGAGCTGGATCCGGCGGGACCCCAAGCCCAGGCGCTGCTGCACGTCCTGCTGCAGCACCACGTGGCGCTCACCTCCACCCTGCCGGTGTTCGAGGCCTCCACTCCGGGGCGCCCCGTGCTGCCGGACGCGGTGCTGGACTTGATGTCCCTGCAGGCCCGCAGCAACTATCTCCGGGCTTACGCCCGTACCGCCCAGGCGAATTCCCAGGATGCGGTACAGGCCTTCAAACACGGTATGGCTTTCGAGAAAGCGTACTTCGACGCCGGCGGCCTCCTGGTGGACGGCATCGACCCGACCGGCAATGGCGGCGTGGTGCCGGGCTACTCCAACGCCCGCGAAGTGGAATTGCTGGTGGAAGCGGGCCTTACGCTGCCCCAGGCCATCCAGGTCTCGACCTTGAACGGCGCCCGCTTCCTCGGCATAGACAAGGACTGCGGCAGCATCGCCGCCGGCAAGCGCGCCGATCTGATCGTCATCGACGGGGATCCGTCCAAGGACCCGCGTGACCTGCACAAGGTCCAGTACGTGTTCAAGGATGGAGTGGCTTACGACAGCGCCAAGCTCATCGACAGCGTGCGCGGCGACGTGGGCGTGCGTTAGAAACCCAGCCGCGTAGAGCAGGACGCCCGGGATAGCCCGGGCGTCCTCGTCTTGAGTCCTTCAGGCAGCCGTCTTCAATTCCACTTGCCGCTAGTGCCCCCGGCGCTATAGGCCCCGGCACCCAGCATGGCGATGCACAGGCCGCCGATGCCGAAGAAGGTCTCGAGCTCGATGCCGAGGCCCCCGAACTCGTTGAGGTGGAAGAGGTTGAGACCGCGGGTCGCGAGCACCGCCACCACCATGTTGGCGAGGATCAAGAGGCCCCCGATGCGCGCGTAGACGCCCAACAGCACCAGGGCCGGCCCCACCACCTCGCCGAGGTATACGGCGTAGCCGAAGACGCCGGGCACGCCGTGGGCGGCGAGCATCCCTGAGACCTCGCCCGGGCCGTGCACCAGCTTGTGGAAGCCGTGCAGTATCAGGAGCCCGCCCACGAGCAGGCGCAGCACCAGTTTGCCGCCGTCATCCGCCAAGAACTTCATGGGACCTCCCCCGGTTATGGTTGGATTCGACCGGGGCGATTATAGCGGGACGCTGCGGCGTGAGCCGCCGCCGGATGCTCAGTGGAACATCCGCTTCCAGCCGGAGATGCTGTTGTTGGTGATGAGTTCGATGCCGAGCACGTAGCCCGGCTCGCCCTTGGAGGGCGCGATCCAGCGGGTCACGCCGGAGAGGTTGAAGGCGCCGTTCTGGCCTTCGAGGTTGATGCTGATCTCCACCTGCTCGCCCAGGGGGAAGGGTTTCTTAGTCTGGATCTGCAGGCCGCCGGGAGAGATGTCGATGGTGGTGCAGTAGTACTTGGACACCGTCACATCCTCGCCGCTGATGTTGAGCTGGCGGATGACGGCCCGTTCTTCACGGCGCAGACGCGGATGTTTGCGGCGTTCGTCGTGGTCTGTTGCCATACGGTTCATCGCTGCACGTGGATGATCACTGATCTGGGGGGAGCGGGGATTTTGCCATAAAAAGTACCTGACACATGTGAACTCGATCCCCTTACATTATGGAATATACCCCAAGCCGGCAGGGGGCCACGACTATACATAAGGCTAGCGACCCTTTTTGCCGCCCCTCGCGGAAAGCCCGGGCGTCGTGGCCGCCGGCCGGCTTGCCGCGGGTAATATAAATGTATTAAAATACATTTATACCAAAATGGAACCCGCCCATGAAACCCTCCCTGCAGATCGAACGGGTGCAGACCGGCATCCGTCTCGAGAAACGTCTGCTTAAAGTGCTGAAGGCCGTGGCCGAAGACCACGACCTGACCCTCGGTGACCTGCTGGAAGGCATCGTGCTCCATGCCTTCGAGGGCAAGGCCCCCTTCTCCCGTGCGTCCATCGCGAAGATCGGCAAGTTCAAGGAACTCTACGGCCTCGACCTGGACGCCGAGCACAGCCATCAGCTGAAGGAGAAGTGATGCGCATCTCGGGCGAAGACCGGGCGTTCCTCGCGCGCTTCACCGCCTGCGAGACCCACAAGGAGGGATTCCGGCACGCGGACCATGTACACCTCGCCTGGCTGCTGTTGGCCGAGGCGCCGCTCCTGCCGGCGCTGCTGCGCTTCCGCCGCCTGCTCAAGGCCTTCGCGGCCCACCATGGCGCCACGGGCCTCTACAACGAGACCATCACCTGCTTCTACATGCTGCTCATCGCCGAGGCCATGCAGGGCATGGATCCGGATCACGGCTGGGAGGATTTCCGCGCCACCCACCCGGAACTCTTCGGCTATCCCCAGGCGCTCCTGGAGCGCTACTACCCCGCCGGCCTCGCCTTCAGCCCGGCCGCCAAGGCGAGCTTCCTCTTGCCCGAGGGTTCCCCCCGGGCCGCCTGAGTTCCGCCCCGATTGCACTGGCGCCCAAGCTTTACTACTATAAAAATAGTAGTCACCGCCCGCCCGGGTCTGGGAGCCTCCGTGAGCCTGCTTCGCCTCCTCTGTGCATGCTGCTTCGCCCTCTCGCTGGCGCCAGCCTTCGGCGCGGATAGCTTGCCGCCACCGGACCCGGCACTGCAGGCGCTCCAATGGCGCCTCGTGGGCCCTTACCGGGGCGGACGCTCGGTGGCGGTGACCGGCGTGCCCGGCGACGGACACACTTTCTACTTCGGCGGCGCCGACGGCGGCGTATGGAAGAGCACCGACGCGGGCCATAGCTGGAACAACGTCTCGGACTGCTGCCTGGACACGGGTGCCATCGGCGCCCTGACGGTGGCAGCTTCGGACCACGCCACCGTCTACGCCGGCACCGGCGAGGGTTTCCCCCGGGGCGACATGGTCACCGGCGACGGGTTGTGGAAGAGCCGCGACGCCGGCAAGACCTGGAGCCACGCGGGCCTCGAGGCCACCCATGTGATCACGCGCATCGTGGTGGATCCGCAGGATGCGCAGCATCTCTACGTGGCGGCGCTCGGCCACGTGTTCGGATCGAACCCGGAGCGCGGCATCTACGAGAGCCGCGATGGCGGCACCCATTGGGCGCGCATCCTGTTCACCGACGCGGGCACCGGCGCCGCGGATCTGGTGATGGACCCCCATGATTCCAAGGTCTTGTATGCGGCCCTGTGGCAGGTCACCCGCTCGCCCTGGGACCTCGAGAACGGCGGCCCTGGCAGCGCGATCTACAAGACCACCGACGGCGGCGCCCACTGGACCGACTTGAGCCGGAATCCGGGCCTACCGGCCAGGCCCTTCGGCCGCATCGGCCTCGCCCTCTCGGGGGCGGCGCCGGGAAGGATCTACGCCCTCGTGGAAGCGGGCGCGACGGGTCTCTACCGCTCCGACGACGCCGGCGCCCACTGGCGCGAGCTCTACCACAAGGGCGACCTCGACCAACGCGCCTGGTACTTCGGCCGCATATACGCCGACCCCAAGGACGCAGACCGGCTCTACGCGCCGCAGCCGGACGGACTCATGACCTCCAACGACGGCGGCGCCACGTTCAAGAGCCTGCAGGCCCAGGGCGGGGACAACCATGTGCTGTGGATCGATCCTGAGGACCCCGCGACCATGATCCTCGCCAACGATGGCGGCGCCACCGTGACGCTCGACGGAGGCAAATCCTGGTCCAGCCAGGACAACCAGCCCACGGGCCAGTTCTACCACGTGAACGTGGATGACCAGTTCCCGTTCCATCTCTACGGTCCGCAGCAGGACCGCTCCACCCTGGAGATCGCGAGCGCCGACAACGGCGCCGGCGGCGGGATCGACGTGCACGACTGGCAGGAAGTGGCCCAATGGGAGAGCGGTTACAGCGTGCCCGTGCCCGGCAAACCCTGGATCACCTACAGCAGCGGCGGCTATGCCGGGATGCTGGAGCGCACCGACCGACGGCTCGAGCAGCGCGACTTCCTCGGCGCCTGGCCCGAGGACTCCACCGGCACCGCCGCCGCGGGCCTGAAGTACCGCTTCCAATGGACCTTCCCGCTGCTGATCCCGCCGGAAGCGCCGGACACCCTCTACATCGGCTCCCAGTACGTGATGCAGAGCGACGACGCGGGCCGCAGCTGGCGCGAGATCAGCCCCGACCTCACCCGCGACGACAAGAGCAAGCAGCAGCCCTCGGGTGGACCCCTCCACAAGGACATCACCTCGGTGGAGTACTACGACACGGTGTTCGCCCTCGCCGACTCGCGCCTCGACCGGCAACTGCTCTGGGCCGGCACCGACGATGGCCGCGTGTGGGTCACCCGTGACGCCGGCGGCCGCTGGCGCGAGGTGACGCCGCCGGACCTCCCCGCCTGGAGCACGGTGAACATCATCGAGGCCTCGCGCTTCGCACCCGGCAGCGCCTACCTCGCGGTCCAGGACTACCGGCGTGACGACTTCGCCCCCTACCTATACGCCACCGCCGACTACGGCGCCCACTGGCGCAAGATCGTCGCGGGACTGCCCGCGGACGGTTCCAGCCTCGTCATCCGGGAAGACAGCCGCGACCCCGAGCTGCTCTTCGCCGGCACGCTCACCGGCGTGTACTACTCCGTCGACGCTGGCGGACACTGGCAGCCGCTGCAGCTCAACCTGCCGCACGTGGCGATCCACGACCTCGCCGTGGTGCCGCAGCAGGACGCGCTCGCGGTCGCGACCCACGGCCGTGCCTTCTGGGTGCTGGACAACATCCAGCCGCTACGGGAACTCACGCCCCAGGCGCTCGCCGCGCCGCTGCACCTCTTCACGCCCCAGACCGCCTGGCTCACCGCCAGCCAGCAGGATCCGGATGCCGGGAAGTACGATGCCGGCGTGAACCCGGCCAACGGCGCCAGCATCTTCTATGAACTCAAGCAGGCCCCGGCCCAGGGCACGGTCCTTGCCTTGAGCATCACCGATGCCCAAGGCAAGGCGATCGCCTCGTTCACCACCACCGTGAAGGCGAAAACGGCGGACCAGGACGCAAGACCCGATGCCGACGCGGATACCGGCAACGCTCCGCCCGCGATAGGAGCGGACGCGGGCATGAACCTCTTCGTCTGGGATCTGTGCGCCGCCACCCTGGGCGAGGGTGAGCAGGCGGTGCCGGGACCTCAAGTGCCGCCGGGCCGTTATCGGGTCAGCTTGAGCGTGGGCAAAGACCGGGAGAACCGCGAGTTCGAAGTACAGAAGGATCCGCGCGCGGCGGCGAGCGAGGCGGACCTTCAGGCGCGCTATGCCTTCCTGCTGAAGCTCCAGGCCAAGATGGCCGAGACCGGCGCGGCGGCCGACCGTATCGCCGCCCTGCGCCACGAGCTCGGCAAGCGCCCGGCAGACGCCGCCCGGCTCGCGACCCTGGAGCGGATTGCCGCCGTGCTCGTGACCCCGGACTATGTGGGTGACCGCGAGTCCCTGGCCCATCCCGCCTCGCTCCAGGACCGGCTCGGGAGCCTGGTGTTCGCGGGGGAAGGGCACTGGGGCCGGCCCACGCCCGCGGTGGAAGCGCTGTTCGCATCCTTGGCATCCCAGGTGGACGCAGAGCTTCTGGCCCTCAAGGCCTTCGATGACGTGAAGCTCAGCGACAAGGGCGCCTTCCACGCCCCGCACCCGCCCCACTACACGGCCTTCGGCCGGGAGCAGGACCGGGACTGAGCTCCCCTCCAAGTCGCCCGGGCAGACGGCCCGGACACCGCGCGCTACCATTCTGGGGTGAGCGGGGGTCTCGGACAGGATGAGGAGGGTCGGCGGCTGCGGAGCGCCCCGCGCGCCTATGGCCGCGCCGCGCGCTTCGGCGGGCATGTAGCGAATCTCATCGCATCCGTCGCCGTCCTGTGGATGGCCGCCGGCATCGCCGCACCGGCTCCCGCCGACGTGAGCCGGGAGATGGACGCCTATCTCACGGCGCGTACCCGGCTGGGCGGCTTCAGCGGTGCCGTGCTCTTCGCCGAGGGCGACAAGCTGCTGCTGCGCAAGGGTTACGGTTACGCCGATGTGGCGCGGCATGTGCCCTACACGCCCGCCACGCGCCAGGAAGCTGCTTCGCTCTCCAAGATGTTCACGGCCATGGCGGCCTTCAAGCTCCGCGACCAGGGCAAACTCAAGCTCGACGATCCCATCTGCCAGTACCTGAAAGGCTGCCCGCGTGCCTGGAAGACCATCACCGTCGACCAACTCATCCACCACACTTCCGGCATCCCGGATTACGAGACGCGGCTCGACATGGGTTCGGCGGATTACATGGATTTCATGCGCAGCCCCAAGGCCACGGCGAGGATCTATGCCGACGCCAGGCACCGGCCCCTGGACTTCGTACCCGGCAGCCGCTTCAGCTACAGCAACACGGGCTACATCGTGCTGGCGGAGGTGATCCAGAGCGCGGCGGACGAACCCTTCGGGGACTACGTGACCGCGGCGCTCCTCAAGCCCGCGCACATGGACCATTCCGGCATGCTGGGCCTGGACAAGCGTCCGGCGCATCTGGCCCGCGGTTATACCGTTGGACCCATCGACTGGGAGAAACTGCTGGGCGGCTTCGCCCTGGACGACGGCACCCTGGTGCCGGTACCGCCGCTCGCGTTCACGCCGCCCGCCGGCGACGCCTGGCTCTACACCGACGTCGACGACCTCTACCGTTGGAGCCGCGTCATGGAAGGCGGCGAGCTGGTGCCCCCCGCGGAAGTGAGGGAGGTGTACACCCCGGGCCGGGGAAGCTACGGTGCCGGTTGGTTCATCACCCACATCGGCGGCGTGCTCAGCTACGAGCATGACGGCGACCTGCCGGGATACATCTCCAGCTTCATCAAGCTGCCCGGCAGCCGCAGCACCCTCATCGTGCTCTGCAACCTGGACCGGGCGCGCCTGGACTCCATCACCACAGCCCTGCTCGCGATCGCCCAGGGGCAACCCTACGATATGCCGGTACAGGGCAAACCCCTGCGCCTCAGCGAAGCCCAGCTCACGCCGCTCGTGGGTGAGTACCGCAGCGCCGACGGGGCGGTGTTGACCGTGAGCCGCGACGGTCGGCTGCTGAGCGCCTCCCTACCGGGCCGCTACCAGGGCGATCTCATCCCCCTCTCCCCCACCGAGTTCTACTTCCCGCTCACCGACGGTACCGCCTCCTTCTCCCTCGGGAAAGACGGCGACGCCAGCGGCGTGGACCTGCATTACGACGGCCGGGACCACGTCGCCACGCGCATCGACGCCAGCCCGTAAAAAAAACGAGCCCCTGCCGGGGCTCGCTTAAGCTTCGTTGCGCGGATCGGTCTATTTGCCGCCCACGTAGATGACGCCGCCCTTCATGACGAAGACTGGGTGAGCTGCGACAGCAGCGAACGACCGCCATGGGCCCATCGCATGCGATGAGCGGGCGGCAGGATGCCGCCCTGGACTGCGAGCGTAGCAGGATACGTAGCGATGCAGCCCGGGCTGGTCACTGCACCAGGGATGGTCATTTACCACCCACGTAGATGATGCCGCCTTTCATGACGAACACTGGGTGTTCAGTAGCGTGGATGTCCTTCAGCGGGTTGCCGGGCAGGGCCACGATGTCGGCGAACTTGCCCGGCTCCAGGGTGCCCACCGGCGGCTTCACGCTCTTGTCGCTACGGTTGCCGTAGAGCAGGTCCGCCGCCTTGGCGGTGGCGGCCATGAGCGCTTCAGCGGGAGTCATGCCGTTCTTCACCATGAGCCAGAACTCCTGGGCGTCGAGGCCGTGGGGTTCGACGGCGGAGTCG
Organism: Gammaproteobacteria bacterium; assembly: GCA_035691665.1. Lineage (GTDB taxonomy): Bacteria > Pseudomonadota > Gammaproteobacteria > Natronospirales > REEB76 > DASUBN01. Next base: position 36,599 of record DASSIS010000064.1, on the reverse strand, counting down.
GTGCCGAAGGCGATGGGTACGCCGATCTTCACCGCATGCTGGAACATGATCTGGGACTGGGCCGCGGCCGCGAGCGCCTTGGCGCGGATCGCCGGCGGATAGCTGTCGGCCTTCTGGCCCACCCAGTAGCTGGCGTACAGGGTCGGCACCAGGTACACGCCCTTCTCCTTCATCTGCTTGAGGGTGTCGTCCTGCAGGAAGGTACCGTGCTCGATGGAGTCGACGCCCGCCTGGATGGCCATCTTGGCGGCCAGGTCGCCGTGACAGTGGGCCGCCACCTTGCGGTGCCAGGTATGGGCCTCGGAGATGATGGCGTCCATCTCCGCCTGGGTGAGTTCCGGCACATCCACGGGATCGGAGAGCGAGAGCACGCCGCCCGAGGGCATGAACTTGATGACCGTGGCGCCGTACTTCATCTGGTAGCGGACCGCGGCGCGGCACTCCTCGGGGCCGTTGCACACGCCCTGCACCGGCCCGTAGGGCGGCGCCACGTTGGGCGGCAGGTCCTGGCCGTCGGCGTGGCCGCCGGTGGAGCCGATGGCGTAGTTGGAGAAGATCATGCGCGGGCCTTCGATCACGCCGGCGTCGATGGCATGGCTCAAGGCAGCGGCGATGTAGTCGACGGAACCCACGTCACGCACGCTGGTGAAGCCCGCGTCGAGGGTCTCCTTGGCATACTTGGAAGCATAGAGCGCTTGTTCCGCGGGGGAGCGCGTCTGGTTCTGGTAGAAACCCTTGTACCAGTTCTCCTCGAACTGCCCGTCCAGGTGCACGTGGGCGTCGATCATGCCGGGCATGAGGGTCGCGTCTCCGAGGTCGATGACCCGGGCGCCGGCCGGCACCTCGAGGTCCGTGCCGACGGCACGGATCTTGTCGCCGTCCACCACCACCATCCCGCCGTCCACGAGTTTGCCCGACACGGAATCGAAGAGGTGCGCGGCCTTGAGCACGGTCACCTGCGGCCCCGACTGGGCGTCGTCCGCCTGCGCGAACGGCGCACCGGCGAGCAGCATGCTGAGCAAGGAAGCCAGGAATGCGACTTTTCTCACGGCAGACTCCTTTTCTGGGGACCTGGGGAGTGAAGCGGGGCCCGCCATGGTTCACCCACGGCAGGCCCCTGTCAAATCGGCACCGCGTCCGCTTAAGGGCCGACGCGCTTCATCACCAGCTCGTTGTATTTGTGCACCTCGCGCACTTCAGCGATGCCTCCCTTGCCATCCGGCACGAAGATCATGGTGTGGATGCTGCCGGATTGGAAGTAGACCAGCGGCGCGAGCGGGATGAGCGCGGTGGCAGTCTGCTCATCGGCGCCGCCCAGCAGCGCACCCTCGCGCAGATACACGTGATAACTGTGCTTGGACTGGGGCCCCACACGATACTCGCCCACGAGCGCCGGCCAGCCGGTCTTGTCCACCGGCACCGGGTCCATGTCGCGCGGCACCACGGTGACGTGACTGGCCACGATCTTCCAGCCGGTGAGCTGCGAGCGGTACACGTCGGTGACGGTGTACTGGGTATGCAAGGACTGTCCTTGCACGTCCTCATGCTCGTCGATGATGTAGTCCACCACCGCGCCGACGGTGCCGATGGGCAGTACCTTGAGGTCGATCACCTTGATGCTGCCATTGGAACCCGGCGGGAGCGGGCCGAAATCCTTGAGCAGTTCAGCCTTGGTCTGGACCCGGCCGTCCTCATCGCTGATGACGGCGTCGTCCGCCAGCGCCTTCTGCCACACCGACTTCGTGCCCGGGGCCAGGGCATCGTAGAGCGCCTGGGTGTTCTTCTGGAACCAGGCCGGGTCGGGGATGGCCGGTTTCTTGGCAGCCAGGGCGCCGCTGCTCGCGGCGGCCATGGAGATGGCGAGCAATATCCGGGCGATGCGCATGCGATGTCTCCTTGCAGGGAACGGATGATCCGGGATAAGGGTTTTAAGACCCGGCTCGCGGCACGGAGTTCCGGCTGGCGGCTGTCAGCCCGTTCTCATGACGGGCGTCACTTGCGGGCCGGGAGCCCGGCTCCTAGGCTAGCCCCATCCATACCAGCCAGGGGGACGCCATGGACCACAGCCCGGATACCCGACCCTCCCACCATTACTACAGCCGCGCCGTGACCGGCCTCGTGGTGGTCATCGTGGGCGTGCTATTCCTGCTCAGGAACTTCGGCGTGCCCCTGCCCTTCTGGGACCTGCACAACTGGTGGGCGCTCTTCATCCTGCTCGGCGCTGTGCCGCCCCTGGGCTACGCCCTCGCCCGCCTGCGCCTGGTGGGGCGCTTGGATGCGGGTGTGCTGCACGGCTTCCTGTCGGCGGCCGTGGTGGTGATGGTGGCGCTGATCTTCCTGCTCGACCTGTCCTGGGAACGGTGGTGGCCGCTGTTCGTCATCTATGGCGGCCTGTGGATGATGGTGCGGGGCGAGCGGCGCTGGCGGCGCGACGACTGAAGCCGCGCGCCGCTCAGAGCCCGGGCAGGGGCCCCAGGTCCGAGAGCACGGCCTTGCCTATCCGGTACTCGTCGCAGCTCAACAGATAGCGACGGCCGCCCTTTATATAGAGGGTGGTCTCGTCAGCGCTCTCGGGCAGGATGGGGTAGGCCACCTGCGGGGCCTTCTTGGGGGAATAGCACTCGAACTCCAGGTAGAACACACCCTGTTGCAGCCAAAGGCCCTGCTTTGTCACCTGGGTATCGCTGGGCTCCAGCACGTGGCTGCTCTGGGGTGGCGTCGACAGCCAAAAGTAGTCCGCGTCCGAGGCCCTGAGGAAGGCGCTGAACGGCAGGTCGGTGGGATCGGCGGGCGGGCCGGCGAGGATCAACCCAGGCTGGCTGGCGCAAGCCGCGAGCGCCAAGAGCGCCGCCAGGAGCGGCAGGCGGACGATGGCGGCGATGGCTGTCCCCCGGTCGAGCATGGGGGAATTCTACTTCAGCGCTGGGCCGGCTCAGCGGTTCTCATGCAGGCTGAAGTAGAAGGTCGCCCCCTTGCCTTCCTGCGCCTCGGCCCAGATGCGCCCCCCGTGGCGCGCGACGATGCGCTGCACGGTGGCGAGACCGATGCCGGTGCCCGGGAACTCGTTCTCCGCGTGCAGGCGGTGGAAGGGGGTGTAGAGTTTCTGGGCGTGCGCCATGTCGAAGCCGGCGCCGTTATCCCCCACGAAGAAGGCGGTGACGCCCTGGTCCAGGCGCTTGCCGACCCTGATCTCGGCGTCCTCCCGTTTGGAGGTGAACTTCCAGGCGTTTCCCATGAGGTTCTCGAGCACGATCTTGAGGAGCCGCGCGTCGCCCTCGGCGGCGAGATCGGGTTCGACCTTGACCCGGCAGCGCCGCTCCGGCTCCCGGTTCTGGAGCTCCGCCCCGACTTCGAGGGCCAGGGTATCCAGATGTACCGTCTGGGCCTTGAGGGGGGCGCGGCTCACCCGGGACAGGCTCAGCAGATCGTCGATGAGCTCGGACATGCGCTTGGTGGCGCCGCTGATGTAGCCCAGGAAACGCTTGCCGTTGTCGTCCAGCTTGTCGGCGTAATCCTCCACCACGAGCTGGCTGAAGCCGCCGATGCTGCGCAAGGGACCGCGCAAGTCGTGGGACACGGAATAGCTGAAAGACTCGAGTTCCTTGTTCAGGGCCTCGAGCTCGGCGGTACGGTCCCGCACCCGGTGTTCCAGGTCCGCGTACACGCGCACGTTCTCCAGCGCCACGGCGGTGGTATCGGCGAGGGCCCGGAGCAGCTTGACCTCGTCGGCCGTGGGCATGTGATGCTCGGCCCAGTAGTTGCCGATGGCGCCTATGGGATCGAGGGTGCGGATCGGCACCATCGCTAGGCTCTTCACGAAGGTAGGGCGGTAGGCGTCATGGGGGATGCGCGGGTCGGCGTAGATGTCCTCGATCACCGCCGCCTCACGGTTGAGCATGGTCCAACCGCTGATGCAGGTGGACATGGGGAAGCGTTGGCCCTTCCACAGCGGCGCGATGGCGTCCTCGTCGGCATAGAAGCACTTATCGCCGTCGCGCAACACGAAGGTGGCGCCGTCGGCGCCGGTGAGTTCGCGCGCGGCGTGCCGGACGATGGCCTGCACGCTGGGCAGGTCGCGCGCCAGGGACAGCTCCTGCACCACGATGACCAGGCGCTCCATGCCGCGCAGGTAGGCGGGCCCCGGCTCGTGGGGGAGATCGCGCGCGTGTTCCATGGCGCGCAGTATGACCGAAGCCAGGGTGCCGAGATCGGTCTTGCGCACGAACCCGGTGGCGCCCTCCGCCTTGAGGCGCGCGATGTGCTTGTCGTCGGTGGAGCTGGAGACGAACAGGAAGGGCACGCGCCGGCTGCGGCGGCGGGCGTGGCGTAGGGCCTCGAGGCCCTCGAAGTCCACACCGCGGGTGTCGGACAGGATCACGTCAGGGCGCCCCGCGTCGAGCGCGTCCAGGTATTCATCGCGGGACATGACGAGCCGGATGTCGCAGTCCAACCCGGATTTATGCAGCGCGCGCCGCACCAATTCCGCGTGCGCCGGATCGTCTTCCACGTGGAGGATATGCAGACTTCCTGTCTCGCTCATGGCTCGGCTCCATATGAGGCGCAACCCCCTGCGCGTCGTCGCCATCCCTGCAACCTTTCAAGTCGTACAGGGATGATACACCCGTTCGACATAATGTTTTGGGATTGGAATCCCTAGCGTCAAATTTTAACTTTATCAGGTGGTTACCTGATTATTCCGCTTCCGCCTGATCCACACCCCCCAGGAGCAGTGCCGTGCCGCTGGCCAGCAAGAGCACGGCGGCGGCGATGAGCAGGCTCGTGAGGCTGCCGGAACCCTTGGGCAGCAGGCTCACGCACAAGGGTCCCAGTATCTGGCCGATGGCGAACGCGGCGGTGAACCGGGCCATGAGCCGTGAGGGATCCTGCGGCGCCAGGCGCCGCGCCTCCTGGATGCCGGCGGAGGTGATGACCATGAAGGTGCCGCCCACGCACAGGGCCGAGAGCAGGATGCCGGCGAGACCCTGCAACAGCACGGGCAGGATGACCCCTACCCCCATAACGACGTGGCTCACGCCCCACACCCGGCGGTTGGAGTAGCGCAGCATCAGACGCCCAGCCAGCAGCGTGGAGACGAGCCCGGCGAAACCGAACACGGGCCAGGCCCAGCCGAAGAGTGCGGGGTCCGGCAAGCGCTGCTTCGCCATGGCTGGCAGGAAGGTGGCTGGGATGATGTAGCCGAAGCCGAACACGCCGTAGGCGAGCGCGGTGCCGAGCACCTGCCGCGGATCGACGGAGATGCCTAAGGCGGTGGATGCCGCGGCCTCGGGAGGTTCGTCTCCGCCGAAGACCGGCAGGACCAACAAGCTCAGGAGCAACGCCACTGCGCCCAAGACGAACCAGGAACGCTCCGCAGACCAGTCCCAGTCGAGGAACAGCATGCAGAGCAATCCCGCCAGCATGATCCCGAAACCCACGCCGCTAAAGAGCAGCCCGCGCAGGCCGGGCGCTCTGGCCGCCGCGAGTCGATGCAGCGCCCAGGCGGAGGTGAACACCAGCACCCAGGCGCTGGCTACACCGGCCAGACCACGCAGCAAGATCCAGAAGACAGGCAGCTCCGTGAATGCCATACCAGCCGTCAGCACGGCGGTGGCGAGGAGCGAGAGAGAGATGATCTTCCCGGGCGCCGCCCGCAGCCACGCGGCGGTGTAAGCTCCCAGGAAATAACCGAGGTAGTTGGAAGTCGCGAGCCAACCACCGAGGACCAGGCTTAGGCCTTGGTCTTTCTGCATCATGGGCAGGAGCGGCGTGAACGCGAAACGGCCGATGCCCATGGCCACCGCCAACATCAAGGCTCCCGCCAAGGCAGGCCACAGGCCTGAGTTCGTGCGCGTATTCACAGGCTTTGTTGCAACTCTATGCGGCCCCGCGACCTCATGCGGCCTGGGTGGATTCCGAGTCTAACAGCGCGACGGATGCCACTCGGCCGAGGAACACGCAGATGAGCACGGCCACCGCCTCCGCCTCGGTCTCCAGCGCGAAGTGACCCGCCTCCAGGAAATGCACCTCGGCCTCGGGCAGATCGCGGCGGAAGGCTTCCGCTCCGGCCGGCAAGAACACGGGATCATGTCGACCCCAGACCGCCAGGAGCGGTGGCCTGCGGGTACGCAGATAGGTCTGGAACGCGGGATAGAGCTCCACGTTGCGGCGATAGTCCAGGAACAGGTCGAGCTGGAGCTCATCGTTGCCCGGCCGCGCCAGCAGCGCGTCGTGCAGCAGCCAGGCTTCGGGCGCCACCACCGCCGGATCCCGGGCGCCGGTGAGATAGAGCTGCTTCAGGCGCGGCGGATCAAGCAGCGCACGCATGGCGGCGCGGTTCTCTGCGCTCGGCGCCTGCCAATAGCGCTCCCACAGCTTCCAGCCCGGCCCCAGGCCCTCCCGGTACAGGTTGCCGTTCTGGCTGATGATGGCCGTGACCCGCTCCGGATGGGCGACCGCCAGACGCATGCCCACTGGCGCGCCATAGTCGAATATATAGAGGGCGTAGCGCGCGAGCCCGAGCTGCGCGACGAAGCCCTCCAGCACCTCGGCCAGGCGGTCGAAGCTGTAAGTCCAGGAGTCGTGACCCGGCGCGTCGCTGCCGCCGAAACCGGGGAGGTCGGGCGCGATCAGGCGGTAGCGCTCCGCGAGCAGAGGCATGAGCCGGCGGAAGTAGTGGCTAGAGGAAGGATAGCCGTGCAGCAGCAGCAATACCGGCGCGTCGGCCGGTCCCGCCTCGCGGTAGAAGATCCGCAGGCCATCCAGCTCCACGCTCAAGTGGCGGACGGCCGGCTCGGTATGCATGAACACGGTACGGTAGCGCATGGCATGAGCCTCGCTGGTGAGTCCGGGGCCGCACCCCGGTTGTAGTTCTCAATGCCCCGCGTCCGCCACGGCGCCGGCTGCGGGAGCGTTGCGCCGCGCCAGCCAGATGACGCCGATGAGCGCGAGATAGATGCCGCCCGTGAGCCAGGCGAAGTCGTCAGTGGCCTGCATGAAGGCTTGGCGCTGCACGGCTTGGGCGAGCTCGGCCGCGCTCTGGGTGGCATTGGCGCCGAGCGCATGGAGCGCAGCGAACTGACTATGATTGAGCGTCACTACTTCTGAGAGGCGTGCGTCGTGCAAGGCTTCACGCCGGTCCCAGAGGGAGATGCCGAGAGAGGTGCCGAAGCCCGCCCCCAGCATGCGCAGAAAGTTGAGCAGACCCGAGGCACTCGCCACCCGCTGCGGCGGCAGACCCGAGAAGGCCATGGTCATGAGCGGCACGAAGAACAGGGGCATGGCGGCCCCGAACACGAGCCGCGGCAGCATCAGCTGGCCCACGGTGACATCCGTGGTGAAACTCGCGTTCCAGAGCGACACCGCCGCGAAGGTGGCGAAGGAGATGGTGACCAGCACCCTCAAATCCACCCGTTTCATGAGCCAACCCATGCAGGGTGCCACCACCACCGCCAACACGCCGATGGGCGCCGAAGCGATGCCGGCCTCGGTGGCGGTGTAGCCCATCTCGGTCTGCAACCACAGCGGGAACACCACCACGTTGGCGAAATAGGTGAGATACCCCAGGGTGATGGCGAGCGTACCCACGGTCATGTTGCGCTGCCGGAACAGGCTCAGGTCCACGATGGGATGCTGCTCGGTGAGCTCCCAGGCGACGAAGAAGGCCAGGAACACCACCGAGACCACCGCCAGTTCCTGGATGGTGGTGGAACTGAACCAGTCGAGCTCGTTGCCCTTGTCGAGCAGGATCTGCAGCGCCGCCACGCCCATGGCGAGCAGGCCCAAGCCCACCCGATCGATGGGTCGCTGCTCGGTCTCCGTCTCCCGACCGCGCAACAGCCGCCAGGTGATCCACACCGAGACGACACCGATGGGCACATTGATGTAGAACACCCAGGGCCAGCTGTAATTGTCGGTGATCCAGCCGCCGAGCAGCGGCCCCAGCACTGGGGCCACCACCGCCGTCATGCTCCAGATGGAGAGCGCGGTACCGTGCTTCTCCGGCGGGTAGTTGTGCATGAGCAGGCTCTGGGAGAGCGGGATCATGGGGCCGGCCACGGCACCCTGCAGCACGCGCAGCAACACCAGACTCGCCAGGTTCGGCGCCAGGCCGCAGGCAAGGGACAGGAGCGCGAACAGGCCCGTGGTCCAGAGGAACAGTTTCACCTCGCCGAGACGCCGCGCCATCCAACCCGAGAGCGGCAGGGAGATGGCCAGGCTCACGGTGAACGAGGTGATCACCCAGGTGCCCTGGTTGGGGCTGATGGCGAGGTCGCCGGCGATGGTGGGGATCGCCACGTTGGCGATGGAGGTGTCGAGGATGTTCATGAACACCGCGAGCGACACCCCCACGGTCAGCAGGATGAGGCTGAACCCTGTGATGGGGGCCTGGTTACCGGTCACGACGGCCGTCCGGCTTGCTGGTCGTCGCCACCAGCGGCGCGCCGCCCACGGCGTTGGCGCGGATGATCTGGGCGATGAGATCGTCGGCACCCGCGAGGCGCTGGTCGTACACCGGCGTGACGTACTGGGGGTCGTTCGCCAGGGTCGTGGCCGGGACGTCGCCGGCGGAGCGGGTGTCCACGTCCGCGACCATGGAGAGACCGATGCGCAGTGGGTGGCGCTCGATGTCGGCCGCCGCGAAGCGCACGCGCACCGGCACCCGCTGCACCACCTTGATCCAGTTGCCGGTGGCGTTCTGGGCCGGTAAGAGCGCGAAGGCGCTGCCAGTACCGGCATCCACGCCGGCCACGACGCCGTGGAAAGTCACGCTGCTGCCGTAGAGGTCGGAGTGCAGCTCCACGGGCTCACCGGGACGGATGCGGTCGAGCTGGGATTCCTTGAAGTTGGCGTCCACCCATATCTGGTCGAGGGGCACCACCACCATGAGCGAGCTGTTGGCATCCACGTGCTGGCCGATCTGCACGCCGCGCTTTGCGATGTAGCCCGACACCGGCGCCACCACGGTCATGCGCTGCAGGTTGAGATAGGCGGCGCGCACCGCGGCGGCAGCGAGCTTCACGTCCGGATGATCCATGAGGTCGGTGTTGGCGAGCTGGGCGCGCACGGCGGCGAGCGACTGCTGCGCCTCCACCACGCTGTGCTCGTCGATGGTCACGGAGGTGGCGCTGTGCTCCAGCGCGCTGGCGGAGAAGTAGCCGCGCTTGTTCAGGTTCTCATGGCGCGCGTAATCGGAACGGGCCAGGGCCAGGGCTGCCTGCTGGGAAGCCTCTTTGGCATTGAGCTGCTTCTCGGTGGCGTAGAGCTCTTCCACGTGGCGCACGGTGGAAGCGAGCTTGGCCTCCGCTTCCTGCAGCGCCACCTTGGCGTCGGAGTCGTCCATGCGCACCAGCACTTGGCCCTGATGCACCTGGCTCGTCTCGTCGGCGAGGATCGCGGTCACCGTACCCTGGGCTTCCGCCATCACTGGCACGGCGTTGCCGGCCACGTAGGCGTCATCGGTGCTCTGGTGGAAGCGGCCGGACACGGCCCAATAGATCCCATAGGTAACGGCCGCAGCGGTGAAGAGCCCGGCGAGACCCAGGAGCGCGCGGCGGCGCTTCTCGTTGCGGGGAGGGGGGGTATTGGTGTTCTGCTGCGTCTCGTTAGCCATGGCCATCTCCTGCAATGTTTCAATTAGTTGACCGTTTGGTCAACTTATGGTCAAAAAAAACCGCTGTTAACTCTCTCTCTTATGCGACCTGTGATCTCGGTGCAGTGGGCTGGGCTGCTCCCAGCAATCGCAAAGTCTGTTCATAGAGCCCCACGAGCGGCTCCGGGCTGTTCTGGATGCGAGCCCGCGCCCAGGCGCCCTCGAACAGTGAGTACACCGCCTGTACCGACGCCTCCACATCCGGCACATCGACGAGCCCTGCGTCCGCAGCATCGCGGATGGCGGTCTCGAAATAACGGCGCTTGCGCTGCAACACGTGCTGGGTGGTCTCCCACACCTCAGGATCCACGCTGTCGCGGCCCATGGCGACGCTGAACCCCAGACAGCCCAACACCTGCTCGCCGGCTTTCTGGCGCTGTACCTGAAGCTCATACAACGCCGCGTAATACAGCTTAAGACGTTCCAGCGGCGGATTCGTGACAGAGAAGGCCCTGTCCAGGACCGGACGGCTCTTGGTCTGCCACCAGTCCTCGATGGCGGCCTTGCTCAAGGCCGCTTTGGATTCGAAATAATGGTAGAAGCTGCCCTTCTTCACGCCCGCGTGTTCGCAGATGGCGTCCACGGTCACCGCGTTGTACCCGAGCTTCCAGGTCAACGTGTTGGCCGCTTCCAGCAATCTCTCGCGTGCGTCGCTGACTCTTCCCATGGGTTCCACCTCGATGATGGGCAAAAGTATAGTTGACCGTTTAGTCAAATTCAAGGAAAAATGAACCCATCCGAATCATAGGCTTACAGAAGTCAAGTCAAAGACCAGGGTCAGAAGGCAGCTGTTCGTAGAGGTTGCTGTCGCCACCATGGCCCTCGAGATGGAGCCGTTCCACGAAGCGGAACCCAAGCTTCTCCAGCAGGCGGATGGAGCTCAGGTTCTCGGGATTGGTGATGGCGAGGATGCGCGTCAGGCCGAACGCACGGCGACCCTGGTCGAGGCAGGCCCGGGCCGCCTCATGGGCATAACCCCGACCGCGGTGCCGCGCCAGGAAGGCGAAACCGATGTCCGCGTCCGGCAGGCTGTCGCGCTTCAGGAGCCCGCACATGCCCAAGGGGACAGCGCCGGATCTCGAGGCGACTTTGTAGAGACCGAAACCATGCCGGGCGTACATCTCCGCTCTCACCCTCTCTATATAGGCACGGGCGCCGTCCAGGTCGTGCACGTTCCGGTCACCAATGAAGCGCAACCAGTCGGGCTCGTTCACGAGCTCGAGTATGAAGGGCGCATCCTCCGGGCTCAGCCGGCTCAAGACGAGCCGGTCGGTTTCCAGTATCTGCATATGACACCTAGAAGTGGAAACCCAGGATGAACTTCAGCACCCATCGATCCGACGAGGTGGTGAGCCCGCGGCCTATGCCGGCATTCAAGTCCATGCTCTTGCCTAAATCGGTATCGAACACCGCATAGAGCACCTCGCTATTCTGGGAGAGATGTCCGAGGTGGGAGAGTTCGCCGAGCTCGTTGTAGCTCTCGAACCCCAACTGGTATCCGCCGTCGGTCATGTAGGCGAGTTTGCTGTCCACATCCAGGGACGTCGGCCCCGCGAAGGGGGCGGTGCCGGTCCAGTCCAGGTTGGTGTTGAAGGCGAACAGCCAGCGGGACCAACGATAACCGTAGATCCCCTTGAGCTCCGTGCCCCAGGGCTGGGGCGAGACCCTCAAGCTCGTGTCGCCGATCTCCAGGTTCGCGCCCCAGAAGGCGCCCTGCTGCACGTCATGGGGCGCGATGAACTTCAAGCGGAGCTTGGAGCCATCGAAGGTGGGGTCCCGGCCGGGCTGGCGAGTGGTGAGCACGTAGAGCCCGAGCTCCAGGGTGTCGGACAGGCCGTAGTAGAACTCGGGCGTGAGCCGGTATACGTGTTCCGGCGCCTCGGCACCCGGGTAATCCGGGATAGAGCTCCCCGAAATCACATAGTTGTTGTGTACGTCGGTGCCGAAGTTACCCGTCCCCACGAGGTCGTCGAGGTAGACCTGGATCTCCTCCGGCGCGGACAGCGCCGCCGGACTCACGGATAGCGCGACGAGGCACAGTACTAGTGTTGTCCCGTACCTCATGCGGCCGCCGCTATCAGCAGCCTTCACCGGCACAGACGCCGCCGTAGTCCTTCTGCATGTCGCTCAGCAGATCGTTGGGGCACTCGGCGTTGCTTGCCTTCTCGATGGCGGTCTGGGCCATCTGCAAGCGCTGGCCCTGGTTGACCATGATGAAGATCTGGGTATGCAGGTCGTCCGGATCCACGTTGTTCGGCACCACGAGCTTCACGTTCGCCAGGCTCTTGTGCACTTCGGCCACGTACTGGGTCCAGGCGGGTCCGAGGGCGGTGAAATACTTGTCCACGATGGGGACGCGCTTCTTGGCGTAATCGTCGGCGTCGGATTGGGCTTCGTGCTGCACGGTCTTCTCGCAGCCCGTCTCCATGAAGCTCGGCAGCTTGCCGCAGGCACTGTACTTGCTCTGCCAGCTGTTGCCGCTGTCCACCGCCTGCTTGTCCACGCCGTTGAGGTCGTTCCAGGCGGTCTGGTGGATGGGGTCGAGTTGCTGCGTGGCGAGCTGATCTGGCTGGGTGGCCTGGTTCTTCTGGTTCGCGGCGAACATGGCGGCGGTCATCTGCGCCTGGTTCTGGATCGTGTTCGGGTCCATGCTGGTGGTCTGGAGCTTGGTCATGTTGGCCTGCATGAACTGCTTCTGCTGATCGGCCATGCCATCCGCATCCTTCTTGACCTCGTCGAGGAGCTTCTGCATGTCCGGGTCGTTCTGGAAGGTCACGTAGCTCGTCTTGCCCTGCCCGTTGACCTTGCCGCAGCGCTTATCGGCTTCGGCATAGCTCTTGGGGGGCGCCGGCATCCTATCCACCAGCGCATCCGGGTCAGGTGGCGCCGCGCTGAACACGGGACCGGTAGCGAGGGCGAGAGTGGACATCAGCAGCATGCGTACGACGACCTGCATGGGTGGATCTCCCTGGTTTATTTTGGTGTTCTTGGCCCCTCAAGACCCCCTGGATGATGCCCCGGACCCACCGCCGGCTTCAAGCCGGCTTCAGCGCCGGGATTCCCGCAGCATGTTCACCGCCAGACCCGTGAGCACCGTGCCCATGAACCAGCGCTGCACCCGGAGCCAGAGGGGGCTCCTGGCCAGGAACCCGGCGATGGCACCGGCGCTGGCGGCGACCAGCCCGTTGATGGTGACGCCCACGGTGATCTGGATGCAGCCGAGCATCAGCGACTGCATGAGCACGCTGCCACGGGCCGGGTCGATGAACTGGGGCAGGAGCGCGAGGTAGAGCATGGCCACCTTGGGGTTCAGCAGGTTGGTCATGAGGCCCATGGCGATGAGCCGGCGCGGGCTGTCCTGGGGCAGTTGCCGCACTTCGAAGGGTGAGCGGCCACCTGGCTTCAGCGCCTGCCAGGCCAGGTAGAGGAGATAGGCGGCGCCGGCGAGGCGCAGTGCGTCGTAGGCATAGGGCACCGCCACGAAGATGGCGGTGATGCCGAAGGCGGCGAGCAGCATATAGACCACGAAACCGATGCCCACCCCGATGAGGGAGGTGAGTCCGGCCCTCGGGCCCTGGCTCAGGGAGCGGGACACGAGGTAGATCATGTTGGGGCCCGGGGTGAGCGCCATGGTCAGGACGATGAGGGTGAAGGCGATCAGGGCCGGGAAGCTGGGCATGGTGCGTGTACCTCATACCCGCGCGCACGAGGAGCGCCACACGCGTGCAGGGAAAGAAGGGGAGGTGGTGTCCATTCGGACGCCCACATTCTACCGCCGCCACCCTTCCTTCCGCATCAAACGGCGGGACCCTGCTCCCCTGCCGCCAGGGGATGGCGCGCCACGAAGTCCAGGATCAGTCGCGCCACCTCGTCCGGCGCTTCCAGGGTGGCGAAGTGCACCGTATCCAATATATGCACTTCCGCCTGGGGTGCATCGCGCAGGTAGGCGACCGCCCCCGGGACGGTGAAGAAGTCATCGCGGCTACCCCAGATCACCAGCACCGGCGGGTGCAGGGCCCGTAGCGCCGCCTGCCAGGCGGGGTAGCGCTTCACGTTGTTGCCGTAATCAAACCATAGGTCAGTGCGTGCCACCGGCACGCCGGGCCGCTGCGCCGACTCCACCATGAGCAGGATGGCGTCGGGGCTCATCTTATCGTCCTCGTCCCAGCCCTCCGGCTGCGGGAACTTGAGGCTCATGGCATAGGCGATGCGCTTCTGGTCCAGGGCCGCATTGCGGTGTTCCCAATGCTGGCGCAGTTCACCGTTGGGATCCTGGGCTTTGGGGAAACCGTCCAGGTGGATGACGCCGTTCTGCACCATCACCGCGCTGATGGCTTGCGGGTCCGCCATGAGCAGGCGGAAACCCACTGGCACGCCGTAGTCCTGCATGAACAGGGCGTAGCGCTTTATGCCCCGGGCCGCGAGGAAATGCGCCACCGTCTCGGCCACGTGGTCGAAGGTATAGGCGTACTGGCGGTGGTCCGGCGCGTCAGAGTAGCCGAAGGCGGGATAGTCCATGGCGATCACGTGCAGTGTGGGCGAGGCGATGCGCTCCATGACCTTCTCGTACTGGATGGATGACGACGGGTAGCCGTGGAGGAACACCAGGGTGGGTGCGCCGGGATCGCCGCCCTCGCGGTAGAAGATGCTGAGGCCATCCACCTTCTGCCAGCCGTAGTGCAAGGCCTCGGCGCGAGCTGCCGGGGTCAGCAACGCAGCAGCGAACAATGTAAGGACCGATATGGATGCGCGTACTTTCATGTCTCTGCTCCTTGGTTCAATGCAACGGGAACAAGCCCCGTTCTACGATCAGTTCCAGGTTGCGCCCGTGCCACTCATGCTCGAAAGGCGTAGGTGTGACGCCCGCAGCGAGGCAGCGTTCGATGGTGATGCCACGGATGTTCTCAGCAGGGCCGCTACGTCGTGCCCCCGCCACCTCTTCCCGCAGCCGCACGAGGTAGTGACGCGCGTGGGCCAGGGTCTCGCCCGGCATCGCATCCATATGCCCTGGCACGACCCGGCTGCGGCCGAGCTGCTGCAAGCGCCTGAGGCCCACGTCCAGGAGTTCCGGCGTCGAGGACGAGAGGTAAGCGGTATTGCCCACCAGGTTGTCGCTGCAGAGCACCAGGTCCGCCGCCGGCACGTCCACGTTCAGGGTGCAAGGCGTCTTGCCTTCGTTGGGGAATACCTTCAAACGATGACGGCCCCAGTCGAAGGCGGATTCACCGCCGAGCTCGATGGAGGGCAGCACGAAGGCACGCTCGTCTTCGGCGCTCAGGTCTCGCTGGGAGAAGAAGGTCTGGGCGTAGAGCCTATGGGCGGCTACGCGCGCTCGGGGGAACAAGCGCAAGGCCGCCATGTGGTCGCTCATGTAATGGGTCATGAGGATTATGAGCACCCTCAAACCCAGCCGGCCCTCGAGATGCGCGCGCATGGCCTCCGCGTCCGCCGCACCGCCCAGGGCATCCACCAGGAACACGTCGCGACCGTGGACGAAGGCCGTGGCCAGGGATTCATAGGCATCGCCGCGAAACAGCAGGATGTCGGTGGCGAGCTCGGAGACCTGCATGAACTGTTATCCCAGCGAACAGATATTCTAAGGATATGCAGGATTAAATAAGCTTACCAACGATATCTTTTGACATGTATTGTGAATAAAACTAACATCAAATGATGCCTACCCGCCTGCCGCCGCTCTCCGCCCTGCGCGCCTTCGAGACCGCCGCCCGGCATCTCAACTTCAGCCGCGCGGCAGAGGAACTCGCCATCACCCACAGCGCCGTGAGCCACCAGATCAAGGCGCTGGAGGAGCACCTCGGCGTGGAGCTGTTCCGTCGCAGCGGCCGCGCCATGCTGCTCACCGCCGATGGGCAGCGCTTCTATGTCCATGTACGCGAGGGCTTCGCGCGCTTACAACGGGGCGTGGCCGAGCTCAAGCCCGAGGCGCGCCGCACCACGCTCACGGTGAGCGCGCTGCCTGGTTTCGCGGCCCGCTGGTTGGTGCCGAGGTTGCCCGAGTTATACCTGCGCCATCCCGAGTTGGACGTGAATCTGCGGGCCACCACCGGGCTCACGGACTTCCAGCGTGAGGATGTGGATCTCGCTGTGCGCTTCGGCCCGGGCAGCTGGCAGGGGCTCTCGGCGGAGAAGCTTCTGGACGAAGAAATCTTCCCGGTGTGCAGTCCACGTTATCGCGGCGGAAGATTGCCGCGCACGCCGCAGGAGCTCCTGGGTTGCACCCTGCTGCACCACGTGTTCGAACCCTGGGAGGAATGGTTCCGAGCCGTGGGCCTGGAGCAACCTGCGATACCGCCGGGACCTGGTTTCAGCGAATCAAACCTGCTGCTCAAGGCGGCGGCCGAGGGTCAAGGCGTGGCGCTGGCGCTCGGCGTGCTGGTGCAGGCGGAACTGAAGTCCGGCGAACTGGTGCAATGCCACCCCAGTCTCAAGGCGCGCTACGCCTACTACCTGGTGCATCCGCAACAGGATCCTCTGCCGCCGAAGGTTGTGGCTTTCAAAGCATGGATCAGTGCGGCGGCGCGCCCCAGGAAAAACCGGTACTGAAACTCAGCGCTTGACGGAATCGGCGGTCTGGCCGAAGAGCACCTTGCGCTCCTCCTCGCTGATCCCGCGGGAACGGACGTAAGGCGGCTCCACACCCTCGTAGCTCTTCACCACGGCTGGCCGTGCCTTCACCTTCTCGAACCAACGCTTCAAATGCGGGAAGTCTTCTAGCTTCTGGCCATGGGGCTCATAGGGCACGATCCAGGGATAGATGGCTATGTCGGCGATGCCGTATTCCCCCACCACGTAGTCGCGCCCGGTGAGCTGCCTGTCGAGCACGCCGTAGAGCCGGTTCACTTCCTTGGTGTAGCGATCGATGCCGTAGGGGATGGGCTCGGGAGCATACACGCGGAAATGGCCCGCCTGCCCCGCCATGGGCCCCAATCCTCCTACCTGCCAGAACAGCCACTTCAGCACCTCGGTCCGGCCACGCAGGTCCTTGGGGATGAAACGCCCGATCTTCTCGGCGAGGTAGACCAGGATCGCGCCGGACTCGAAGATGGGGATAGGCGCGCCGCCGTCCGCCGGCGCCTGGTCCACGATGGCGGGAATCTTGTTGTTGGGGGAGATGGCCAGGAACTCAGGCTTGAACTGGTCGCCCTTGCTGATGTTCACCGGATGGATGGTGTAGGGCAACCCCGCCTCTTCCAGGAACAGCTTGATCTTGAGTCCGTTGGGGGTGGGGGCGTAGTAGAGGTCGATCATGGCGGCTCCTGACGGGCCGCGGCGGCCGCATCGGGACCGATTATAAGAGAAGCTGCCCTCAGGTGCGCTTCATCATGCCGCGCACCGAGGTCCGGTAGCTGGCGCTGGTGCGGAACACCGCCCCATCCTGCATGGTGATCTCGTAATCCCCGTGCTGCCGCGGCTGCATCTCCTTGATGTAGCGGACGTTGAGCAGGGCCGAGCGGTGCACCCGGATGAACTGGTCGCAGCTCAGGGCCGTCTCGATGTTCTTGATGCGCTCCCGCACCAGGAACTCCTGCTCCACGGTGTTGACCAGGATGTGGTCGCCCTGGGCCTTGATATAGCGCACCTTGGCGGTGGCGATGAACTTGATGCGGGTGCCCACCTTGAGCCTGAGGGTGTCCGCCGCGTGCCAGGAGACCGAATTGCCGACCGGCGGCGAGCCCGGGGTGACGGCGATGCCGGAGTCGCGCATGGCGAGGCGCACCCGCTGCAAGGCGCGCTGGAACCGCGATTGGTCGTAGGGTTTCAACAGGTAGTCCACCACGTTCTCATCGAAGGCCCACACGGCGTGCTCCGAATAGGCGGTGGTGATGACGATGTAGGGGGCCCGACTGCGGTCCATGGACTTCACCAGGTCGATGCCGTTCAGGCCCGGTAGCTCGATGTCCAGGAACAGGAGCTCCGGCTGCTTGGCGGCGACCGCCTGCAACGCCTGCAGGCCGTCGGCACACTCGGCGACGACCTTGAGGTCCGGCTGGGCGAGCACCAGCTCCCGGAGCTTGTCACGGGCGTGGGGTTCGTCTTCTGCGATCAATACCCGGATCATGCCAGCTTCCTCATGGGGCCGGCCGGCGCGGCATCGCGCCCTGCCTCTACCGGTGGCTCCCGTTCGAAGGGGATCTCGATGATGGTGCTCCAAGCATCGTTCTCCACATAACCGCAGTGGAACGTATGTTTACCTGGATAGGTCACTTCCAGGCGCTCCCGCAGGTTCCGGATGCCGAGGCCTCCGCCATCGGAGCGCGGCGTGGCGAACTTCCTGGAAGAGGTGTTCCGGACGCAGATCACCAGCCGATCGTCACGTCGCGAGGCGCTGACGCTGATCATCGCGGGGCCGGGGATCTTGGCGACGCCGTGCTTGATGGCGTTCTCTACCAGGGGCTGTACTAAGAAGCAGGGCAGGCACGCCTCCAGGGTATCTTCGTCCGCCTCGATGTCGAGCTCCAGGCGGTCCTCGAAGCGTATCAACTCCATGTCGAGATAGCTGTTTATGTAGTTGAGTTCGCCGCCCACCGTGATATAGGCGCTCTCCTGTTCCCTAAGCGTCAGGCGCAGCAGGGCGCTGAACTTCGACAACACGGTATCCGCCCGGTCGGGCGCAGACTTCAGGAGCGCCGAGACCGTGTTGAGGCAGTTGAACAGGAAATGGGGATTGAGCTGCCAGCGCAGCACCTTGAGCTTCAAGGCCATCCATTCGGCATTGAGGCGTTCCAACCGTGCCCGGCCCTCTGCCAGTTCGAGCCGGCTCGCCATATTGAATATCAGCAGCAAGCCCACGAAATAAAGTAGCGACCATCCGCTTGCGTTGTAGACCCACATGTAGGGCCTCGCGAACAGCACATGGATGAAGCTGCCCGGCACGGCTTCATCGTGATCCGCCTTGCCGTAGAGCATCGCCACGGTCACGAACAGCAGCGGATAGGTAGCGATACCGTAACCCAGCCCCAGGCACAGCTGCAGTATCCATTTGGCGGCGGGCCGTAGCACGCTGTCGTAGATGTAGAAGGCGGCGAAGTAGAGCATGATCAGCAAGGGCAGCACCATCACATGGTGTGTTAAACCCGTCACCATATCTGCGTCTATCGCAGTCGCCCCAGAAGGCCCGGACTCATGCTGTAGATAGACGCCCAATAGATCCGAAGCGGTCTGACAGACCCATAGCGCCACGCCGTTGGTGAGTATCAGCATGGTGCGTCTGTGCCAGGGGAGCGGGACGCTGCCGGACCCCATGACCCGACCCGGAAGGTATGGGGCAGGCGCCACAGGGGCCTTCACCCTTACGAGCAGGGCCCGGATCATGGCGCCCGCCGCAAGCGCGGGTCAGCGAGGAGTCCGGCATCGCGCGCCGCCGCAGACTGAGGCTCCATCTCAAGCGGGATCTCGATTAGGGCGTTCCAATCTTCGTTTTCGGCATGGCCATATTCGAAGGCGTAGGCGCCCGGGTAGATCACTTCCAAGCGCTCACGCAGGTTCCGGATACCGAGGCCTCCGCCGTCGGGCCGCTCCGCGACGAACTTCCTGGAAGAGCTGTTCCTGACGCATATCACCAGTCGGCCGGCCCGGCGTGAGATACTGACATCGATCTTGGCGGGCCCGGGGACCTTGGCGACGCCGTGCTTGATGGCGTTCTCCACCAGGGGCTGCACCAGGAAACAGGGCAGCCGCGCTTCCAGAGCGTCCTCATCGGCTTCGATGTCGAGTTCGAGACGGTCCTCGAAACGGACCATCTCCATCTCGAGATAGCTGTGTATGTAATTGAGCTCTCCACTCACCGTGATATAGGCGCTCTCCTGTTCACGCAGCGTCAGGCGCAGCAAACCGCTGAACTTCGCCAACACGCTGTCCGCCCTGGCCGGCGCCGACTTCAGCAGCGCCGAGACGGTGTTGAGGCTATTGAACAGGAAATGGGGGTTGAGCTGCCAGCGCAGCACCTTGAGCTTCAAGGCCATCCAATCGGCATTGAGCTTTTCCAGCCGTACCCGCCCTTCCGCGAGCTCGAGCCGGTTCGCCATGTTGAACGTCAGGAATAGGCCCAGGAAATACATGAGCGCGTAGCCGCTCGCGTAATAGATCCACATGTAGACCCTGGCGAACAGCACGTCGCTGAAGCTGCCCGGCACAATCTCGTAGTGGTCTGCCCTGCCGTAGAGCATCGCCACAGCCACCAACATCAAGGGATAGGTGGCGATACCGTAGCCCAGCCCCAGGCACACCTGCAGCGTCCATTTGGCCGCGGGGCGCAGCGCGCTGTCGTAGACGTGGAGGGCCACGAAGTAGAAGATGATCAGCAAGGGCAGCATCAGCCCGTGGCGCAACAAGCCCGCCGCCATGTCTGCGTCTATGCCACCTGCCCCGGGTAGCCGGGACTCACGCTGGAGATAGACACCTGACAGATCCGAAGCGGTCACACAGAACCATATCGCCACGCTGTTGGCGAGGATCAGCATGATGCGTCTATGCCGGTGGAGTGGCGCGCTGCTGGATTCCATGGTCCGGTCCAAAAAAGATACGGTCGAGCGTCTGCGGCGTCGCGATAGGCGACTCAAGACATTCCGCGCATGCCTTTACTATACATAAATAGCGGCCCGAATCGTTTTGCTCAAACATGGATTGGACGTTAATTCAGTACGATTCGCCGCATCTAAAGTCTCATAGAGCCTTATAAACGGCCGCTCCAGCGCAGAACTTCGCTTGCCCAGAAATCCTGCCGTGGCAGAATCCACACATGATTCGGGTCCTGATCGCAGACGACGAGAAGCTGGCGCGCACAGGCCTACGATCCCTGCTCGCCCGGGAAACGGACGTGGAGATCGTCGGCGAGTGCTGCAGCGGGCAAGAGACCGCGCAGATGGTGGAGACGCTCAAACCCGACGCGTTGTTCCTGGACGTGCAGATGCCGGCCCTCACGGGCCTCGAGATGCTGCGGAAGAACGGCTTCAGCAAGCGCCCTTACACCATCATCGTCAGCGCCTACGACGACTACGCCCTGGAAGCCTACGACGCCCGCGTCATGGACTACGTCCTGAAGCCCGTGGACGGTGCGCGCCTCCAACAGGCCCTGATCCGCCTGCGCGGCAGCCTGGACCTGGAACGGCGGGCCGACGGCCTGGTCGGCATGGAGGATCTGCTGCGTGGCCTCAAGGTCCCGCAGGCGGGCCCGACGGTGGAAGCCGCGACCGTGTCGGACCGGGTTCCAGTGAAGATCGGCCGGCGGGTACGCTTCCTGAGCCTCGAGCACATCCGCCACCTGATCGCCGACGGCAGCTACGTGAACCTGCACATGACCACCGGCGAGGTGATCCACACCAGCGAGCGCATCTCCCAGATGGAGAGCAAGCTCACTGCCCACCACTTCGTCCGCATCCATCGCTCGGTGATTCTGAACGTCGACCAGATCCGCGACGTGCGTGCCGCGGGCTCGCGCTATGCCTTCACCATGCTGGACGGCAGCACCATGACCTCCGGCGTCACCTACAAGATGAACATCCAGACCCTGCTGGCCAGGTGGAAGAAGAACGGCGCGGGGAGCGCCAGTCCACCGGCCTGAGGAACCGGGTGGCAAGCTCGCCTTGACCCGCCCCCGTCCCCAATCCTTCTGAGATCCGATCGCCCTTAAGTCACCGCCTCGGAGTTCCTGCCGGAGCTCCCGCCCGCCGCGGCATTGGCGCCCTTAATCGCTACGCATCCCCTCTTGCTTCGCATCCTGCTACGCAAATACCCCGGCCCGCACATCCTGCGCGGGCGCTCGCAGGCGCCCTGCTCGCCCGCTTACGGCCCAGGGCGTACATCCCTGCCCCCCGTGCGAAGCTCCACTTCGAATCCCGCTTTCAAAAAAAGAGCGGCCCCGTTTCCGGGGCCGCAAGTCTCAGGAGCACCTCTCTCCAGCAAACTCCCGTCCGTTCAGAACTTCACGCTTACCCGGCCGAAGAAGAACTGGCCGGGGATCCGGTTGTAGAACGGATAGTAGCTGTTCGAGAACGAACTCATCGACGACGGCGGCTGCTTGCCGAACAGGTTCTGGATACCGAAGGTGAAGTCGGTGTTCCAGCTGTCCATGTGATAAGTAGCCTCCACGTCGTGGTAGGTCACCGCACCGATGTGGTTCTGGCCCAGATAGGCCGTCACACCCTGGGCATTCCAGGTCTGTGCCGCCTGGTTGGCCGTGAACGGATGGCTGAAGACGCCGAGTTGGAAGTAGTGATTGTACGTAGCGGCGTTCTTCGCATCGTTGTTATAGGTGCAGTTCGCGATCACCGTGGTCGGCGAAGCGTTGGCGTTGGTGCAGGGTTCGACGGTGTGGTCGACGTAGTACATGGACCACATAGCCGACCAGTCGCCGTAGTGCCAGTTCAGGCTCAGATTCAGACGGCGCTTCGGATAAGTCGCGCCGGAACCCGGATTGACGCTGAGCGGCGCGTTCGGCACGGACCATCCCGCCAGCTTGCTGACGGCGTAGCCGCCCGGCACGGTGGCGTTCGGCACCGTCTTGTCGAAGCGCTTCAGGATGGTGATATCCACGCCCAGCTTGAAGTCGCCCGCGCTGGTGCTCGGGAACTTGTAGTGTGTGGCGATATCGAAGCCGTCCGTGATGGTCGAGCCCACGTTGGTGTTGATATTCTCGATCTGGTTGACCTGACCGCTCACCACCTGGATCAGCTTGCAGTAGCTCTGCACGTTGGCCTGATAACACCCATCCAGGATGTTGTCGGGACCGATCGTCGCGACCGTATTCACCAGGCTGATGTGGTAGTAGTCCACGCTCAAGTCGTACCCCGGCATCCAGTCGGGGTTGTACACGAAGCCGACCGTCTTGGAGATGGACTTCTCCGGGGTCATTTTCGCGTTGCCGCCGGCGATGGTGCTGATCTGGCCGCTGATCTGCTTGGCCACCACCGGATGGCCGTTGGACGCGCAGAACGCGCCGCCGGCATTGCCGATGGTGCAGGGATCCGTGACCGCCGGGAAGTTGTTGTTGATGCCCTCATAGAACTCGCTGATGCTCGGTACCCTAAAGCCCTGGGACCAGCTACCGCGCAGCAAGAGGTTGTCGTTGACCTGCCAGCGCAGGGCCGCGCGGGCCGTGGAGGCATGGTCGGCGCCCGGGATGAACACCTGACCCTGACCGATGCCACCCCACTTGAACTGGGAGAAGCGGTCGGCAAGGTCGAGGCTCACGTCCTTCATGAACGGAGCATCGGCAACCAGCGGGATGTTGAACTCGAAGTACTCGGCGTCGGTCGCCACCCGGCCATTGGTCGGCTTGGCGGCGTTGCCGGTGGTGACGCCCAGGGCGATCAACGCGTCCGAATGGTCGAAGCCGTTCTGCTCCAGGTACTCGTAGCCCAGGGCCAGGCCCACGGGGCCCGCAGGCAGGTCGAACAGGTCGCCGCTGATATCGGCACCATAGTTGCGGACATCCTGGCGATCGATGTTATGGGCCTCGAAGCCGACGAACGAGGACATGGCCGGGGTGATGGTCTGCCCCGCCGCACCGGCACCGCCAAATATATTCAGCGGCACGCAGCCAGCCGTCGCCGCGCAGGAACTGCTCAAGGACGCCTGGAGCTGCGAGGTGTTGAAGTCACCGGTGAGGGATTGTTCGCGGAAATTGCTGTTGTAGGCACCGTTGACGTCCCAGTCCCACTCGTTGCCGAGCATGTTGAAGTAGCCCTTGAAACCGGCTGACCAGTGGAACGTATCTATGTTCTCGTTCTGCACGCGGTCGCCGAGCTCCTGGGGAGTACCGCGACGGCGCAGGGAGACGAGTTCCACGCCGGTGGTCATGCAGTTGGCCGAGCCGTAGAGCGCGCACCAGCCGGCGAAGTTGGGGTCGGGGACCTGGGCACCCAGGATCGGGTTTTTCGGGTCCACCGGGTCGAACTTGGGATAGGGCACCAAGTCGACCTTGAAGGGGTTGAACGGGTTGTCCGCGCCCACACCGATGTTCTCGCCGTTGTTCTGCACACCGTTGTTCTCTTCGCCCAGGAACAGGGGTTCCGGAGCCAGCTGCTGCAGGGAATTGCGGTTGTTGAACAGCACCGTGGTGGTGAAAGTCAGGTTGTCCGCCAAGTCGTAATGGCCCTGCACGTAGAGGGAAGTGCGCTCGCTCGGGGCTATGAGATAGTTCAGGGGGGCGTAGTTGAATTCATCCGAGCCGGCGAAGTCGCGCCAATCGCTGGTGGCGTTCGGCGTCGGGACAGCACCGGGGGCCTTCAGGGTGACGTCGCACTCAGTGGCCGGACCGGGGGCACCAGGTATATTGTTGCTGCCGCCTGGCGTGTTCGGCGGGAAAAGGGGGCTCTCAGTCACCCCGGGCATGGCACCGCAAATGCTGCCATTGTTGATGATGAAGCGGCCTCCGGGGACCGAGCTGCTGCCGCCGCCGATGCCGTAGATGGCTTCTTTGGTAAGAGTGCGGCTACCCGCGTAGTTGCCCGACTCGTTGTTGTAGGAGACGTTCATCACCACACCGCTCTTGTCGCCGCTTGAGCCCAAGGTGTAGTCGTATTCCTGCTTCTTGCCGTCGTTATGGCCGTTGCCGTGATACATACCTATGTAGGCATTGGCTTCAGCGCCGCTGAAATCCTTCACCGTGATCACGTTGACCACGCCCGCGATGGCGTCAGAGCCGTAGATGGCCGAGGCGCCGTCCTGCAGGATCTCGATATGGTCGATCACCGAGGCAGGGATGGTCTGAAGGTCGACGGCGTTGTCGATCTCCGGCACCCAGCGATGGCCGTTCACGAGCACCAACACGCGCTGCGGACCTAAGTTCCTCAGGTCCATATTTTCTTCGCCGCCGTTACCGTTATTGACCTGTTCATTGACGGCGGAACCCGTGGACGTGAGGCTCTGCAACACATCGCCGATGTTGGCGAAACCGGAGGCCTTGATCTCCTGCGCCGTCACCACGGTGATCGGCTGGGCGGTCTCGACGCTGGTGCGCTTGATGCGCGTACCCGTCACTTCGATCTTGCCCAGTTGCGCGGTGCTCTGGTCGGTGCTGGCCGTGGTGGCGGCCGCGTCCGCGGCGAAGACAGAAGGAGTCGCGAGCGCCGATGCCGTGCCCGCGAGGAGTGCATAACGTACGGCCTTCCCGATTTGATTGCTGTTCATATGGTTCTCTCTCGCCTCCGCTGTGGATGTTTGATCGACCCTGCGTCTCGTGTGGGTTGCGATTCGGATGTTGCCGACTCACAACAGGCTCCTGGCACGAAACAAACAGGCTTTACTGCCTCGTGCGGAGTACCACTGCACAAATACAACAGCACTCACGCGTGAGAGCCATTCTCTGCCACAGGACGCACAGGAGCTACGAGGGGAACGGTCGATTTAGAGCAGTCAAGAGAGGAGAAAATGCAGTTGGGCCATTAAGACATTCAATTCGTTTGATTAAACATTCAATTCGGATAAAAGATACTTCGATCCTTCATGGCGGATCCACGCAATTGTTGGATTTGCCTCATATATAAGCGAGGCGTCGCCGGGCGAGCCGTGCACGAACTCATGAGGTTTCTTGGGCCACGTTGGCCCCATTCGGGCATCCCCGTAGGAATCGGCCTTATTCAGGCGAGAGCCGCTTGCATGGAACGGATTCGGCGCTCCGCTTAAGGTTCTCTCGTGGCGATCGCCTCGTGCACCACGGTCCAGTGGGTGCCCTTGTCGATCGATATCTCGAGCCGACCCGACTGTTTGTCAGGAGAGACGAATGTATAGATCTCCCGGGCATCGATCATGCCGTAGCTCTTGCTTTGAATCTCAAACGGCCTGGTCCACACGGTCCCATCCACTTGAAAGACGTTTTCACTCGGCCCGCCTTCCGGGCCCACATTCGTGTATTTGAAGACCTTGTCGACATCGCTGTAATAGAAGAGCGAGACGTCGTTTATGGGACGACCTGCAATGGGATCCTGCGAGATATTCAAGTACTCGCAAGCCACGAAAGTTCCATGGGGGAGGAAAGAGCATTTCGAGTCGAAGTATTCCGTGGCGGCATGGCTAAACTTCGTCTCCTTAGTATCGATGCGTACCCTCCAATGCCCCACCCATAGCGCGAGCTTGGCGTGCGGAGACGACGAATCTCCGGTCATGGCACCGGCAACTGGGACAAGCAGGAAAGCCGCGCCCAGCGCGATGGCGAGTAGGCCCAAGGGCATCACCCTGGCCGTATGTCTCCCATCGAAGAACTTGCATGTGTTCATGGTCTCTCTCCTGGGTGGATCGATATGCTGACTGATGTGTCCGGTGATTTCGAGCTGATTTAAGTCTTAAAGGTTCCCTCAACTGCCGTTGCTTTTTTGCGCAAATCCAACCGACGAATGCCTGATGTCGATTTCTGAAGCGGGGAAGTCTTTCGGACATGATCCATACCGGACAACGAACCCGACTATAAGCCTTATCTCACCATGGCGAATCACTCGTTGATTGGACGATCAAAACAGTCAGTTCGGTCGACATAAGCGCAGATTCTGATAAAAGATATCGCCGAATATCCCTGACCGATGCCGGCAATTATCAGACCCGTCTCATGTAAATGCGGTCTCGTCGACCGAGTCACGCACCGCTCAGTGTGGTTTGAACCAATCTGCCTGACCCGAATCTATATAAGCTGGACTACCACCGAGGAACACGACCATGAATACGACCCAGTCCAGAACCAGAAGCGTTCGCCATACCGCCTTCGTGGCGGGATGCTTGATCGCGGCCTTGGTGACGACCCCAGCCCTGGCAGATGGCGCGACATCTCCTTATCCCGCCATGGCGCCGCTCGCCCAGTATCAGTCGAGCAGCCAAGCTGCCGAGATCGCCCTCGCCAAGAGCGCAGCGCCCGCCTCCGTCTCGGACCATGCGGACGTGATGGTACTGGGATCGCACGGCTACGAGACGGTTGCCAAGGGGACCAATGGCTTCGTCTGCCTGGTGTTCAGATCCTGGGACATGAGCTTCGACAACCCGGAATTCTGGAACCCGAAGATCCGCACACCGCAGTGCATCAATGCGGTGTCGGCACGCTCGGTCTCCTTCCTGCCCCGCTATCTCACCCGCACCGAATGGGTGCTGGCCGGCGTCTCCTTGGCCGAGATGCAGGCGCGGGAAGCAGCCGAGTGGAAGGATGGCAGGCTGACGCCGCCGCTGCCCGGCGGCATGGTCTTCATGCTGTCGAAACAGCAGTACATCAACGATTCGGCACACCCCTGGCATCCGCATGTAATGTTTGTCGAGCCACGCACCCAAGACTCGCAGTGGGGCGCCAACATTCCCGGTTCACCGGTGCAGGGCGATTCTACCAACGTCGCACAGACGAGCATCTTCATGGTGCTGGTCGCGAAGTGGTCCGATGGCACCATGGACCCGGCGTACGCCGATCCAGGCCAGCAGAGCCACAGGCACTGACACGCGTGCAACCATGATCCGCGCCCTTCCATCTCTAGAACGCCGCCGACCCGGATCATTGCCGCGGCTCACCCCGAAGACGACACCGGAGCACGCGGAGCTCGATGGCCCTGCAATATAGTGAGGGACGCACTATGACTTCGATCGAATACCGTATGGCAAACTTGCTGCTGGCTGTCGGCATCGGGTATCTCCTGGCTTTCGCGCCCGACAGCTTCGCCGCTTCGCCCGCGCCGGATTGCAGGAACCTCGCGAGCATGCAGCTTCCACAGACGACCATCGTCAGTGCGGAGCTTGTGGCAGCGGGAACCTTCAAGACGCCGGACGGCGACCCGCTCCCGGATCTGAAGGCATTCTGTCGGGTCGCGGGCATCGCCAAGCCCTCGAGCGACTCGGACATCAAGTTCGAGGTCTGGCTGCCCGCAGCGGAATGGAATGGCCGGCTTTGGGGGGCAAGCAATGGTGGTTTTTCAGGCCTCATGCCTTATGAAAGTCTCGGGGGCGGAAGCCTCGAAGCCGGACTCGCCGAGGGGTACGCGGCGGTCGGGACCGACGTGGGGCACGAGGGTGGCCCTACCGACGCCAGTTGGGCGATCGGGCATCCCGAGAAGGTGATCGACTACGGATACAGGGCAATCCACGAAGTCACGGTCCGCGCCAAGACGATCGTCGCCGCCTTCTACGGCCGCAAAGCCGCCTATTCGTATTTCAGTGGTGGCTCCAATGGTGGACGCCAAGCCTTGATCGAAGCCCAACGCTACCCGGATGACTACGACGGGATCATCGCCGGGGCGCCCGTGATCGACTATACGCACGTTTTTGCCGGGGTCGCGTCCATCGATTTTGTATGGTTTGGGAAAAAAGCCGGCTATTTCCCACCCAGCAAGCTCCCGGCCATCCAGGCGGCGGCACTGGCGGCCTGTGATGGCATCGACGGCATCAAGGATGGGGTGATCGACGATCCCTGGCGTTGTGCCTTCGACCCATCAGTATTGCTCTGCCAAGGTCCGGAAACGGACCAGTGTCTGACGCAAGCGCAACTCGCGGCGCTGCGGACGATCTACGCGGGCCTGGTGCTTCCGGGAGGAGCGACCTTGCCCGGCTACTCGCCAGGCGCGGAAACCGGATGGGATGGCTGGACAACAAGCTCTCCGCAGGCAGAAAGTTTCTTCCATAAGTTTGCCTATGGCTATTTCAGCGGGTTGGCGTTCGGCGATCCCAAATGGGATTTCCACGGCTTCGACCCTGATCGTGATATCCCGGTGGCAGACCAGAAGCTCACGGCTATCATGAACGCGACTGACCCCGATCTCAGGAAATTCGTGGCCCATGGCGGGAAGCTGATCCTGTACCAGGGCTGGAATGACCAGGTGATTCCACCGCTTACCACTGTGGATTACTACGAGCGGGTCCGCGATACGATCGGCCAGAAGGCGGCCACCGACTCTGTGCGGCTGTTCATGGTCCCCGGCTTGTTGCATGTCTTTGGCGGGCCGGGTCCGAACAGTTTCGGGCAGTTTGCGGCAGGCGCGGGTGACCCCAATACGAAAATAGGGGCTGCGCTGCAACGCTGGGTTGAGGAAGGGACTGCGCCTGAACGGATCATCGCGACCAAGCGCAAGCCAAACGGCGACGTCGTGCGGACCCGCCCGCTTTGTGCCTTTCCGGACGTCGCGCACTATCGCGGTGCGGGCAGCACGGACGATGCCGCGGATTTCGACTGTGCTGCTCCACCGAAAGCCGGATCTGACACGCCGCCGTAACGGGGAGCCAGTCTCCTGCTAAGGTGCAGAGGCCTGCAGCTGCTGGAGCGCCGCTTTGGCAATCTGCCGCTGCCACTCACTCGGCGCCTGGGTCGCTTCTGCTTCCAGCTCCGGCTTGAACTGAGTCAGATGGAAGCTCGCCACCAGCTGCTGCGCCGATTGCTGCAGCGGTATATAGGTGTCGTGCAGACCCGCACCGACGAGGCTGGCGAGTTCCTCCGCATGGTCCCGCTGCACCAGGTCCCGCATGGCCGTGAGGCCCGCGAAGGCGCTCAAGCGCAGCCGGATCGGTGAACCGGGCCGGCCAGCCGCGAGCAGCATGGGCACGGCGCGGGGATCATGGGTGGCGGCCAGGGCCCCGAGCAGCGCGCGCTGCACGTGGACGTCGTGGTGTCCCGCGAATTCATCTTGGAGCAAGGGGAAAGCCTCGGGCGAAGCCGAGGTGCCGATAGCCGCTGCGGCCGAGACCTGCACCGCGTAGCTCGGATCCTGGCGCAGCATGTCTGCCAACGCCGTGAACACTGCCGCATCCCCATGCCAGCGACCGAGGGCCTGCACCACCGCCATCCGCACCCGGCTGTCGGGCTGCCTGAGGTTGGCGAGCAGGGTCCCGCGGGCGGCATCGCCCCCCAAGGCTCCCAGGCTCGCCGCCGCGGCGGCACGCACTCCGTAGAAACGATCCGAGCTCAGCACCTCGGCGAGGGCCGCCTGGGCCGGATCAGTGTCGGGACCCTGAGCCTTGCCCAACTCGCCCGCGGCCCAGAGCCGCGCGCGCATGGACGGATCCTGCTCTGCCGCCGCCGCGAGCGCCGCCACGGGCTGGGGGAAGTCCAGGCGCTTCTCTATATAACCGTCCGGATCGAAATCCACCCAAGCGGGCTCGAAGTCCAGAGGGACGCTGAAACTCTGGGTCGCCTGCGCGTCATCCACCATCACGGATTTGGCGGCACCGCCCGCGCCATGGAACGCGAGCTGGATGGGCATGCGGAACACCGCAGGCACGTCCGTCCCCTGCTGGGTCTGGACCACTGTCACGCTCTCGGTCTTCGTCGCCGCGTCGTAAGCCGCACTAACCTTATAGGCCGGGGTGCCGGCCAGGTAGACCCATTGGTGGAAGAACCAACCCATGTCCTGGCCCGTGGTCTCGCGCACCGCGGCCACGAGCGCCGAGGTGTCCACTGCCTGGGCGCGGTGGGCCTCGAGGTAGGCGCGCAGCACCTGGAAGAACGGTTCCTGCTGCGAACCGATGCGGGTCACAGCCTCGGGCCCGTCCAGCACGTAGCGCAGCATGTCGAGCACCGCCGCGCCCTTCTCGTGGGTGATGGAGTCGAACATGTCCATGCCATCGTGGTAGTGCCGGTCCACGATGGGCCTCAGGTAATCTTCCCGGTCCTGGCGCAGGGCCTCGTCCTGGTAACCCAGCATCTGGAAGCGGTAGGCGTCGTAATCCACGTGGTACTGGGTGTAGAGCGCCGGGAGATAGGTGGCGAAACCCTCGTTGAGCCAGATGTCGGCCCAGTCGCGCCCCTGGGCGTAATCCCCGAACCAATGCTGGGCGAGCTCGTGGGCCACGGTCTCGGCCACGGGGAAATCCTCCGACGCCCGCGGGTCCTGCAGCGCCCATTCCTGCAGGGTGGTGGCGCTCACGTTCTCCATGCCGCCGAAGAAGAAGTCGCGTACCGCCACCTGGTCGTACTTCTCATAGGGGTATTCCACCGAGATGCGTGAGAAGAAGCCAATCATGTCCGGCGTGAGGCCGAAGGCGCGGCGCACCGTGGCTTCATCCGTGCCGCGGGGAGCGTAGTAATCCACGGGCTTGCCGTGGTAGCTGTCGTGCACTCTCTCGAAGGGGCCGATGGCGAGGGAAGTGAGATAGGTGCTGTGGGGCACTGCTTCCACCCAGTCGTAAGTATCCTCGCCGCCGGCGTGGGTGACTCCGGCGAGCCGGCCGTTGGACACCACCACCTGCCCCTTGGGCACGGTGACGACGAGTTCGCTCGTGGCCATGTCGTTGGGATAGTCCCAGCAGGGGAACCAGAAATGGTTGAACTCGCTCTCGCCCTGGGTCCAGATCTCACGGGGCGTGTCCGGATAGGCTGCACTCGGGTTGTCGAAGAAGAGACCGAAGCGCGGCTTGCCGTGGTAGACGATGCGCACCCGCAGCTTGTCCTGAGGCGCGTAGTCGCGGTCGAGGTCGATCCAGAGATGCGGGTCCTCGGCGTCGAACTTGAGCGCGAGCGGCTTGCCCTTGGGAGGCAGCAGGGTGACGGAATCGATACTGAGCTCGGCGCTGTCCAGATAGAAGCGCTTGAACCCGGTCTCAAAGGGCCTGAGAGTCACGGTTTCGTCCCCGAACACCTCTCCTCTCGCCTGGTCGAAATGCAGCGCCAGGCGGTAATCCTCCACGTGGTAGCCGCGGCTCGGGGCCCAGTGCGAGACGGCAGGATCGCCGAAAGGTGGCAGGTCCGCCGCCCACGTCGGGGCTGCACCCAGCACCACCAGGATGAGACCAATACCTGCGGTATGCTTGACGCCGGACATATCCGCTCTCCCCTGGACCAGCCGCCCCAAGGCGGCACCCATCATCCGACCACCTCACCTGCGCCAAGTTCCCACCGCCTCCTCGTAAACACGGCATAGCGACCCGCTACAATGTAGGCGCCGATGGATCTGCAACGGGAGTGAGGCTCCATGAGCATCCGTTTCTGGTCTTACTTAGCCTTAAGCCTGCTGGTGGTCGTGGGCTGCTGCTACGCGAGCTGGGCACCCCAGACCACTTTCCCCTTCGACGTCGTAGCGGTCCCCGGCAGCTCCACACGTGCCACTGTAGTGCCCTCCACAGGAGTCCCCTTGCCACCGGGCCTCCTGGCGGGAGACATCATCGATATCTCTTCCATGGCCGTGCGTGACCGCGTGGCGATGTCCGACAGCAATAGCCCCCCTCCGGGCGAGATCTTGAACCTGACGGTGCTGCGCGGCGGCCAGATACTCAAAGTCCCCGTCGCCTTCGTGGCGATCCACAGAAGCGGTGGGGGTCTGGTAGACCATCTGACATCCCTGGCACTCACCTGGCTGTTCGCAGGCCTGGGGTTGCTGCTCCTGTGGCGTGGCCAACGGCAGGCGGCGTGGGGTGTATGCCTTTGGTGCCTGGTCAACGCACTTCAACCCGTGGGCGCCGTGCTGCCTCTACATGAACCGTGGAGCGGCCTCATCAGCCTCATCTCTTTTAGGCTCTCGGCTGACGGCAGCCTGCTGGGGTTATACCTGCTTGCGGACGACCTGACACGGGCGGGGATCACGGCAGGCGCCCGCCGCTTCATGCGCCTGCTGTTCGCCATCTTCTTCGCTTGCTATGCGGCGGGCAATCCCGCGCTCACTTACCTAGGCATAGTCAAGGAACTGGCCCTTCCGTACACGCAGACGTTTTTGATAAGCGTGCATCTCTGCGCGTTCGCGGTGCCCCTGACCCTGCTGGCGCTGTGCTACCGCCGGGCGCCGGCAGCGGAACGCATCCGTATCCGCTGGATATGGGCCAGCATGCTGATATACGTGGGTTCCTACTTGGTGAATCTCGCCCCCGGCTTCTTGCCGCTGAGTAACTTGCAGTTCGACCTGCTATCGAACGCATTGACCGCCATGGCATTCCTCGGTTTCACCTACGCGGTGCTGCGTCACCGCCTGGTGTCGCTGCGGTTGGTATTGAATCGCACCCTGGTCTACGGCGTCATCACCTCCCTGGTGGTGGGTGTGTTCGCGGCGCTCACCAGCCTCATCGACCACTTCGCCGTGGGCCGTACCGAAGGAACCTTGCTGCAGTTGCTGGTCCCCTTAAGCCTGGGTGTGACCTTGAACCTCATCAAGAAGCGGCTGGACGGCTTCGTGGAACGACTGTTCTTCCGGCGACAGTACCAAGCCGAGACTGCTCTCACCCGCCTCATACGGGAATGCGGCTTCATAGAAGACCGTGATGCACTCCTCGACCGTACCGTGGATGAAGTGCTGCACTACCTGAAACCCACGGGTCTCGCGCTCTATGAAAGGAACGAAGCCTGTTACGTCCTGGTGCGTCAGAAGGGTGAACGACGCTTCCCTGCGAAACTCGCGCGCGACGACGGCGCCCTGGTGAGCCTGCGGTCGAACCTCGCGGAGGCGGACCTGGACACGCTGACGAGCGCTCTCGGCAAGGAGGGCTTGGGCTTCCCCTTGGCGGTGCGGGGCTCGCTCATGGGTGTCCTGATCCTGGGGCAACGGCCGGCGGAGCATTACACCCAGGCGGAGCGCGCACTCTTGGCGAACCTCGGCCAACAGGTGGCAGCGGCTTTGAATGCGCTGCACGCCCGGGACGCGGAGAACTTCTTGGATGCCGTCGCCCGGGGCGCGATCGCGACCTATCGGGAGGCGCAGATCAAGGCGCAGCGGCTGCTGCAGCCGCCGAGTACCGCGTAGCGGGCTCAGGATTCCGTTTGCGCTGCGGCCACTGGGATATAGCCGGCTCGCTACAATGCGGACGCCGCTAGATTTGCACCGGGAGTAAGGCTCCATGAACATCCGATTCTGGACATCCCTCGCCGTGAGCCTGCTGACCATCACGGGCTGCCTCTACGCAACGCTGGTACCCCAGACCATCCTGCCCTTCGATATGCAGCCCGGCGCCAAGATCGGCCAGGGAGTGGTGGTGCCGAGCTCCGTCGGCCTGACCATGCCGGCCGGCCTGCAGGCAGGCGACGTCATCGACATCTCCGCCATGGAGCTGCACGACCGGGTGCTGTTCGTCGCCTCGGGCGGCAACCCCATGGCAGGAGAGACCCTCAACCTGCCGGTGCAGCGCGACGGCAAGAACCTCCGGGTGCCGGTGAGCGTGCAACTGGATCACAAGACCGGCATGAACCTGCTGGTCTATCTCGCGCAGCTCGCTCTCACCTGGCTGTTCGCGGCGCTCGGCTTGCTGCTCCTGTGGCGCGGGCAGCGGCAGGCGGCCTGGGCGGTGTGCAGCTGGTGCCTATTGAACGTGCTGTTGGCCGTCGGTACCAGCATCTATGCGCCGCTGCCGTACACGTCTTATGCCGCCACCCTCTCCAACTATCTGCTGAACGCCGGCACCTTGATCGCCCTCTACCTGCTGGCGGACGACCTCACCCGCGCCGGCGTCACGGACGGGGCGCGGCGCAACTTGCGGCGCTTGTTCCTCGTGCTGCTCGTCACCTATGCCGTGTTCAACCCCTATCTCTCCTACTCGGCCATGTTCCACGGCATCGTGAGCAACTATTTCCGCGGACTCATCCTGGTGCATCTCGGGGCCTTCTCCGTGCCGCTCACCCTGCTCGCGCTCTTCTACCGTCATGCCGAGATGGCGGATCGCCCCCGTATCCGCTGGGTCGGCGCCAGTATCTTCATATACGTGCTCTCCTACCTCGTGAGCACCAACATCCTGAGCCTGCTCACCGTGGTCGGCCCATTGGAGGCCAGCCTGGCCGTGGTGGTGCTGACCGCCGTGGCCTTCCTGGGCTTCACCTACGCGGTGCTGCGCCACCGGCTCGTGTCCCTGCGGCTGGTGCTCAACCGGGCGCTGGTCTACGGCGTCATCACCACCCTGGTGGTAGGGGTGTTCGCGGCGCTCTCGAGCCTCATCGACCACTTCGCCGTGGGCCGCACCGAGGGCGCCCTGCTGCAGCTGCTCGTACCCCTCAGCCTCGGCGTGACCCTGAACCTGGTGAAGAAGCGCCTCGATGGCTTCGTGGAACGGCTGTTCTTCCAGCGGCAGTTCCGCGCCGAGGGCGCACTCTCGCGTCTCGCCCGGGAATGCGGCTTCATCGAGAACCGGGACGTGCTCCTGGACCGGGGCGCCGATGAGATCCTGGAATACCTGAAACCCACGGGCGTCGCGTTCTACGAGAAATCCGCCGCGGGTTACACGCGGGTGCGCGGCCGGGGCACGCGACCGTTCCCCGAGCAGCTCACCGCCGACGACCCCGCGATGGTGAGTCTGAGGGCGAACCTGGTGGAAGCGGACTTGGACACGCTGAAGAGCGGCCTCGGCGGCGAAGGCTTGGCTTTCCCCTTGGCGGTGCGCGGCACGCTCATGGGTGCCCTGGTGCTGGGACAGCGGCCGGCGGAACAGTACACCCAGAGCGAGCGGGCGCTGCTCACGCGCATCGCCCAGCAGCTCGCGGCGGCGCTGCACGCGCTACGCGCCCGGGAGGCGGAGAGCTTCGTGGACGCGGTGGCCCGCGGCGAGCTCGCTGCCGACGCCGCGACCCGCTCCCGGGCCCGGCAGCTGGTGAGCCAACAGGCCCAGGCGGCCTGAGGCCGGGACGGCGGCTAGGCGCTGGGCTTGGCTGCCTGGGACTGGAAATATTTCTGCATCGGTGCCCAGTAGCGGAAATACCAGTTGGTGTTCACGGTGGAAGTCTCGGAGCTGTACTGCTTGGGTGCGGCCTCCGCGTCCAGTCCGGGGAACTCCGGGATGTCGGTCTGCACCAGATCTAGCTCGGTGCCGCCGTAGGCGGACTTGAAGGTCAGCACCAGGATGCAGTCGGCCGACGGTCCCGCACCCAGTTCCTGGTGGCCACCCCACATGGCGGCATGCCAGGTCATGACGATCTGCTTGCCCGGCACGAGATGCAGGAGGCGCCCGCCGATGAGGTACTGGAGCGTGCCATCCTTGCCCTTGATGCCGAATCCGCGGAACTCGTCACCCTCCTCGCCCGTCTCCACTTCCGCCTTGGTGGAGGGGCGGTAGAAGGAGGCTGGGAACCCGGTCATGGCTGCGTGACCCTTGGCGGACAGGTAAGCGTCGTACACCACCTGGGGGGCGACGCCGGGGAACTCGACGGTCTGCTGGATGGTGCCGGCAGCGGCGGCGCCGCTCCAGGCGAGGGCCATGGCGATCAGGGTGCTGGCGATGCTACGCATGGGGCCGCTCCTCGGGTGACCGCCCGCTGCGGCCGCTTGCAATAGTTAACAAAATTGTTAACAATTAGCAAGCCCTCCGGGAGCGGACGATGCCGGCAAGCGCCAAGAAGAGACTTGAGGCGGAAGCAACACGGCTGGACCAGGTGTTCGGCGCGCTCTCGGACCGCACACGCCGGACCATCCTGGAACGCCTCGCACGCGGCCCGGCCAAGGTCTCGGAACTCGCGGAACCTTTCGCCATGTCCCTACCGGCGGTGTCGCGGCACCTCAAGGTGCTGGAGCAGGCAGGGCTCATCGAACGCAGCGTGGACGGCCGGGTACATCATTGCACGCTCGCCGCCGCACCCCTGGAGGATGCGGCCCGCTGGGTGACGGCCCAGCGCGGCTTCTGGGAGAGCTCCCTCAAATCCCTGGCACGCTACATGGAACGCGAGACCGGGGGACGGCGCTGATGCCGCCCGCCGCGAAACCGGGCCTCACCCTGGTGGTGCGCCAGACGGTACAGGGCACACCGGAGCAACTCTTCGCCGCCTGGACCGAACCCGAGCGCCTGCGGCGGTGGTGGGGCCCAGAGGGCGTCGAATGCATAGGCGCGGAGCTGGACCTGCGGGTGGGAGGCGCCTACCGCATCGGCAACCGTCTCCCGGACGGCACGGTGCTGTGGATCGCCGGTGTCTTCGAGTCCATCGAGCCGCCCTACCGCCTCCGCTATACCTGGGGCCTGGGTGCGGCGGCCGAATCCGTGGAACGGGTTACAGTCCGGTTCGAGCGCCGCGGCGAAGGTACGGAAGTGATCGTCACCCACGAGCGCATCGCCGATGCGGGCTTGCGCGACCGGCACCGCCTGG
>DASSIS010000063.1:0-4272 GCA_035691665.1 Gammaproteobacteria bacterium | reverse complement strand
GCCTGGGTCTCGCCGCGGGTGAACAGCGCCGAGCCGTGCGTCCGGGGCAAGAAGCCGACCATGATATCGATCGGTCGGACCGTCTTGGTGTCGCGGCCGTCGATGCGGGGCTTGCCCTCGATGATGCGGCCACGGACGATCTTCTTCTCCAGGTCGCTGAACGCGCCGGCCACCAGGCCTTCCGCGTACTTGCCCTCGCCTTCACCGGCGAACTTGGCGACGGCGGCGGTGCGGATCTCGTCGATCTTGGTGTAGCGGTCCTGCTTGTCGGAGATCTGGTAGGCATCCACCAGGGCCTTCTCGGCCTCAGCAGCCATGGCGGCAGCCAGGCCCTTGTCCTTATCTTCCGGCTTCCAGTCCCAGGCGGGCTTGCCGGCTTCCTTGGCGAGCTCCTTGATGGCCTTGATGGCGGCCTGCATCTGCTCGTGGCCGAACACCACGGAGCCGAGCATCACTTCCTCGGAGAGGCAGTCGGCTTCGGATTCCACCATCAGCACGGCGCCTTCGGTGCCCGCGACCACGAGGTCCAGGTCCGATTCCAGGAGCTGGCTGCGGGTCGGGTTGAGCACGTACTTGCCGTTGATGTAGCCCACGCGCGCGGCGCCGATGGGACCGGCGAAGGGCAGGCCGGAGATGGCCAGCGCCGCGGAGGCGCCGATCAGCGACGGGATGTCCGCGTTCACTTCCGGGTTGTTGGACATCACGGTGGCGACCACCTGGACTTCGTTGACGAAGCCCTTGGGGAACAGCGGGCGCAGCGGACGGTCGATGAGGCGGGAGACCAGGGTCTCGTTCTCGTTGGGACGGCCTTCGCGCTTGAAGAAGCCGCCGGGGATCTTGCCCGCGGCGTAGGTCTTCTCCTGGTAGTTCACGGTCAGCGGGAAGAAGTCGCGGCCCGGGATGGCCTTGGCGGAACCCACCGCGGTGACCAGCACCACGGTATCGTTCATGGTGACCAGCACCGCGCCATCGGCCTGGCGGGCGATCTCACCCGCTTCCATGGTGACGGTGTGCTCTCCGTACTGGAAACTCTTGCGGAATACGCTCACGGGTTATCCCCTCGTGTTGTTTCGGCTGCTTTGGGTCTTAAGGGCGGATCAGCGGCGCAGGCCGAGGCGCTCGATGAGCGTCTCGTAGCGCTTCTGGTCGGCCTTCTTGAGGTAATCCAGCAGCTGGCGGCGCTGGTTCACCATCTTGAGCAGCCCACGACGGGAGTGATGATCCTGTTGGTGACTTTCGAAGTGGCCACCCAGACCGTCGATACGGGCGGTGAGCAGCGCGACCTGCACTTCGGGGGAACCGGTGTCCTTCGCATCGCGGCGATAGGTGGCGATGATTTCCTGTTTCTTCTCGGCCGTGAAAACCATTGAGGGAGACTCCAGACTTGATTGTTTAACCTTGGGATTCAGCCGCCTATTGTAGCCGGGCGACCCCATCCGGACAAGCAAAACTCCAATGAAATCAGGGCGAAACCGTGGTTTCGGGCTCGGGATCGGGCAGGTTCATGAGCCGCTTGGGGGCGAGCCGCCCGTCGCTGATGATCTCCCCCACCCCCAGGAAACGCCGGGCGGCGTAGACCCTGAGGCGCCCGCGGGTGGGTGCCCCGGGGATGAACACCGGCTGGCCCTTGGCGAAATACCAGGCCGCGTCGCCGGCGAGCTCCGCCTTGGGCCAGTGGGCCACGGCGCTGTCCACCGGCAGGAGCAGCCGGTCCAGGGCTTCCGGACCCTGTTCCGCCAGGGCCATGAGCTCGGCCAGGCCGTGCATGGGGATTTCGCGGCCGAAGGGGCCCACGGCCAGGCGTCGCAAGACTGTCACATGGGCGCAGGTGCCTAGGGCCGCCGCCAGGTCCTCCACCAGGGTTCGGATGTAGGTGCCTTTGGAGCAGCGCACCTCCAGGCTCAGGGTGTCGGGGCCCTGGGACATCAGCAGGAATTCGTAGAGGGTGACCGGCCGGGGCTCCCGGTGCACTTCGATGCCTTCCCGGGCCAGGTCGTAGAGCCGCTGGCCTTTATAGCGCAGGGCCGAATACATGGGCGGCACCTGCTGGATCTCCCCCAGGAAACCCTCCAGGGCGCGTTCGACCCCGGCCTTGTCCAGGGCCGGCACCGGTTTCTCCTCCACCACCTCGCCCTCCGCGTCGGCGGTGGAGGTACGCGCGCCCAGCTTGCAGGTGACGGCGTAGTACTTGTCCGCGTCCAGCAGGAAGCCCGAGACCTTGGTGGCCTCGCCGAAGCACAAGGGCAGGAGGCCGCTCGCCAGGGGATCGAGGCTGCCGGTGTGGCCGGCCTTCTTGGCGGCGAAGAGCCGCTTCACCTTCTGCAGGGCGTCGTTGGAGGTGAGCCCGATGGGCTTGTCCAGGAGCAGCACCCCGTGCACGTCACGCCGGGGGGCGCGCGCCGGACGCGCTTCATGGGCGGCGTTCACGATCCGTCTTTCCCGTCCTTGGAGGGGGCGTTGGCGCGGGCGATCAGGTCCTCGAGGCGGGCGGCCCGCTCCAGGGTCTCGTCGTAACGGAACCGCAGCTCCGGGATGATGCGCAGCCGCATGGCCTGCCCCACCTCGTGGCGGATGTAGCCGGAGGCCTGCTGCAGGGCGGAGATGAGCTCCTGCTGGCTGAGGCTGCCGCCGATGGCGGAGACGAAGACCTTGGCATAGGCCAGGTCCTTGGAGAGCTCCACGCTCGTCACGGTCACGAGGCCGGCGCGCGGATCCTGCAAGGCCTTGCCGACGAGGCCGGCCAGTTCGCGCTGCAGCTGCTCGGCGACGCGGGTGGAACGTTGGTACTCGCGCGGCATGTTACAGCGTGCGCGCCACTTCCACGCGCTCGTAGCATTCGATCTTGTCGCCCGGCTGTACGTCGTTGTAGTCCTTCACGCCGATGCCGCACTCGGTGCCAGCGCGGACTTCGTTGACGTCGTCCTTGAAGCGGCGCAGGGACTCGAGGGCACCCTGGAAGATCACCACGTCGTTGCGCAGCACGCGGATCGGGTTGTTGCGCTTGACGTAACCCTCCACCACCAGGCAACCGGCGATGGCGCCGATCTTGGAGGAACGGAACACGTCGCGCACCTCGGCGAGGCCCACGATCTGCTCGCGCAGCTCCGGCGAGAGCATGCCGCCCATGGCTTTCTTGACGTCGTCGATGGCTTCGTAGATCACGCTGTAATAACGCATGTCCAGCCCGGCTTCGGCCGCCAGGCGGCGCGCGCCGGCGTCAGCACGCACGTTGAAGCCGATGATCACCGCCTTGGAAGCGGTAGCCAGGTTCACGTCGGACTCGGTGATGCCGCCCACACTGCTCGCTACCACCTTGACCTTGATCTCGTCGGTGGAGAGCTGCGAGAGCGCGTCGCGCAGCGCCTCGGCGCTGCCCTGCACGTCGGACTTGATGAGCAGGGTCAGGGACTTCTGCCCTTCCGCCAGCTGCTGGAACACGTCCTCGAGCTTGGCACCCTGGGCGCGCGCCAGTTTCACGTCGCGGAACTTGCCCTGGCGGTAGAGCGCGACCTCGCGGGCCTTGCGCTCGTCGGGCACCACCACGGCCTCGTCGCCCGCGTTGGGCGTGCCGGAGAGACCCAGCACCAGCGCCGGCATGGAGGGGCCTGCCTCTTCGATGCGCTCGCCGGCCTCGTCGAACATGGCGCGCACGCGGCCGAACTCCGGACCCGCCAGCAGGATCTCGCCGGTCTTGAGCTTGCCCTTCTGCACCAGCACAGTGGCCACGACGCCGCGGCCCTTTTCGAGGCTCGACTCCAGCACGAAGCCGGTGGCCGGGCCATCGGCCACGGCCTTGAGCTCCATGACTTCGGCCTGCACGACGATGGAGTCGAGCAATGCGTCCACGCCGGCGCCGGTCTTGGCCGACACCTGCACGAAGATGTTCTCGCCGCCCCACTCCTCGGGGATGATCTGGTGCTGCGACAGGTCGTTGCGCACCTTGTCGAAATTGGCCTCGGGCTTGTCGCTCTTGGTGATGGCCACCACGATCGGCACCTCGGCGGCGCGGGCGTGGTTGATGGCCTCCACCGTCTGCGGCATGACGCCGTCGTCGGCAGCGACCACCAGCACCACGATGTCCGTCACCTTGGCGCCGCGGGCCCGCATGGCGGTGAAAGCCGCGTGGCCGGGTGTGTCGAGGAAGGTGATGGCGCCCTTCGGGGTCTGCACGTGGTAGGCGCCGATGTGCTGGGTGATGCCGCCGGCCTCACGGGCCGCGACACGGGTCTTGCGGATGTAATCGAGCAGCGAAGTCTTGCCGTGGTCGACGTG
>DASSIS010000062.1:0-42623 GCA_035691665.1 Gammaproteobacteria bacterium | reverse complement strand
TTCACGCCCAGGCGCTTGATGAGCGGCAGGATGGTGACGAGCTCCGAGGTCTCGCCGGAGTTGGACAGCGCGAGCACCAGGTCTTCGCCGATGATCATGCCGAGGTCGCCGTGGCTCGCCTCGCCGGGGTGCACGAAGAAGGCCGGCGTGCCGGTGGAGGCGAGGGTGGCGGCGATCTTGTTCGCCACGTGGCCGCTCTTGCCCATGCCGGTGACCACCACGCGGCCGCGGCAGGCGAGCATCAGGCGGCAGGCGGCGGTGAAGGAAGCGTCGAGCCGCGCGATGAGCGCCGTCACGGCGCTGGCCTCGGTTTCCAGCACTTCCCGGGCCAGGCGCGTGAGCTTGGCGTCGTCGGCGGTCATGGGCGGTGGTGACCCTGGGGTGGTATTGGGCGTCATGATACACGCTGGACCCACGGTGCCGAGCCGGTCGCAGGCCGGAACCCGGATTTCGAGTATCATTTGCCTCCCCCGCGCACTCCAATACCGGTCCGGCAGCTTGAACCCCGCAGACGTCAAACGGCTCATCGAGCAGGGCATGCCCTCGGCGCAGATCGAGGTGGAGAGCGACGACAACACCCATTTCGAGGCGCTGGTGATCTCGGCCGAGTTCGAGGGCAAGCGCCCGCTGGCCCGTCACCAGATGGTGTATGCGGCGCTGGGGACCGCCATGGGCCGTGAGATCCATGCCCTGAGTCTGCGTACCCTCACGCCGGCGGAACACGGGCGCGGCTGACGCTTATATATAGAGGAAGCGAGTTTGGACAAGCTGCACATCACCGGCGGGCGCCCCCTGGAAGGCGAGATCCGCATCTCTGGCGCCAAGAACGCCACCCTGCCGATCCTCGCCGCGACGCTGCTGGCGGACAGTCCCACGACCATCGGCAACGTCCCGCACCTACACGACGTGACCACCATGATCGAGCTCTTGGGCCGCATGGGTGTGGGCGTGACCATCAACGACCGCATGCGCATCGAGGTGGATGCCGGCACCATCAAGCATTTCAACGCGCCCTATGAGCTCGTGAAGACCATGCGTGCTTCCATCCTGGTGCTGGGACCGCTCGTGGCGCGCTTCGGTGAAGCCGAGGTCTCCCTACCGGGCGGCTGCGCCATCGGTACGCGCCCGGTGAACCTGCATATCGCC
This sequence comes from Gammaproteobacteria bacterium, assembly GCA_035691665.1. Classification (GTDB taxonomy): domain Bacteria; phylum Pseudomonadota; class Gammaproteobacteria; order Natronospirales; family REEB76; genus DASUBN01. The sequence continues at coordinate 41,477 of DASSIS010000062.1, read as the reverse complement.
GGTCTCGAGGCCATGGGCGCGGACATCAAGGTGGAGAACGGCTACATCCGGGCCAAGGCGGGGCGTCTCAAGGGTGCGCGCATCTTCATGGATACGGTATCCGTCACCGGCACCGAGAACCTCATCATGGCCGCTGCGCTCGCCGACGGCGAGACGGTGATCGAGAATGCCGCGCGGGAACCGGAAGTGGTGGACCTGGCCCTGTGCCTCAACCAGATGGGCGCCAGGATCCGCGGCATGGGCACCGACACGCTCGTCATCGAAGGCGTGAAGCAGCTGCACGGTACCGAGTACACGGTGATGCCGGATCGCATCGAGACCGGCACTTATCTCTGCGCCGGGGCCATGACCGGCGGCCGCGTGCGCCTCAAGGAGACCCAGCCGGATCTCTTGGACGCTGTGCTGGCGAAGCTCGAGGAGAGCGGCGCCAAGCTCGCCAAGGGCCAGGACTGGATCGAGGTGGACATGCGCGGCCGGCGCCTGAAGGCCGTGGCCGTGAAGACCGCGCCTTACCCCGCCTTCCCCACGGATATGCAGGCCCAGTTCACGGCCCTGAACGTGGTGGCCGAGGGGACCGGCACCATCACCGAGACCGTGTTCGAGAACCGCTTCATGCACGTGCAGGAGATGCAGCGCATGGGGGCGGACCTGCGCCTGGAAGGCAACACCACCATCAGCGAGGGGGTGGAGCGTCTCACCGGTGCGCCGGTGATGGCCACGGATCTGCGTGCTTCCGCGAGCCTGGTGCTGGCCGGGCTCGTGGCCCAGGGTGAGACGGTGGTGGAACGGATTTACCACATCGACCGCGGTTACGAGACCATCGAAGAGAAGCTGGGACAGCTGGGCGCGAAGATTCGCCGCGTTCCGGACTAAGCTGTTAGCCGCTCGTTGCCGCGGGGCGTTCCGCCACCGTGATCCTCACCCGGAAGTTCTTGCCGTTGTGGATGCCGTCGACGGTGACGGTGGTGCCCGGCGGCTTGCCGGCGATGCGGTTCAAGGCATCGTGGCTGTTTTCCACCCTGGCCCCGTCGATGGATTTGATCACGTCACCCGCCATGAGCCCCGCTTTCGCCGCCGGGCTCGCCGGCGAGACGCTGGTCACCAGGAATCCCTGCGTATCCTTGAGTTGGAAGGCCTGAGCCAATTCAGGGGTGATGTCCTGGGGTTCCACACCCATCCAGCCGCGCAGTACCCGCCCATAGGAGATGAGCTGCTGCATCACCCCCCGGGCGAGGTTCACGGGGATGGCGAAGCCGATGCCGTTGGAACCGCCGCTGGAGGAGAAATAGGCGGTGCTCACGCCCACCAGCTGGCCGCGCACATTCACGAGCGCGCCGCCGGAATTGCCCGGATTGATGGCGGCGTCGGTCTGGATGAAGTTCTCGAAGGTGGAGAGCCCGAGCTGGCTGCGGCCGAGCGCGCTCACGATGCCCTGGGTCACGGTCTGGCCCACTCCGTAGGGGTCGCCGATGGCGAGCACCACGTCACCCACTTTGATGTCGTCAGAGCGACCCAGTTCGATGGGCTTCAAGCCCGTCATGTCCACCTTGAGCAAGGCCAGGTCCGTGTCCGGGTCCACGCCCACCACCCGGGCCGGGGTGCTGTGGCCGTCCTGCAGTCCCACCTGTACCGCTTCGGCGTCCTTGATGACGTGGTAGTTGGTGAGGATATAGCCGTCGGTACTCACAATCACGCCCGATCCCAGGCTGTTTTCCAGCCGTGCCGCGGGCAGGCCGTACTGGCTCTCCGGCAGGCCCTGGACAGGGGCGCTGGCCGGTTTACCCAAGGCCTGGCGCACGTGGTGGGCGCTGTGCACGTTCACCACCGAGGGGGAGCTCGCCGCCACTGCCGATGCGAAGGATGCCGTCCCCGGGTCGCCGAGGCTGCGGGACGCCAACAGACCCGGCTTGAACCAGACCACCACGAACGCCGCCGCCAGTCCCAGCACCGCGGCCTGGAACAGGAAAAACACCAGCTTTGCAAGGGCTTTCATGCGCATACGCTAGCATGCGGGCAGCGTCCCGTCAGTCTTCCCGCTGGCGAGGCCTTGAAGGCGCTGTGTATAATGCGCCGTTATTTTGTGTGACTTCCGCCCGTTTCGCCCCGACGCGGACCCTTAGGTGGTCCATCCCAAACGGGGGCGATCCAAATCCAGACTCAGGAGATGGGTTGAATGAGCAGTGAAGAGATCGACCAGAACCGCCGCCACTTCCTCACGGTGAGCACGGTGGTGGTGGGGGCCGTCGGCGCCGTCATGGCGGCCGTGCCCTTCGTGTCCTCCATGGAGCCGAGCGCCCGCGCCAAGGCGCTGGGGGGTCCCGTGGACATCGACGTCAGCAAGATCGAGCCGGGCGGCCAGATCAAGGCCAAGTGGCGCGGCAAGCCCACCTGGGTGGTCCAGCGCGGCACGGCTGCCGTCAGTGACTTGGCGAAGAACGATGGCTTCCTGCGTGACCCGGGTTCCAAAGAAGACCAGCAGCCTCCCTACTGCAAGAACGAATACCGCTCCATCAAGCCCGAGCTTTTCGTGGTGGTGGGTATCTGCACCCACCTCGGTTGTTCCCCGCTCTACAAACCGCAGGTAGGTGACCCGTCGGTGAGCATGGATTGGCCGGGCGGCTTCTTCTGCCCCTGCCACGGCTCCAAGTACGACCTCGCGGGCCGCGTATTCAAGGGCGTGCCGGCGCCGCTCAACCTGCAGGTGCCACCGTACAAGTACGTTTCCGACGCGGTCGTCCGCGTGGGTGAAGACCAGGGGGCTGCGTGATGGCTAACGGCAAAGAGAAACGCGACCTGATAGACATCCTCGGCGGCTGGCTCGGAGCCTTCCGTGACTGGATCGACGAGCGCTTCCCGCTCACCGAGTTCTGGGAGAAGCACGTCTCCCAGTACTACGCGCCCAAGAACTTCAACTTCTGGTATTTCTTCGGCTCCATCGCCCTGCTGATGCTGGTGAACCAGATCCTCACCGGCATCTTCCTCGCCATGAACTACAAGCCGGATGCGAACGAGGCCTTCGCCTCGGTCGAGTACATCATGCGCGACGTGAACTGGGGTTGGTTGATCCGCTACATGCACTCGGTCGGCGCTTCCATGTTCTTCGTGGTGGTGTACCTGCACATGTTCCGCGGCGTGATGTACGGCTCCTACAAGAAGCCGCGTGAGCTGCTCTGGATCTTCGGCGCGCTCATCTATCTCACCCTCATGGCCGAGGCTTTCATGGGCTACCTCCTGCCCTGGGGCCAGATGTCCTACTGGGGCGCGCAGGTGATCATCTCCCTGTTCGGCGCCATCCCCGGCATCGGTGAGGGCCTGGCCCAGTGGATCCGTGGCGACTTCACCATCTCCGATATCACCCTCAACCGCTTCTTCGCCCTGCATGTAGTGGCGGTGCCGCTGGTGTTGATCGGTCTGGTGCTGTTCCATCTCGTGGCCCTGCACGAGGTCGGTTCCAACAACCCGGACGGCGTGGAGATCAAGAAGAACAAGGACAAGAACGGCATCCCGCTAGACGGCATCCCGTTCCATCCTTACTACACCATCAAGGACATCGTGGGCGTGACGGTGTTCGCCGCCGTGTTCGCGGGCATCGTGTTCTTCGCCCCAGGCCTGCACGGCATGTTCCTGGAGCCGGCCAACTTCGAACCGGCGAACGCGCTCAAGACACCGGATGACATCCATCCGTTGTGGTACTTCGGACCGTTCTACGCCATCCTGCGCTCGATCCCGGACAAGCTCACGGGCGTCGTCAGCATGGGTGGCGCGATCCTGATGCTGTTCCTGCTACCCTGGATCGACAAGCACCCGGTGAAGTCCTTGCGCTATCGCGGCGTGCTGTACCGCTACCTCGTGATCGTGTTCGGCCTCACCTTCGTGGTGCTGGGCTTCATCGGCATGCAGGCGGCGGCGCCCACCTGGGCCGAGCTCGGCCAGCGCTGCGCGGAGCTGTACTTCCTGTTCTTCATCGTGTCGTGGATCTACTCCAGGCAGCGCACCACGCAGTTCCTGGTGGGCGCGTTCGTGGTGATCATGGTGCTCATCTCGATCTTCGACTGGATCGGCTGGGATCCCACCGAGGCCTCGTTCAGGCTGCGGACCTGGCTGATCCCGGGTATCTACTGCGCAGTCTTCCTGTTGCTGCCGGCCTTCTCCGGCAAGCTCATACAGTCGGAAGCGGTGCCGGAAAGGGTGACCCACAAATGAAGAAGCTGCTGCTCATCGCCATCCTCGCGCTCCTGCCCGTCTTCGCCCAGGCGGAAGACGGTCTGCTCAAGGCGGACGTCAACATCAACGACACCGCCTCGCTGCAGCGCGGCGCCAAGTACTTCGTGAACTACTGCATGGGTTGCCACTCGGCCCACTACGTGCGTTACAACCGGCTCGGCGAAGACCTGGGCCTCAACGACACGCAGCTCGAGAGCTACCTGATGCCGGCGGGCGCCAAGACCTCCGACACCATGGACAGCGCCATGCCGGCCGCCGAGTCCGAGAAGTGGTTCGGCCGTACGCCGCCGGACCTCTCGCTCGAGGCCCGCAGCCGCGGCGCCGACTGGATCTATAGCTACCTGAAGTCGTTCTACATCGATTCGAAGTCGGCCACCGGTGCCAACAACACCGTGCTGCCGAACGCGGCGATGCCCAACGTGCTCTGGGAGTTGCAGGGCCTGCAGAAGCCGGTCTATAAGACCGTGAGCGACGCGGGTGGCGCCTCCTACCAGGTGGTGGACCATTTCGAGCAGGTCACCCAGGGCAAGCTCACGCCCGGGCAGTACGACCAGGTGGCCATGGACCTGACGAACTTCCTGAGCTACATCGCCGAGCCGGTGCAGCTCGAGCGCCGCGACCTCGGCATCAAGGTCATCGGTTTCCTGATCGTGTTCTTCCTGTTCGCCTTCATGCTGAAGCGCGAGATATGGAAGAAGGTACATTGAACGCTGCGTGACGGGAGGCATGCCTCCCGTCACGTGAGCCGGGTCCAACCCAAGGCATCCTCATGACACTGTATTCCAGACCGGCCTGCCCCCATTCCCACCGCGTGCGCCTCGTGCTCGCGGAGAAGGGCATCGCCATGGACGTGATCAACATCGAGGGTAACAAGCTCCCTGAGGACCTCCTGGATCTCAACCCCTACAACAGCGTTCCGACGCTCGTCGACCGCGAACTCGTGCTCTACGACCCGCGCATCATCATGGAGTATCTGGAGGAGCGCTTCCCCCACCCACCGCTGATGCCGGTTGACCCGGTGACCCGTGCCCGTTTCCGCCTTGCCCTCTACAGGGTGGAGCGTGACTGGTACACGCTCGTCGATGAGATCGAGCAGTCCCCGAGCAAACCCCATGCCCGTGCCAAGAAGATGCTGCGCGAGAGCCTGCTGGCGGCATCCGACGCCTTCGCTGTCAAGCCTTACTTCCTGAGCGACGAGTTCTCGCTGGTGGACTGCAGTATCGCTCCGATCCTCTGGCGCCTGCCGCGCTACGAGATCGACCTGCCGGCTCAGGCCAAGGCTCTGCACAAGTATTCCGAGCGCTTGTTCAACCGCCCGGCGTTCAAGCTCAGCTTGACGGAAGCCGAACGAGAGATGCGCGACGCGGCCTGATTCCCTCCCGTGGCGCCGCCGACCATGCTGCCTAGAAAGCCTTATTTCCTCAGAGCCATGCACCAGTGGATCGTGGATAGCGATGCCACGCCCTATCTCGTGGTGGACGTGAACGTGGAAGGGGTCGACATCCCTCCGGGTTACGCCCAGGACGGCAAGCTGGTGCTGAACGTGAGTTACGCCGCCACCGATGGCCTCGACATCGGCCGCGAGCACATCGAGTTCAGTGCCCGCTTCGGCGGCGTCTCGCGCCACGTGCACGTGCCCATGGCGGCGGTGCTCGCCATCTACGCCCATGAGACCGGCCAAGGTATGCTGTTCGACGCCGAGGATGGAGCGGAGAACACTCTCCCCGGAGACACCCCCAAGCCCGGCGGGGAGGGCGGCGGCAAGAAACCGACGCTCAAGGTCATAAAATAAGTCCGAAACCCTAGCGGCCTTCCCCCACCGGGGTACTCAACGATGCGCGCCAGATCGATCCGCCGATGGATCAGCAAGATCCGCAAGCTGCCGTTGCACCCCCAGTGGCTGGTGGCGGTGAGCGGCGAAGACCGCATGCTCGCGGCCGCGCTGGGCACGCTCAGTGGGCGGGTACTGGACATCGGCTGCACCGACCGACGGCTCGCCGCACTCCTGCCGTCCGGCTGTGAATACATCGGTCTCGATTATCCCGATACCGCCGTGACCATGTATCACACCCGTCCGGACGTCTTCGCGGACGCGCGCGGCTTACCGTTCCCCACAGCCAGCTTCCAGGGGGTGATCTTCAAGGATGTGCTGGAGCATGTGCCGGGACCCGAGGCGGCGCTGCGCGAAGTCGGTAGAGTGCTGCAAGCGGGTGGGCACCTCGTGCTGTGGATCCCTTTCCTCTATCCCATCCACGATGCCCCCCACGATTTCCAGCGCTACACCGAGCACGGCTTGCAGGAGTATCTGAGGCGATGCGGGCTCAGGGTCGTGGAACTCGAGCCGGTGCTCACGCCCATGGAGACCTCCGCACTCCTGACTTGCCTCGCGCTCGGGGATGCGGCGGAGCAGATCTTGGAGCGGCGCCTCTGGCTCGCACCGCTGCTGCCCGTGCTCGCGCTGCTGGTGCTCTCTGCCAACCTCTGGGGAAAGGCACTTTCGTGGTTGCCGGCGAGCCGCTTCATGCCGGCGTTCTACCGCCTCATGGCGGTGCGCGAAGCAGCGGGACCACAGTGAGCGCTGCCGCCTCCAGGCCGCGCCTCCTGGTGCTCAGCTCCACCTATCCCCGCTGGCGCGACGACCCGGAACCCAGTTTCGTGCACGAGCTCTCGCGGCGCCTCACGGCGGACTTCGAGGTGACAGTGCTTTGTCCCCATGCACCCGGTGCCAAGACTGAAGAGGAATTGGACGGCGTATCCGTGGAGCGCTACCGCTACGCGCCCGCCGCCTGGGAGACCCTGGTGCATGGCGGCGGCATGGCGGCGAACCTCAAGCGCAACCCGCTGAAATGGCTGCTGGTGCCGGGTTTCCTGCTGGGGCAGGCCTGGGCGGCGCGGCGCATCGTGCGGCGGCGCTCCGTGGACGTGCTGCACGTGCACTGGCTCATCCCCCAGGGGCTCGCGGTGTTGCTGTTGCGTCTGCTCGGTTGCCGCACTCCGTATCTCGTCACTTCCCACGGCGCCGACCTCTATTCGCTGCGGGGCACCCTATCTCGCACCCTGAAGCGGCGCGTGGCAGCCAAGAGCGCCGCCATGAGCGTGGTGAGCGGGGCCATGGTGGAGGAGGCGGCGCGTCTTGGTCTCAGGCCGCCCAAGCTCGAGATCCTGTCCATGGGCGTGGACCTCCACGGCCGCTTCGTGCCGGATACCGCCGTCAGACGCCAGGCGGACCGGCTCCTGTTCGTGGGGCGCCTCGTGCCCAAGAAAGGCCTTCCTTACCTCCTGGATGCCCTGCCGGCCATCCTGGCGAAGCGCCCCAGCGTGCGTCTCGCCATCGTAGGCTTCGGTCCCGAGGAGATGGCCCTGAAGGCGCAGGTGCAAAGGCTTGGCCTCGGGGATCGGGTGGAGTTCATGGGAGCCAAGACCCAGGGCGAATTGCCGGCGCTCTATCGCACTGTGAGCCTCTTCGTAGCGCCGTTCGTGAAGGAAGCCTCCGGTGACCAGGAAGGCTTGCCGGTGGCCCTCATGGAAGCGGTGGGCTGTGGCTGTCCCGTGATCGCAGGTGAGGTGGCAGGTCTCCGGGACCTCCTCGGGGCCGCGGCGGACCAGGTCTGCGTGGACCCCAAGGACAGCGCGGCTCTCGCGGCTGCCATACTGAAGTCCCTGGAGGCGCCGGTGGAAGCGTCGACCCGGGCGCTCGAGGTGCGGCGCGTCGCGCTGGAGAAGGTGGATTGGTCGGCAGTGGCTTCGGGCTACAGCCGTCTGCTCAGGGATTGCATAGGGTGACCAGCAGGGGATCGGGTCCATGAAGAACATATTGGTCTGCGGTGGCGCCGGCTACATCGGCGCCCACATGGCGAAGTGGTTGGCGGCGGTGGGCCATAAGCCCACGGTGTTCGACAACCTCTCGACCGGGCACCGGGAATCGGTGCGTTGGGGCGAATTCATCCAAGGCGACATGCTGGATGCGGATGCTTTGCGCCGCGCTTTCCAGGGCCGTCGCTTCGATGCGGTGATGCATTTCTGCGCCTTCTCCCTGGTGGGCGATTCGGTGAAGGACCCCCACGCCTATTACCGCAACAACGTCGGGGGCAGCCTCAACCTGCTCGGTGCCATGCGCGAGGCAGGCGTCGACAAGCTCGTGTTCTCCTCCACGGCTGCGGTGTACGGCATGCCGGAGAAGTCTCCTATCGACGAGTCGCAACCGGTCCAGCCCATCAACCCCTATGGTTGGAGCAAGACGATGGTGGAGCGCATGCTCATGGACGCGGCCTCGGCCTATGACCTGCGCTCCGTATCGCTGCGCTATTTCAATGCCGCCGGCGCCGATCCTTCCGGCGAGATCGGTGAATCCCATCATCCCGAGTCACATCTGATCCCCAATGTATTGAAGGCGGCACTGGAAGGTGGCACGGTCAATCTCTTCGGCGACGACTACCCGACCCCTGACGGCACCTGCGTGCGGGACTATGTGCATATCAACGACCTGGCGGCGGGCCACATGCTGGCGCTGGAGCACATGGACAAGCACCCCGGCGCCCACCGCTATAACCTGGGTAGCGACTCCGGTTTCAGCGTGAAGCAGGTGGTGGAGGCGGCGCGGCGCATCACCGGCAAATCCATCGCCACCAAGATCGGGCCGCGCCGGGCGGGAGACCCACCCACGCTGGTGGCTTCCAGCACCGCGGTGCGCCGGGACCTCGGCTGGAAGCCGGCCTACCCGGAGGTGGAATCCATCATCGAGACCGCTTGGCGCTGGCACCAGGCGCCCCGTTATTGAAGGCCGGCCGATGAAGAAGCAACCCAAGCTGGTGCTGCGCGAGAGCGCCGTGCATGATCTCAGCCGGGATTGGCCGCCGGGCCGGTTCGTGGAGATGGGCGCCGGCACCGGACATATGACCCGCATCTTCCTGGATCGGGGGTTCGACGGCGCGAGCCATGACCTGGGGGCGGACAGCCGGCAGATGATGCGCGAGAACCTGGCATATGCGGGGGAACGCATCGCGGTGGTGGAGGATCTGGCGGCGCTCCCGCCGGCTTCCTTCGATTACCTCCTGGCCTTCGAGGTGCTGGAACATATCGAGGCCGACCTGGAGGTGTTCCGCGGCTGGATGCGCTATCTCAGGCCCGGGGGGCGGGTGCTGGTCTCGGTCCCGGCCCATATGGGCAAGTACGGCCGCTCCGATGAGATCGTGGGGCACGTGCGCCGTTACGAGAAAGCGGCCCTGCGTGACCTGCTGGAGCGATCCGGGGTGGAGGACGTGCGCATCGTCAACTACGGGTTCCCGCTCACGGAACTGACCCGCCGGCTCTCCAACCGCATCATCCGCGATGACCACAGCTATGACGGCATGAGCCCCGAGCAGCGCAGCATACGCAGCGCCCAGGCCAAGCCCAAAGCCATCAACCGCGCGCTCTCGCTGGTGAGCGGACGCTTGGTGACACCGTTCTGCATCCTCCAGCGCTGGTTCTACCGGTGGGACCTGGGCGACGGCTACGTCGCCTGCGGCATCAAGCGGCGCGCTTAGAGGGCACCAGGCTGCGCAGCTTGGGCTCCACAGCGCCGATCACCGTGGCCCAATCGTCTATCGCTATCGCCGGACGCAAGGGGCTTTCGAGCTGCGCCGACACGGCTCGCGCCAGGTCCGCCGCGTCGTCGGGCCGGTAGAGAGCGTCCGGCGCGTCCTCCAGCAGATGGGTCATGACGCCCACCCGCGCGGCGGCGATGGGCAGTTTGCAGGCCATCATCTCGTAAGCCTTCTGCGGGAAGCAGTAACGCCCGAAGGCCGTATCCCGGAGATAGATCACACCCACGTCCAGGGCCGAGAAGAGTTCCGCGGTGCGGGCATGGGGTAGCATCCCGAGATAACGCACGCGCGGGCAAGTAGGCGGTGGGAAAGCCTTGTCGATGGGGCCGGCGAGCACGAGCTCGGCATCGGGATGCTCGGCGGCGATGCGCGACCAGGCGGCGTACAAGGCGTCCACGCCTTTGTCTCGATGCAGGCCTCCAGCGGTGCCCACGAGCTTCGCTTCTAGCGGCAGCCCCAGTGCGCGGCGGCTGGCGGCGCGCTCCAGCGGCCGGAAGACGGTCTTGTCCACGGTGCTCGGCATGGCGATGATCTCGCCCTTCGCCCCGTAACTCTCCACCACGAGCCGCCTCAGGGGCTCACTGGTGGTGGTCACGAGCGCGGCACGGCGCACGGCACGGCGCAACGCACCCACGAACCCGGGGATGCGCGCCTGGCCGAAGCTCTCGAAGTTGTCGTAGAGGTCGGCCGCGTAGGGGACATCCAGTTTCCTTGCCACCCAGTCGCCCAAGGCCACCTGGGGGATGTCGGAGGCGCCGATGATGAGGTCCGGTGCGAATTCGCTCAGACGCCGCTTCAGCAGCCATGGGTAGGCGAGCAGCCGCGGCAGCACCAGCTCCCCCAGGGAACGGGATTCCCACACGAGCTTGCCCTGGGGCACGGCGTGTTCCCAGGTCCCTTCGTCGTGGCCTTGGTAGCTCAGGCAGAAACCGTAGACCGTATGGCCATGACGGGCGAGCTGGTGAGGGATCTCGTAGAGCCGCGCATAGCGGTCCGCGATCACGTCTTTACCCATGTAGCGGCGCTTGCACAGGAACGCGATGCGCACGGGTCTTCAGCCTGTGAACTGCTTGGCGGCGGCGAGGGCCGCACCCACCACCTGGTCCATATTGTAGTAGCGGTACTGGGCGAGGCGCCCCACGAAAGTGACGCCTGGCTCTTTCTCGCTCAAGGCTTCATAGCGCTTGAACAGCGCCTCGTTCTCGGTGCGGGGGATGGGGTAGTAGGGGTCGCCCTCAGCCTGGGGGTATTCGCGCACGATGGAGGTGCCCGCGTGCTCCTGGCCCGTCAGGTGCTTGAACTCGGTGATGCGGGTGAAGGCGTGGTCGTTCGGGTAGTTGACCGTCCCCGTCTCCTGGAACTGCCGCGTGTCCGCCAGATGCTCATGCTCGAAGCGCAACGAGCGGTAGGGCAGCCGGCCATAGCAGTAATCGAAATAAGCATCGATGGGCCCGGTGTAGATCACGTGGTCGAAGCCGCCCTTTTGGCGGATGCCCGCGAAGTCCACCCCTACTTCGGTGCTGATGTGCGGGTGATCCAGCATGTTCTCGAACATGGGCGTATAGCCTTGCTTCGGCATCGCCTGGAAGCTGTCGGTGAAATAACGGTCGTCGGTGTTGGTGCGCACCGGGATACGCGCCGCCACTCCCGCTTTGAGCTGGGATGGATCTAGGCCCCACTGCTTGCGGGTGTAATTGAGGAAGAACTTCTCGTAGAGGTCACGCCCCACGCTGTTGAGGATCACGTCCTCGCTGGTCAGCACCGGGTCGCGTGGTTCACGCACTTTCTCGTAGTAGGCGGCGGCACCGGCTTCGTCAAGGCTCAACCCATAGAGGCGGTTCAAGGTGTCCCGATTGATGGGGAAGGGGTAGGTCACGCCCTTGAGCACGCCGCGCACCCGGTGCTCGTAGGGGCGCCAGTCGGTGAAGCGGGTCAGGAACTCGGCGATGCGCTCGCCGTTGGTGTGGAAGATGTGCGGGCCGTAGAGGTGGATGAGGATGCCGTGCTTGTCATACTCATCGTAGGCGTTGCCCGCGATATGCGGACGCTTGTCGATGACTTTCACGTGGTAACCGGCATCCGCCAACTCGCGCGCCATCACGCTGCCGGCAAAGCCTGCACCCACTACCAGAAAACGTTTGGACGGCATCGAGATCACCCGGTTCGACCGCTCTAGCAGGCGGCTCAGGAGGCAAAAAGACGGCGTATGTTAGCGTATTTCTCCAGCCCGGCCCATGTATTGGTTCACACCGGGGGGAGAGCCGTGCTTTTCAGGCGCTCAAGCCGAAGCGGCGCAGCAGCTCGAAGGCGGGGGAGCGGTACTCGAGCTTCAGGATCGAGAGCAGCCGGAGATCCAGGTCGTGGATCCGGCTCGCCGCCGCGGCTCCGTGCAGCGGCGAGGAAATATAAAGGTCCCACATGCGGCGGCCTAGGGGCGCCGACCGTACGCAGACCCGTATCCACTGTTGAGCCACTGTGCGCCGGGCCTCGTCATCACCCATGGCGTCATGGAGTTTCAGCAGCCAGGCCTCCGTCCCCTTGAGGTCCCGCTCCTCGTGCAGGGAATGGGGCGCCCGCACCAGGTTGTGCAGACGCCGCTCCTCGGCATTGGGGGCGTAACCCTGGGCCTCGAGCATCTCGAGGCGGATGCGGCGGGTCACGCTCTCCATGGCATCGCGCCGCGCCTGGCTCGCCTGCGCCCGATGGCGACGATAGCGCAACAACACTTCAGGCACGTTGGCGAGGCGGAAGTACCGGTAAGCCCGGGCATAGAGGTCGTAGTCTTCTGCCAGCGCATAACCTTCCCGGTAGCGCAACCTCTCGAACACCTGCCGCTTCGCCATGAGCGTGGGGTGACAGAGGGTGCTCTGGAACAGCATGGCGGTACGCAACGCCACCTCGCTATGGGCCCAGCGCACGTCCCGCGGCAGGCCGGCGCCGAACTCCCGGAACCAACTGCCGCAGAGATCGACTCCCGTCTCTTCCAGGAACCTGATCTGCCGTGCGAAGCGCGCCGGCAGTGCGATGTCGTCCGCGTCCATGCGCGCGATATAATCCCCCCGGGCCTGGTCCAGCCCCTGGTTGAGGGCGGCCACGATGCCGGCGTTCTTGCCGCCGCCCAGCACCCTCACGCGATTGTCGCGCCGCGCTGCATCGGCCAGTATCCGGGGCGTCGCATCGGTGGAACCGTCGTCCACCGCAAGCAGCTCGAAGTCACCATGGGTCTGACCGAGCACACTGTCGACGGCCGCCTCGAGCCAGGGCGCGGCGTTGTAGCAGGGCATGACGACGGAGACGCGCGCGGCCATGTCAGTGCATCAGCGGGGGATGTGCCAGCGTTGGTGGCGCATGCCGAGCTTGCCGGCGAGGCCATCCCAGGTGCCGGCGAAGTAAGCCTGCGACTGGCGCAGACGCTGCGGTTCGTTGATGAGCGTGCCCGCGAGACGCAGCAGGGTGCCTGGCAGGGTGCGGGTGAGCACATGCGGCAGGCCACGGCGACGCATGGTGAGGATGCGGTTGCGCACGTCGTAGTAGCGTTTCCAGGGCGGCATCCGGAAACAGAAGGGGGCGTAGCGCCCGATGCCGAAGCGGTAATACTCGGAAGGGGGGTGCAGGATGCGGCTCGCACCTGTGGCGCGAATACCCATGCCTGCTTCCCGGGCGCGGAAGCAGTATTCGGTATCGTCGCCCGCCAGGAAATACCCCGTCTCGGGATAGCCGATTTTCTCCCATACCACCCGGGGGATGAGGATACCGAGGAAGGGCAAAGCACTCACGCTGACTTCCTGGGGCACGGCGTCGCTGTGATCGAAGCTCGCTCCGTCGCTCGTCACCAGCGGCCAGCAGAGCCTGCCCTGCGGCGTGACGGCGATGGAACCATAGATAACCTGGTCGCTGGCGCAGATCACCATCAGGTTCTTGAGTGCATCCTTCTGGGGTGCCGCGTCGTCATCCATCATCCATACCGCGTCCGCACCGCGTGCAAAGGCCTCGCGCATGCCGGCGGCGAAACCCCCTGCACCGCCGGAGTTCTGCTCCAGGCGGAAGTAATCGATCCGCGGGTGCCGCATGAGCCCGCTCTGGTCCAGCCATGCCTGGGTGCCGTCGGTGGAAGCATTGTCCACCAGCACGATGCGCTCGGGGAGTTCTGACTGGGCGAGGATGGATTCCAGGCAGACCTTGAGCAAGACTTGCCGGTTGTATGTCACCACCACCCCGTAGACCTTGGTCATGGGGCCGCTTCACCGAAGCAAGCGGGGTCCTGTGCCGCCAGTGCGGGCAGCGCCGCCACCATGGCCTTCTCCTGGGTATAGAAGGAGAAGTGCCCGGCCAGTACATCCTTGAGCACGACTATGGGACGCGAACGCTCCACGCAGGCCGCGCAGAGGAAGGACTCGTCGATGCCGAGCATCTCCTGGCGCCAGGTCGAGCGGAAGCCGCCGATGGAGTCCAGGAACTCACGCTCCAGCAGGATGGCGCCGATGCTGAACTTGGTGCCGGAGAGGAAATACCCCTCCTGCTTGCGGAAATCGGCCGCGACCGCATCGAGCGGCAGGGTGCGCTGCCAGAGCCAAACCGCTGCCTCCGGGTCGTAATGAGCCTTCACCCCGCCGCAGGCTACAGCGAGCTCGCCGAAGCGCTCGAGGTACGCTGCGGTATTGCCGGTGACGTCTAGGAAATGCCGGTAACTCACGCCGTTGAGATTGAGGGTAGGGGAACAGAAGCCGGGACGGTATATCCCTTCCCGCAGTACGCGCTCGTAACCTTCGCGCAGACCCTCGAAGAAGTCCGTGGAGATGAAGATGTCCTCGTCCAGCTTGTAGATCCAACGCGCCTTGGGATGCAGCGCCACGGCCTTGTTGAGCGCGAGGCCGGTCTTGTTCTTGGCCACACTGAGGTAGCTCCAGCCCATCTTGGCGCAGAAGCCCGCTAGCTTAGGCTCGGATTTCCCGGCCGTGACCACGCATACCGCCGCGTCTGCCGGCGCGTGTTCTGCGATGCGGCGCAACACCAGAGGCCAGATCAAGGGTTTGTAGCCCGCCAGGATCACGATCAGAGATTCGGAGTCCTTGAGATTACCGCTCAGGGTCGTGGCGCTGGCGTGGTCCCGTATCCAGTCCAGACGTCGGCCGATGGCGGCGAAGGCATCCAGGAAGAGGTGGGCGATGACGCCCATCACGCCGCGCTTCCTCAGGCTCACGGCCAGGCGGCTGGCGGGGGTCTCGGGGGGGTTGTCCATGGGGCGCAATTATCCCGTATCCCGGGCCGAAACTCTCTAGAGGCCGATGGCAGTGGGTCTCAGTTCGAGGCGGCGGCGCACCACCGCCCACAGGGCGAGGTTCCAGGCCACGAGGCTAATGGAGGTCGCCACCGCCGCCCCCTCGATGCCGAAGCGCGGGATGAAGGCGAAGTTCAGGGTCACGTTGAGCAAGGCCGAGGCGGTAAAGATGCGGTTGGCGATGCCTTCCTGGCCGGTCATGTACAGGGTGACCCCCACCGGACCGCACATCACGCTCAGGAGTTGGGCGAAGGCCAGGATCGCGAGCGCCGTCCACCCCCGGGCGAACTCAGCGCCGAAGGCCAGGTGCAGCAGCGGGCCACCGGCGAAGATCAATACCAGGGCGAGTGGCAGGCAGAGCAGAAAAGTGCGGTGCGCGCTCGCCCCCAGGAGCCGTTGCAGCCGTACCCGTTCGCCGCTGTGGAAGTAGGCGGAGATGCGTGGTGAGATGATGGTGTTCACCGTGGCAGTGGTGAGGGTCACGAGTCCTGCCACGCGCACCACCACCGCGTACACACCCACGTCTGCCGGGCTCTTGAGCGAGCCCAGGATCAAGAGGTCCATACGGGAGTTCACGAGCCACACGGCCGAGAGCCACATGAAGGGGAAGGCGCCCTTGAGCGAGAGTGCGGCGACCCGTCCCGCCGTGCCCGATGCCAGATGGCGGCGCACCTGCCAGGACTGCACTACGAGACAGGCGGCGAGCGAAACCAGCATCGCGGCGACGAGCACCGTGGGAGTGAGCCCGTGCATCACCAGCCACCAGAACAGAATGAGTGCCAGCATCAAGGCCGGCACCAGGAGCAACTGCGGCCATTGGCTCGCGATCACTGCATTGCTGGCCCGGAGGATGGACTGGCGCGCGAAGGCCAGCACCGCGAAGAGCGGCAGCCAGGCCGCCAGCAGGAAGAGCCCCCGGAACTCCGCCGCCGCCGGCAGCAGCCAGCCGACGACACTGAGCGCCGCAGCGCCGAGCACACCCGATACCAGGAGCCGCTTGTCCGCCCAGCGCAGGATCCCGCGCAGCCGCTCCGGCCGCGTATCTTTCGCTGCCTCACGCACCAGGTATTCCTGCAGTCCCAAGCCCACCGGGATCAGCGCTACGTCGTACCACGCGATCACGTAGGCATAGACGCCGTAACCCTTCGCCTGCAGCGTACGCGCGTAGATGATGCTGGCGATAAACGCGATGCCGAGTGCACCCATGCGCAGGCCCATGGTCACGATCATCTCCCGCACCAGGCGGCCACGCTCGCCGGAGTTTCGCAGGTCGAGCAGGAGCACATCCAGATAGCCCCGGAGGCGTTGCCCGAGCGGCGAGGGGGTGTTGGAAGAGGGTGCGTTCATGGAGTCCGGGGCGGCGTTGTCACCCGCGGGCGCGAGTCATATATAGTGGCGTGAATATAACAGGATATCCCCATGCCTCCCAGCAACCGCCTGAGCCGCACCGTGCACCGCATGGACAACCTGCCGGCGGGCCTGCGGGCCTGGCTCATCAGCTACGCCTTCGGCGCCACCGTACGCTTCGTGCGCACCGCCGGTCTCAAGTTCGAGGACCTGGACGAGGCGCGTGCACTCGTGCACCTGCCCAACCGTCGTAAGGTACAGAACCACATCCACAGCGCCCACGCCGCCGCCGTGGCGCTGCTGGGCGAGACCGCCACCGGCGCTGTGTTCGGCATGAGCGTGCCGGACGAGAAGATCCCGCTCCTCAAGAGCATGCGCATCAACTACGTGAAGCGCTCCAAGGGCGACTTGCGCGCCGAGGCCACGATCTCGGAAGCGGAGCGCCGGCGCATCCTCACGGACGAGAAAGGTGACATCGCCGTGCCGGTTAGGATTACCGACGAGACGGGGGATCCCACGGTCGAGTGCGAGTATGTCTGGGCCTGGCGTTCCAGGAAGACATGATCGAAGTCATCCAAGGCGACATCACCGGGCTGGACGTGGACGCCCTCGTCAACGCCGCCAACCAGAGCCTGCTCGGGGGCGGCGGGGTCGACGGCGCCATCCACCGGGCTGCCGGTCCCGAGCTCCTCGAAGCCTGCCGCCGGCTGCAGGGTTGCGCCACCGGCGAGGCGAAGATCACCCCTGGCTTCCGCCTCAAGGCCAAGTGGGTGATCCACACCCCAGGTCCCGTCTGGGGCGGCGGTGGCCGGGGCGAAGCGCGTTTGCTGGAGAATTGCTACCGGAATTCTTTCCGGCTGGCCCTGGAGCAGGGTATCAAGAGCATCGCCTTCCCTTGCATCAGCACCGGCATCTACGGCTATCCCAAGGACGCGGCGGCCGGGATCGCGGTCCGGGCGATGCGCGAGCATGAAGGAAGTTTCGGGCGGATCGTCGCCTGTTGTTTCAGCGGCGACGACGCAGAGACCTACCAGAGGCTGTTGGGAGCTTAATCCGGGAGCAGCTTTCCGGGGTTGAGTATCCCGTTCGGATCGAATTCCTTCTTTATCTTCCGCATCAGTCCGAGCGTCGCCGCATCGAACTCCAGGGCCATGAAGGGCCGCTTCTCCAGCCCCACCCCGTGCTCCCCCGAGAGCGTGCCCTGCATGTCCAGCACCGTCTTGAACACCTCCTTGAGGCAGGGTTCCGCATTCTTCATCTGCGTCGCGTCGTCCGGGTCCACCAGCAGGTTCACGTGGATGTTGCCGTTGCCGGCGTGGCCGAAGTTCACGATCTGGATGCCGTATCGCTTCGAGAGCGTGTCCAGGTGCGAGATGAAGTCCGCCATGCGCGAGACCGGCACCACCACGTCCTCGTTGATCTTCTTGGGGGCGATCTTGCGCAGCGCCGGAGAGAGCGCCTTGCGGGAAGTCCAGAGGGCGGCGGATTCCTGGGCGTCCCGCGCCGCGCGGAACTCCATGCAGCCGGGGCCCTGGGCTGCCTGGCCCACGGCCGCCACGGCCTCGTCCAGCTGCGAGGGCGCGCCGTCCACTTCGATGAGCAGCATGGCGCCCGCGTCCGCCGGCAGGTCGTTGCCGCCGTAACCGCGGATCATGCCGATGGAGGCCTTGTCGATGAACTCCAGCACGCAGGGTGTCACCGGCTGGGCCATGATGCGCGAGACCGCCGCCGCCGCCGCCGTCATGTCCGCGTAAAGCGCACGCAAGGTGCGCACCGCCGCGGGCTTCGGCGTAAGCTTCAGGGTCGCCTCGGTGATCACGGCGAGCGTGCCCTCGGAGCCGATGAGCAACCGCGTGAAGTCGTAGCCCATGGCGCCCTTGGTGGTGTAGACCCCGGCGTTGAGCTCCTGGCCCGAGCCCAGCACCGCGCGCAGGCCCAAGACGTTGTCCCGGGTGGTGCCGTACTTCACCGCATGGGGGCCGCCGGCACCGCAGGCCAGGTTCCCGCCCACGGTGGAATAGCCCGCGGAGGTGGGGTCCGGTGGCCAGAAGAATCCTTGGGTCGCCGCCACTTCCTGCACGGCGCCGTTGATGATGCCGGTCTCGACCACCAGGGCCCGGTTCGCGGCATCGAGCCTAATCACCTTGTTCATGCGCTCCAGCGCCAGCACGAGGCCCCCGGCCACTGGCACGGCGGAACCCGTGGTGCTGCTGCCGAGACCGCGGGCCGTGAGCGGCACCTTGAACTCGTTGCACAGCCGCACCACCTCGCGCACCTCGTCGTGGGAGGCAGGGAAGGCCACGCCATCGGGCTGCGCCTGGCGGCGGCTGTTGTCGTAGCTGTAGGGCCAACGGTCCGCCGGGTCGGTGTAGAGATCCTCGGCGCCGACGATGCCGGCGAGCCGCGTCAGGAACGGCGGCGGCAGGGGGCCGGCCACGGGCTCACTTCTCGCCGAAGAGATGCAGGTCGATGAGGTCGCACATGCAGTGCAGCGCGACGAGGTGCACTTCCTGGATGCGCGCCGTCACCTTGGCGGGCACGCGGATCTCGATGTCGCCGGCCTTGAGCTGCGGCGCCATCTTGCCGCCGTCGCGGCCCGTGAGCGCCACCACGTGCACGCCCTTCTCGTGGGCGGCGTCGATGGCACGCATCACGTTGGGGGAGTTGCCGCTGGTCGAGATGGCGAGCAGCACGTCGCCGCCGCGGCCGAGGGCCCGCACCTGCTTGGCGAAGATGTCGTTGTACTCGTAGTCGTTGGCGATGGAGGTGAGCGTGGAGGTGTCGGTGGTGAGCGCGATGCCGGCGAGGCCCGGGCGCTCGCGCTCGAAGCGGTTCAAGAGCTCCGCCGAGAAGTGCTGTGAGTCGGCCGCCGAGCCGCCGTTGCCGCAGCTCATGATCTTGCGGTCCTGCTTCAGGGCGTCCGCCATGAGCTTGCCGGCCGCGGTGATGGAGGGCACCAGCACCTTGAGGGCCGCCTGCTTGGTGGCGATGCTGTCGTTGAAATGGCCGGTGACGCGGTCTTCAGGTTTCATCACACCCTCGTTCTTATTCGGGCTGCTGGAATCAGGAGGCCTGGAAGGCATCCTGTATCCATTCTACCGCGAGCCTGCCCGGCTCTCCGGATACAGCCACCACGTCGAAGCGCAGCCCCAGGCGGCGCAGCTCCGCATGGCTCCTGAGGAAATGCTGGGTCGCCAGGACGAGCTTGCGCTGCTTGTCCGGGCCCACGGTCTCGGCCGCGCTGCCGCGGCTGGCCTCGCGGCGGTAACGCACCTCGGCCACCACCAGGGTATCGCCCGCGCACAACACCAAGTCCAGTTCTCCCTGGGGACAACGGTAGTTGCGTTCCAGGAGCTTGAGCCCCCGGGCCTCGAGGGTCGTGAGGGCCAGTTCCTCCGCCTCCCGGCCGGCCGCGAGGTGCGGCGCCAGGCTCACGGCTTGGGCTGTGGCGTCGCCGCGGCCACCGCCCCCGGCGGGGCGGGCAGGGTCAGGGGCGGCAGCAGGGTGGCGCTGCCCTCGTCGAAGCTCGCCCAGTCGAGGCTGCGGTGCACGCGCCGGCCGGCGTCCAGGCTCAAGAGCCCCGTCACGCCCTGCACCGGTTCGCCGATGGTCTGGGTGTTGTAGAGCAGCGGCAGCAGGCGGTAGGCGTCGAACCCCAGGGCGTAGAGCCGGCTGTTGGCCGCGAAGTTCGCGGGCCAGTCCTTCTGCACCTCGTCGCGGATGTCGGCCACGGAGCCCGAGTCCAGCAGCGTCCAGGGCATGTCGTCGAAACTGATGCCGTTCAGCAGCGTGTTGTCCACGTTGCTGCTGAGCTCGTACACCCTCGAGGTGGAGAACACCGGCACGTCGTCGGCGTGGTAGTAGGCGATCTGGGGCTGGATCTGGCGCGCGTCGCCGGCGCTGCCGGCCAGGAAGATGAACTGCACGTCCTGGCGCCGGCGCGGGTCGAACTCGAGCCGCTTGCCGAGCGTGTCGGCGAGGCGCTCTTCCCGGTCGTCGCTCGCGTCCAGGTTCAGGAGCTGCTGGATGGCGTCGGCGTAGGTGTCGCCACCGGGCGTGTAGGTGCCGGTGGCGAGCAGTGTGCCGCCGAGCTCGGCGTAGCGGGCCGAGAAAGCGCCGAGCATGCGCTTACCGAAATCGTCGCTGGGCACGAGCGCGATGCCGCGGGTGTAGCCCTCGGCCACGGCGCGCTCCGCCGCCTGTTCCGCCTCGCCCTCGGGCAAGAGGCCGAACTGGTAGAAGCCCGCGGGCCCTGTCTTACCGGCATCGAGATAGTTGAGGGCCAGCACCGGCACCGGCAGCGAGGGCAGGTTGGCGAGCGCCGCGATCCCCTCCTTCGTGAGCGGCCCGATCACCATGTTGGCGCCGTCGCTCACGGCCTTCTGATAGGCGGCCTGGGCGCCGGCCGCGTCGGTGCCGGAGTCGTAGTAGCTCAAGGCCGGGGCCGAACCGTTGTCCGCCAGCTGGAAGTAGGCGGCCAGCAGGCCGTCGCGCACCGCGTCCGCCGGATCCTTGAGGTTGCCCGACAGCGGCAAGAGCACCGCCACCTTCGCCGGGAAGGCGGTGAGCGCCTGCTGCTTGGCGAGCAGGCCCGGCACGAGCTGCGCCATGGCGGGATGCTGCGGATAGCGGCTCTCCCAGTCCTTGATGGCGGCCATGAACTTGTCCGGCTGCTGCCAGCTGTTGTGGGCGATGTCGGCCAGTTCCAGCCAGCCGCGTGCCGTGGGCGACAGCGCCGCGGGGAGCTTGCCGAGGTCGATGGCCGCGTGGCTCGCGCTGAGGGTCTGCCAGATGAGCTGCTCGTTGGCGGCCGCGTCGGTGCTGCCCGGTGCGAGGTAGGTCTCGCGCTCGCTCCAGTCCTGCACTGCCGAGGGCAGATCGTTCAAGGCCACGTGGATGCGGCCGCGCACCAGCGCGGTCTCGGCCTTCAGTTCCGGCGGCAGCGGCTCCAGGGGGAAGCGCAGGTGGGCGAGGGCCGCCTGGGGCTGATGGCCGGCGAGGTCCAGCTCCGCCTTCAGTATCTCGATGCGGGCCTGCAGCGCGGGGTAGAGGGTGTTCTCGTTGCGGATCTTGCCGAGCAAGGTCCAGCTGCGCTGGGGGTTGCCGGCGTCCGACCAGGCTTCGGCGGCACTCACCAGGAACTCGGTCTGCTGCGGCGGCTGCGCACCGGTGGCGAGAGCTTCGTAGAGTGCGGCGGCGTCCGGGTACTTGCCTTCCTGCAGCAGTTGCTGCGCCTGCGCCTCACGGCTCGCGGGCGGCTGCTTCGAGGGGCTGACGGCGCAACCGGCGAGCACGAGCAAGAGGAGTGCGAGGCCGGGACGGGAGCGGCGGAAGAAGTGCGGCGTGCCTTGCATGGATGCGGGATTCCGTAGCAGGATGAGCGCGGATGCCCAATGATACCCGTTCCGGCCGGGGGCCGGGACCGGGCCTTATCTCCTAGGAGCGAACGTGGCCGAGCGTCCGGGCGTGCTGTACGTGGTGGCGACCCCCATCGGCAACCTGGATGACATATCGCCCCGTGCGCTCAAGGTCCTCGCCGATGCGGATCTCGTGGCGGCGGAAGACACGCGCCACAGCGGCGCGCTGCTCGCCCACTTCGGCATCCGCACCCGGCTCGTCTCCCTGCATGAGCATAACGAGGCGGAGCGCGCGGCCTGGCTACTGGAGAGACTCCAGGGCGGAGCCGACGTGGCGCTCGTCTCCGACGCCGGCACGCCGCTCATCAGCGATCCCGGTTTCGACTTGGTGCGCGCCGCGCGCCGGGCCGGCATCGTCGTCAGCCCGATACCCGGCGCCAGCGCCCTGGTCGCGGCGCTCTCCGTGAGCGGCCTGCCCACGGACCGTTTCGTGTTCGAGGGCTTCCTGCCGTCCAAGTCTGCGGCGCGCCGCGAGCGGCTCGCGGCACTCGTCTCCGAGACGCGCACGCTCGTGTTCTACGAATCCGTACACCGCCTCGCCGAATCCCTGGAAGACATGGCCGCGGTCTTCGGCGCTTCCCGCCCCGCGGTGCTTGCCCGGGAGCTCACCAAGCTACACGAGGGCGTGCGCGAAGCGCCGCTCGCGGACCTGGCCCGCTGGGCGGTGGAAGACCCGGTCGCCGGCAAGGGCGAGGTGGTGGTGATGGTGGCCGGGGCGGCGGCCCCCGATGGTGCCGCCCTGGATGCGGAGGCCGAGCGGGTGCTCAAGGTCCTGCTCGCGGAGCTGCCGGTGAAGCAGGCGGTGGCCCTGGCGGCCGGAATCACCGGCCAGAAGAAGAACGCTCTCTATGAGCGGGCCCTCGGGCTTGCTGGGAAGAAATGAACATCGGGAGATTTCGTATGCCGATCATCCGTGTAGAGATGTGGGAAGGGCGAGGGCGGAGTCTTTGATGCGTGCATAGCACGCATCCGCCCGAGCGGCGCCGCGGGATACGGCGCCTGGCAGGCACACCAGGGACGGTTAGCAGAGGTGGACTGAGATGCCGATCATCCGTGTGGAAATGTGGACTGGTAGAACCCTCGACCAGAAGCGCGAGCTCGTGGAAGTGCTCACCCGCGAGACCGCGCGCATCGTCGGGACCGAGCCAGACTCCATCTATATCGTCATCGAGGACGTGAAGAAGGAGAATTGGGGTGCCGGAGGCCGTCTGTGCTCCGACAAACACCCTTGAGTTCGCAAGCTTCGGGTTTTTCCACAGGGTTTCCAGGGTGAATACGTACTGAAAGCGGGGGATATCCCCGATACCCAGGGGCGCTCCGGGGGCAGACACTGCCTGTCTCATCGGAATATGGAAAACCCTGGAGCCCCCATGCTGAGCCGCGATCAGGACGAAATCGGACGCTTGCCCAGCAACGTGCAGGACGCCTACACCGCCTGCTGCCTGTTCTGCCCCTATGGCACCGAGCTCGAGGTGGGCGAGCGGGTCTATGCCTTCGACGAGCAGACCGTGCTCAACGGCAAGCAGCGGGAAGTGCTGGTGGAGGTGACCGCCGTCAAACTATTCCGTTCCAACGGCCGGGTCGTCACCCTGGATCTCAAGATCGCGAGCGCCGAGGAGCTGCACCGCATCGCCACGGACAGCGAAGTGCCGGTGACGGCCCTCATCAGCCACCGCATGGGCACGGAGACCTACGATCCCAAGCGCCCGCCCGTGGTCATCTACTTCAAGCCCGCCGAGGAAGACAGCTTCCTGGCGCAGGCCCATACGTTCACCCAGCCCGGGGGGCGGTTCCAGGCGGTCTGAAACGCTCCCCGTCCGGCTCCGGTATGATGTCTTCGGAGTCGGCCAGGCAGTCGCTGCGCTTCGCGCAGAGGAAAGTCCGGGCTCCATAGGACAGGGTGCCAGGTAACGCCTGGGGGGCGCGAGCCCACGGACAGTGCCACAGAAAACAAACCGCCCAAGCGCCGCGAGGCGCCGGCAAGGGTGAAAAGGTGCGGTAAGAGCGCACCACGCGGCGGGTAACCGTCCGCGGCACGGAAAACCCCACTCGGAGCAAGGCCAAATAGGGGAGCACGCGGGGAAACCCGCGAGGTGTGGTCCGCACCGCTCCCGGGTAGGCTGCTAGAGCGGCGCGGTGACGCGCCGCCCAGAGGAATGGCTGCCCACGACAGAACCCGGCTTACGGCCGACTCCTTTTTCCTCGCCCTCGGTCTGAGGGCCCGCGGCTTCACCGGCCGCGGGCGGCTCGTTCAGGTGGCCGTGCAAGCGATCTTGCTGAAGTCCGCGGTCCAGTTGGTCTCCCAGGTCTTGCCACCGTCGCCGGAGTAAGCCTGTTCCCAGTGGGCGGCGGTGGCGGTGATGCCCGACCAGGTGAAGCGCACCTTGATGGGCTTGCCGCGCAGGGTGTCATCGGAATAGAAGGTGCCCACGCCGTCCTTGAAGCGCCCTCTCACCGGCGGGTCAAGGTCGGAGGGATTGCGGCCGTCGTACCACCAGATGGACCAAGTGGCGGTCTTGGGGTCATAGGTGCGCACCGTCAAGCCGTAATAGGTGCCATCCGGCTTGTGCAGCTCGTTATCGTCCATGTTGCCGTAGCCGCCCAGGGTGATCCACAGGTGCTGGGTGGCGTCGTAATCGAACCACTCGTGGCTATTGGCCAGCCGCTCCTTCAGCACGTGGTTGTGGAAGATCCAGCATCCGGCCCGCAGGTCGAAGGCATGCAGGCCCGAGAGGTCCTTGCCTTGCCGCGGCGGCGGGTTGTCCTGGGTGGCGAGACTTGAGGCCGACAGGCCCATGAGGGCGGCGGCCAGGCTGAGCTTGAGCCAAATACGTGTCGACATGAGCGATCTCCCGTGATGTGCCAGTGGGATACGGGCGCGGTAGCCCCGTACTGGCGTCCAGGATGGCCGGCCAATAGGTCGATTCCCGCCCTAATAAGGTCTACGGCTTCCCATCAGGAGTCCGGGCAGTCGGTTAGGGCAGAGCCAGACCTCCCACCCCTGCCAATGGCCAAATCGTGGGATTTTTGCCGCTTCTTAGTTAATGCAGCGTCTAAAGTGCTCATTGTAAGACTCTGATATTTAAGTCTTTAATTAGTACATTTTTTGCACAAAACCGCATCTAAGTCCCTGTCCCGTAAGCAAATTTTCCTATTTTGTACTTGACTCACCTTAAAGCGCTTCCTATAGTGAGCGAGGTGGGAAAAAGTGGAATGAAATGGGATTGACGGGAGGCTATAGCGAGCACATGTTCCGCGGCATCAGCAACCTGACCCTGGATGCGAAGGGGCGCCTCGCCATGCCCGCGCGCTATCGCGAGCGCATGCAGGAACTCTGCCGCGGCCAGCTCGTGGTCACCATCGACCGCGACCACTGCCTGCTCATCTATCCGCTGCCCGAATGGGAGGCCCTCGAAGAGCGCCTGGTGCGCCTGCCGAGCCTCAACAAGCAGGCGCGCGAACTGCAGCGCCTCTTGCTCGGCCACGCCACAGAAGTGGAATTGGACAGCCATGCGCGCCTGCTCCTGCCGCCGGAGCTGCGCAGCTTCGCCGGTCTCGAGCGCGACGTGGTGCTGCTCGGCCTCGGCCGTAAATTCGAACTCTGGCAACAGGCCGCCTGGGACGCACGCCGCGAGGCGAGCCTCACGGGCGACGCGGAAGGCGCGGGCGGTCTGCCCGACGAACTCGCCAGGCTGGTGCTTTGAGCGCCGCGAGCGCTCACCAGCCGGTGCTGCTGAAAGAGGCGGTGGATGCCCTGACGGTGCAGGCCGGCGGCATCTACCTGGACGGGACCTTCGGGCGCGGCGGCCACAGCCGCGAGATCCTGAAACGGCTCGGGGCGGAAGGGAAGCTGCTCGTGCTGGACCGGGATCCGGAGGCGCACGCGGCGGCCCTGGCGCTGGCGGAGCGTGATCCGAGGGTGGCGGTGCATCGCGCGGCGTTCTCAGGGCTGGAGCGCATCGCGACTGAGGTTGGAGTGAGCGGTCGGGTGAACGGCGTGTTGTTGGACATCGGTGTCTCGTCGGCGCAGTTGGACGATCCGCGCCGCGGCTTCAGTTTCACCCGTTCCGGCCCGCTCGACATGCGCATGGACCCCGAGAGCGGCGAGAGCGCGGCCGCCTGGTTGATGCGCGCGCCGGAGCAGGACATCGCCGCCGTGATCCACGAGTACGGCGAGGAGCGCCATGCGCGGCGCATCGCCAAGGCGATTGTTTCTGAACGCGTTACCAATCCGATCACCGACACCCTGCAGCTCGCCGAGATCGTGAGCCGCGCGGTGCCGCGCCACGACCGCTTCAAGCACCCGGCCACGCGCAGCTTCCAGGCCATCCGCATCTTCATCAACCGCGAGCTCGAGGAGCTCGGCTCCTGCCTGCAGCAGTGCCTCAAGGTGCTGGCCCCGGCGGGGCGGCTCGCGGTGATCAGCTTCCATTCGCTCGAGGACCGCATGGTCAAGCGCTTCATGCGCGACCAGTCGCGGCTGCCGGCGCCGGACCCCAAGGCCCCCTGGCTCGAACCCGAGGGCAAGCCGCTGTTGCGCGTGGTCGGCAAGGTGGTGCAGGCGGGCGAGGCGGAGGTTGCGGAGAACCCGCGTGCCCGCAGTGCGGTGCTGCGCGTGGCGGAGAAACTGCCATGAACCCGAGCCGCGCCGTGGTGGTGCTCCTGGGGGTGGCGGTGTTCCTCTCGGCGCTGGCGCTGATCGACTCGCGTCACCAGAACCGCATCCTGTTCGAGCAGACCCAGCAGCTGCGCGAGCAGCGCGACCAGCTCAACGTCGAGTGGGGACGCCTGCTGCTGGAGCAGAGCACCTGGTCGACCCACGCCTACATCGAGCAGTCCGCCACCCAGAAGCTGGACATGCACACGCCGGTGAACCCCGAGATCCTGGTGGTGCAGCCATGAGCCGCGCGCCCGCCGACAACCGCAGCCCCGGCTGGCGTCCCGTCGCCGTGCTGCTGTTCTTCGGCGCCGTGGCCCTGGGGCTCACCGGCCGCGCCGTGTATCTCCAGGTCCTGGACAAGGGCTTCCTGGTGGGCCAGGGCGACGAGCGTCATCTCCGGGTCGAGGAGATCCCCGCCCACCGCGGCATGATCCTGGACCGCAACGGCGAGCCCCTGGCGGTGAGCACGCCCGTGGACTCCATCTGGATGAACCCCCAGGAGCTCGGCGAGGCGCCCGCGAGGCTCCCCGAGCTCGCCAAGGCGCTCGGGCTCACCGCCGGCACCCTGGCGAAGCTGGTGCGCGAGAACCAGGAGAAGGAGTTCGTCTACCTCGCCCGCGGCCTCGATCCCTACGCCGCCGGGCAGGTGATGGCCCTGGACGTGCCGGGCATCTACACCCAGCGCGAGTACCGCCGCTACTACCCGGCGGGCGAGGTCACGGCCCACGTGCTCGGTTTCACCAGCGTGGACGACGTGGGTCAGGAGGGCCTGGAGCTCGACTACAACGAGTGGCTCAAGGGCGTGCCCGGCGCCGAGCGCGTGATCGTGGACCGCTACGGCCGGTCGGTGCAGGACGTGGAGAACCTCAAGGCCCCGCGCGCCGGCCGCGACCTCACCGCCAGCATCGATCTGCGCATCCAGTATCTGGCCTACCGCGCCCTGAAGCAGGCGGTGCTGGCGCAGGGCGCGCGTTCCGGCTCCATCATCATCATGGACTGCCGCACCGGCGAAGTGCTGGCCATGGCCAACCAGCCGTCCTTCAACCCGAACAACCGGGTCGGCTACGACAGCGACGCCTACCGCAACCGTGCCGTCACCGACATGTTCGAGCCCGGCTCCAGCATGAAGCCCTTCACCATGGTCGCGGCGCTGCTCTCGGGCAAGTATCAGCCGGGCTCCATGGTCGACACCGCGCCCGGCACCCTGAGGCTCGCGGGCTATACCATCCATGACGAGCAGGACTTCGGCCGCATCGACCTCACCACGATCATCGAGAAGTCTTCGAACGTGGGAGCCAGCAAGATCGCGCTGTCCCTCGACCCGCGCCTCATGTGGCGCACGCTCTCGGCCTTCGGCTTCGGGCGCCAGAGCGGCAGCGGCTTCCCCGGGGAGAGCGGCGGCGACCTACCGGATTACCGCGGCTGGAACCCGGCGCGCCAGGCCACCATCTCCTACGGTTACGGCATCGCCATCACCGCGCTGCAGCTGGCCGACGCCTACGACACGCTCGCTTACGGCGGCCTGCATGTGCCGCCGAGCTTCCTGCGCCTGGACGCGGCGCCCCAGCCCGAGCCCATCATCCCGCCGGACATCGCCACCGACCTGCGCGGCATGCTGGAGACGGTGGTATCCCAGGAAGGCACCGGCAAGCTGGCGGAGATCACCGGCTATCACGTGGCCGGCAAGACTGGCACGGCGCACGTGGCCGTGAACGGCGGCTACTCGGCCACGGCCTACAACTCGACCTTCGCCGGCATGGTGCCGGCCACGGATCCGCGCCTGGTGGCGGTGGTGGTCATCAACCAGCCGAGCAACGGGCAATACCTGGCGGCCAAGGTCTCGGCCCCGGTGTTCGCGGAAGTGATGCGCGGCGCGCTGCGCCTGCTCAACATCGCCCCCGATGACCTCTCGAGCCTGCCGTCCACCGCCTACCTCATCCGGACGGGGAACTCGTCATGATGGCGAAGAGCAAGGCCATCGACGGCATCGAACTCTCCGAGTTGCTGGCAGGAGAGGGCCCTGTGCCGGCCGGTACTTATATCCACGGGCTGGCGCTGGACAGCCGCGGCGTACGCCCCGGTTACCTGTTCCTCGCCTGCCGAGGTCACGACCATCACGGGCTCAAGCACCTGACCGACGCCTGTGCCCGGGGCGCGGTGGCGGTGGCCTATGATCCGGCCAGCGCGGATGAATACCTGCCGCTGCATTCCGACCTGCCGGCGGTCGCGGTGCCGGATCTGGTCCGGAAAGCAGGCCCCATCGCGGCACGTTTCTACGCGGATCCCACCGCCGGCCAGAAGGTGGTGGGGGTGACGGGCACCAACGGCAAGACCTCCGTGAGTCTCATCACCGCCCAGTCCCTCGCGGAGGCGGGCAAGGCCTGTGGGGTGCTCGGCACCGTGGGCTACGGCCCCTACGGCAAGCTGGAGGCCCCCACCCACACCACGCCGGACGCGGTGAACCTGCAGGCCTGGTTCGCACGTTTCCGGGACCAGGGTCTCAAACACGCCAGCATCGAAGTCTCGAGCCATGCCCTGGACCAGGGGCGGGTGAACGGCGTGCACTTCGCGGTGGCGGTGTTCACCAACCTCAGCCACGACCATCTGGACTACCACGGCAGCATGGAGGCCTACGGGGCCGCCAAACGCCGGCTGTTCCAGATGCCGGGCCTCAAGCACGCGGTCATCAACCTGGACGACCCGTTCGGCCGCGCGCTCGCCGCGGACCTGCCCCGGGGCGTGCAGTGCATCGGCTATACCCTGGAAGGGCAGGAGAGCCCGATGGGCGTCACGCTCAAGGGCACTGGGCTCGCTCTCAACAGCGGCGGCATCACCTTCGACGTGGCGAGTGAACTCGGTCGTGGCCACGTGGACTCGCGGCTGCTCGGCCGCTTCAACGCTTACAACCTGCTGGCGGTGCATGGCGCCCTGCTCGCCCTCGGCCTGCGCTTCGAGGAGACGCTGCGCGCCTTGAGTCGCGCCCGCACCGTGCCGGGCCGGATGGAATGCTTCGGCGGCGGCGAGCAATACCCGCTGGTGGTGGTGGACTACGCCCATACCCCCGACGGCCTGGAGAAGGCCCTCACCGCCGCCCGGGCCCATTGCCGCGGCGAGCTCTGGTGCGTGTTCGGCTGCGGCGGCGACCGGGACCGGCACAAACGCCCCGTGATGGGTGCCATCGCCGAACGCCTGGCGGACCGCCTGCTGGTCACCGACGACAACCCCCGCCACGAGGACGGCGACGCTATCGTGGCCCAGATCCTCGCCGGCATGAGCGAGCCCGGCCGAGCGCAAGTGCAGCGCGACCGCCGCGCCGCCACCGCCCAGGCGGTGCACGCCGCGGTGCCGGGCGACGTGGTGCTGGTGGCCGGCAAGGGCCACGAGACCGAACAGGTGGTGGGCGATCGCAAGCTGCATTACAGCGACCGCGAGACCGTGGCGGGGCTCTTCGGGGAGCACGCCGCATGAGCCTGCGCCGCCTCTCCGACGTCGTGGCCGTCACCGGTGGCACGCTCCTGGGCGAGGACCGGGAGTTCGGCACCGTCACCCAGGACAGCCGCAAGCTCGGCTCGGGGCAGCTGTTCGTCGCCCTGAAGGGCGAACGCTTCGACGGCCACGACTTCCTGCCGGAGGCGGAGAAGCTGGGCGCCGCCGGCGCGCTGGTGGAGCGCAAGCGCACGCTCGCGCTGCCGCAGGTGTTGGTGGCGGATTCCCGCCGGGCCCTGGGCGCCTACGCCGCGGCCTGGCGCCGGCGCTTCGAGCTGCCGCTGGTGGGGGTCACGGGCTCGAGCGGCAAGACCACGCTGAAAGAGATGATCGCCAGCGTCCTGAAGCAGCGGGGCGCGACGCTCGCGACCCGCGGCAACATGAACAACGACATCGGCATGCCGCTGACGCTGCTGGAGCTCGACGCCTCGGACCGTTACGCGGTGATCGAGATGGGCACCAACCATCCGGGCGAGATCGAATACCTGGTGAAGCTTGCGCGCCCTAGCGTCGGGGTGGTCACCAACGCCGGCCCCGCGCACCTCGAGTTCCTGAAGGACGTGGCGGGGGTGGCGCGGGAGAAGGGTGCCATGTTCTCCTGCCTGCCCGCAGACGGCATCGCGGTGATCAACGCCGACGACCCCTACGCGCCGCTTTGGCGCGAGATGGCAGGCGAGCGCCGGCAAGTCACCTTCGGTTTCGGCAGCCACGCGGACTTCCATCCGCTCTCCGGCGTGCTGGAGCAGGGAGCGGGTGGAAACTGGTGTTTCACCCTGGAGTGCCCGGCCGGCAGGACCGAGATCCAGGTATCGCTCCCCGGCCGCCACAACGTGGCCAATGCCCTGGCCGCCGCCGCCGCCGCCGTGAGCGCTGGGGCGAGCCTCGCGGACGTGCAGCGGGGCCTGGCAGCGGCGCCCGCCACCGCGGGGCGCCTGATCGTGAGCCGCGGCATCAACGGCTGCCGGCTCATCGACGATACCTACAACGCCAACCCCCTGTCGCTCGCTGCCGCCGTCGAGTTCGCCGTGTCTTTCGGCGGCAGGAGCTGGCTCGCGCTCGGCGACATGGGCGAACTCGGGGCCTCCGCGGTGCGGCTGCACGCCGAGAGCGGCGCCCGGGCCCGGGCCCTCGGCATCGAGCGGCTCTATGCGTTCGGCCCGAACAGCCAGCACGCCGCCGAGGCCTTCGGCGCCGAGGCCCGCTGGTTCGAGGACGTGAACGCCCTGAACCGCGCGCTGCGCACGGAGCTCGGCGCGGAAGTCACGCTGCTGGTGAAGGGTTCCCGCAGCATGCGCATGGAGCGCGTGGTGGAAGCGCTGCGTCTGCAACCGGCGAAAGCCGCCAACGGGGATCACTAGAAAATGCTGCTGTTGCTCAGCGAATTCCTGATGCGCTACCACTCGGTGTTCCGGGTGTTCTCCTACCTCACGCTGCGGGCCATCCTGGGCGTGCTCACGGCGTTGGTGTTCGCCTTCGTGTGCGGACCCGCCATGATCCGCTGGCTCACGGTGGTGAAGGTGGGGCAGAGCGTGCGCAAGGACGGCCCGCAGTCGCACCTCTCCAAGGCCGGCACGCCCACCATGGGCGGCACGCTGATCCTGGCCGCCATCATCATCTCCACGCTCTTGTGGGCGGACCTGCGCAACCGCTACGTGTGGGTGCTCCTGGGCGTCACCTTCGCCTTCGGGCTCATCGGTTTCGCCGACGACTACCTGAAGCTCGTGCTCAAGAACTCCAAGGGGCTCAAGGCGCGCACCAAGTACTTCTGGCAGTCGGTGTTCGCGCTGGTGGTGGCCCTCGCCCTGTACTACACCCATCGCGAGCCGGCGGAGATCAGCTACATCCTGCCGTTCTTCAAGCAGGTGTCGCTGCCTCTGGGCGTGCTGTTCGTGGTGGTCACGTACTTCGTGATCGTCGGCACCAGTAACGCCGTCAACCTGACGGACGGCCTCGACGGGCTCGCCATCATGCCCGCGGTGCTGGTGGGCGGGGCGCTCGGCGTGTTCGGTTACGCCTCGGGCAACTTCAACTTCGCCCACTACCTCGCGATCCCGTACCTCCCGGGCGCCGGCGAGGTGGTGGTCTACTGCGGCGCGCTGGTGGGCGCCGGCCTCGGGTTCCTCTGGTTCAACGCCTATCCCGCGCAGGTGTTCATGGGCGATGTCGGCGCCCTGGCGCTCGGCGCGGCGCTGGGCACGCTCGCGGTG
This sequence comes from Gammaproteobacteria bacterium, assembly GCA_035691665.1. GTDB lineage: Bacteria > Pseudomonadota > Gammaproteobacteria > Natronospirales > REEB76 > DASUBN01. Next base: position 9,273 of record DASSIS010000062.1, on the reverse strand, counting down.
ATCGTGCGCCAGGAAGTGGTGCTGTTCATCATGGGCGGCGTGTTCGTGGTGGAGACCCTGTCGGTGATCCTGCAGGTGGCTTCCTTCAAGCTCACCGGCAAGCGCATCTTCCGCATGGCGCCGCTGCACCACCACTTCGAGCTCAAGGGCTGGCCGGAGCCGCGCGTGATCGTGCGCTTCTGGATCATCACCGTGATCCTGGTGCTGGTGGGCCTGTCCACCCTGAAGGTGAGGTGACGTCGGATGGGTCTCGCCGCCAAGAAACGCAGGATCAAGACGCTGATCGTCGGCCTCGGCAAGACGGGGCTCTCCTGCGCGCGCTTCCTCGCGGCCCACGGCGAAGATGTCGCGATCACCGACAGCCGCGAGCACCCGCCGGGCCTCAAGGACCTGCGCGCGCTGCTGCCGGATGCGGCGGTGTTCCTGGGCGGGTTCTCCGAGGATGCCTTGAAGCACGCCGACCGGGTGGTGCTCTCGCCCGGGGTGGCGGCCAGCACGCCTTTCATCGCCAAGGCCCGCTCGCTCGGGCTCCCGGTGATGGGCGACGTCGAACTCTTCGCCCACTACGCCCGCGCGCCGGTGGTGGCCATCACCGGTTCCAACGGCAAGAGCACGGTGACGACGCTGGTCGGCCGCATGGCTGAGAAGGCCGGGCGCGCGGCGCGGGTGGGCGGCAACCTGGGTACGCCGGCCCTGGACCTGCTCAAGGACGCGGAGCCGGAGCTCTACGTGCTGGAGCTCTCCAGCTTCCAGCTGGAGATCACCGATTCCCTCAAGTGCGTGAGCGCCACGGTGCTCAACATCTCGCCGGACCACATGGACCGCTACGCGGACCTGGACGAGTATGCCGCCGCCAAGGCGCGCATCTTCGCCCATTGCCGCACCGCGGTGCTGAACCGCGACGACCCCGTGGTGCGCGGTATGGCCGCCGGTGTGAAGGCGCGGGTGAGTTTCGGGCTCGACCGGCCGGCGACCGGTGACTATGGCGTGGCGGGCGAGGGTGCCGGCGAATGGCTGATGCGCGGCGCCGAGCAGCTCATGCCCGCTTCCGTGCTCGGCATGCGCGGGCGCCACAACCTGGCGAACGCCCTGGCGGCGCTGGCGCTGGGCGAAGCGGCCGGCCTGTCCCAGGCCGCGATGCTGGAAGCCTTGCAGGAGTTCCGCGGCCTGCCGCATCGCATGGAATACGTGGCGTCCATCCGGGACGTGGCCTATTACGACGACTCCAAGGGCACCAACCTCGGCGCGACGCTGGCCGCCGTGGCCGGGGTGACCCAGCCTCTGGTGCTCATCGCCGGCGGCGACGCCAAGGGCCAGGACTTCGCGCCGCTGGCCGAGGTGCTGGCGGAGAAAGCGCGCGCGGCGGTGCTGCTCGGCAAGGACGCGCCGCTCTTGGAGCGGGCCTTCGCCGGCAAGCTCCCCACGCGCCGCGTGAAGGACATGGATGCGGCGGTGCAGGCGGCCGCGGGATTGGCCCGGCCCGGTGACATGGTGCTGCTTTCGCCGGCCTGCTCGAGCCTGGACATGTTCGAGAACTTCGAGCACCGGGGACGCGTGTTCGCGGCCGCGGTGAGGAGGCTCGCCGGTGAGTGACGCCAGGGTCATCGCGGGCGACGTGGAGGTGCGCGGCATCGACGGCATGCTGCTCCTGATCGCCGGCCTCATCCTGGTGATCGGTCTCGTGATGGTGGCCTCGGCTTCCATCTCGCTGGCCGACAAGACCAGCGGCAGCCCGTTCTACTACCTGATCCGGCAGCTCTTGTTCGCCGCCGCCGGCGGTTTCGCGGGCGTCGCCATGTATTCCCTGCCGCTCGTCTGGTGGCAGCGTTCCGGTTACCTCCTGCTGCTGCTGGCCTTCGCGCTGCTGGCGGTGGTGCTGGTGCCGGGCATCGGCCGCCACATCAACGGCAGCATCCGCTGGGTGGTGCTGGGTCCGTTCCGCCTGCAGGTGTCGGAGCCGGCGCGGCTGCTGATCTTCATCTACCTCGCGGGCTACATCGTGCGCCGCCGCGAGGAACTCGCCTCGGGCTTCAAGGGTTTCCTCAAACCCATGCTGCTCGTGGGCGCCGCCGGCATCCTGCTGCTGGCGGAGCCGGACTTCGGCGCCACCCTGGTGCTCACCACCACCGCCATGGCCATGCTGTTCCTGGGGGGCGCGCGCCTCAAGGACTTCGCGCTCTCAGCCGGCGTCGGCGGCCTCGCTGCCCTGGCGCTGGTGTTCTCCTCGCCCTACCGCCTGGCGCGGCTCACGGGTTTCCTCAACCCCTGGCAGGACCCCTTCGACAGCGGCTTCCAGCTCACCAACTCGCTCATCGCCATCGGCCAGGGGCAGGTGTTCGGCGTGGGCTTGGGTGAGAGCGTGCAGAAGCTCTTCTACCTGCCGGAGGCCCACACCGACTTCCTGTTCGCCGTGACCGCGGAGGAGTTCGGTCTCGTGGGCTCACTGACCCTGATCGCGCTGTACCTCTTGCTCACCTGGCGCGCCGTCCTGGTGGGCCGGCGCGCGGTGAAGCGCGGCCAGCTCTTCGGCGGCTACCTCGCCTACGGCATCGGCATCTGGATAGGCATGCAGGCCTTCATCAACATGGGCGTGAACATGGGTGTGCTGCCCACCAAGGGCCTGACCCTGCCGCTCATGAGCTACGGCGGCAGCAGCCTCATCGTGAGCTGCGCCGCCATCGGCCTGTTGCTGCGCGTGGATCGCGAAGCCCGCGAAAGCGGCAAATGGAAATCGAGCGCCGAAGAGGTGGATGCATGACGCGTTCACCTGGAATCGTCATCATGGCTGGTGGCACAGGCGGACATGTCTTTCCGGCATTGGCCGTAGCGGATGTGTTGAGATCGCGTGGACACAGCGTCACCTGGATCGGCACCCGCCAGGGTCTCGAAGCGCGCATCGTCCCCGCCGCCGGCATCCCCGTGGAATGGATCGACGTGGGCGGCGTGCGCGGCAAGGGCATGGGCGCGCTGCTCAAGGCGCCGTTCGTGCTGAGCCGCGCCCTGCTGCAGTCCATGGGCATCTTCCGGCGCCTGAAGCCCGTCGCCGCCCTCGGCATGGGTGGTTTCGCCAGCGGTCCCGGCGGCATCGCTGCGCGCCTGGCCGGTTGCCCGCTGGTGGTGCACGAGCAGAACGCCGTGCCCGGGGTCACCAACCGCATCCTGAGCCGCGTCTCCAGCGAACTGCTGGAAGGTTTCCCCGGGAGTTTCCCCAGCGGACGCCGCGCCCGTTACGTGGGCAACCCGGTGCGCCAGGTCATCGCCGCCTTGCCGGCGCCGGAGCAGCGTTTCGCGGGCCGCGAAGGGCCCTTGCGCCTGCTCGTCCTCGGCGGCAGCCAGGGGGCCCGGGTGCTGAACCAGAACGTGCCCGCGGCCGTGGGCTTGCTGAAACGCGGCAGCGTGGAAGTGCTGCACCAGACCGGCGTGAAGGATGCGGAGGCGGTGGCCACGCTCTACCGGGACCAGGGCATCGAAGCCCGGGTCACGCCCTTCATCGACGACATGGCCGCGGCCTACGCCTGGGCGGATCTCGCGGTCTGCCGCTCGGGGGCCTTGACCATCGCGGAGCTCGCCGCCGCCGGCCTCGGTGCCCTGCTGGTGCCCTTCGCCGCGGCGGTGGACGACCATCAGACCAAGAACGCCCGTTTCCTGGTGGAGCAGGGCGCCGCGCTGCTGCTGGCCCAGTCCGCCGCCACCACCGAGGCCCTGGCGGGCGCGCTGCAGGCGCTGCTCCAGGACCGCCGGCAGCCGCTGATCATGGCGCAGGCCGCACGGGCGCTGGCGCGGGTGGATGCGGCCGACGTGGTGGCGGACGCCTGCCTCGCGGCGGGAGGCCTGCCATGAGCAACCTCATGCGCCGCATCCGCAACATCCATTTCGTGGGCATCGGCGGCGCCGGCATGGGCGGCATCGCGGAAGTGCTCATCAACCTGGGCTACCAGGTGCGGGGTTCCGACCTCAAGGCCAACGCCGTGACCGAGCGCCTCAAGGGGCTCGGTGCGCGCATCGCCATCGGCCACGGCGCCGGCAACGTGGCGGACGCGGACGTGGTGGTGACGTCCACTGCGGTGGCGGCAGACAACCCGGAGATCCTCGAGGCCCGCGCCCGGCGCATCCCGGTGGTGCGCCGCGCCGAGATGCTGGCGGAGCTGATGCGCTTCCGCTTCGGCATCGCCGTGGCCGGCACCCATGGCAAGACCACCACCACGAGCCTGGTGGCGAGCGTGCTCTCGGAGGGCGGGCTCGACCCCACCTTCGTCATCGGCGGCAAGCTCACCAGCATCGGCAGCAACGCGCGCCTCGGCCAGGGCGAATACCTGGTGGCGGAAGCGGACGAGAGCGATGCCTCCTTCCTGCACCTGCAGCCGCTCATCGCCGTGGTCACCAACATCGATGCCGACCACCTCGGCACCTACGGTGGCGACTTCGCCAGGCTGCGCGGCACTTTCCTGGAGTTCCTGCAGCACCTGCCGTTCTACGGCCTGGCGGTGCTGTGCGTGGACGACCCGGAGGTGCGGCGCATCCTGCCGGACGTCGGCCGGCCCGTGGCCACCTACGGCACGGCCGAGGATGCGGACTTCCATGCCAGCGACATCCGTCGCGAGGGCCGCATGACCCACTTCAAGGCCTGGGTCCCCAAGCGCGGTCAGCCCCTGGAGGTGAACCTGAACCTGGCCGGACGTCACAACGTGCTGAACGCCCTGGCAGCCATCGCCATCGCCCACGACCTCGGCGTCTCCGACGCGGCGGTGCTGAAGGCGCTCGCCGGTTTCCAGGGCGTCGGCCGCCGCTTCCAGATGCAAGGCGAGGTGGTGACGGCGGCGGGCCGGGTGATGCTGGTAGACGACTACGGCCACCATCCCCGGGAACTCGCAGCCACCCTGCAGGCGGCGCGCGAAGGCTGGCCGGAGCGGCGCCTGGTGGTGGCCTTCCAGCCCCACCGCTACACCCGCACCCGCGACCTGTTCGAGGACTTCGCGGAAGTGCTGTCCCAGGCGGACGTGCTCCTGCTCACCGAAGTCTATGCCGCCGGCGAGGAGCCCATCGCCGGCGCCGACGGCCGGGCCCTGGCCCGCGCCATCCGCAACCGCGGACGGGTGGAGCCGGTGTTCGTGCAGCGCGCCCAGGACCTGCCGGAAGCCTTGGGCGGTGTGCTCAAGGACGGCGACCTCCTGCTTACGCTCGGTGCCGGCGACATCGGCGCCGTGGCGGCGGAACTGCCCAAGACCCTGTTGCGAGGAGCGAAAGCATGAGCGAGCGCGACACCGAGGCACCCGTGAAGTTCTGGCGCCGGCGCATCGTGGTGCTGGGGGCCGCCGCCGGCCTGTTCCTGGCCTTGGGCTTGGGCCTCGCGCTCTGGTTCGCGGCGCCGCTCCTGGCGGGTCCCGCCCTGACGCGCCTCACGGTCGGCGGCCGGCTGCAGCACGTGGATCCCAACACGGTGCGCGCCGCGGCGGCCGCCAACGTGGGCCGCGGGTTCTTCGACACCCGGGTCGAGAAGGTCAGCGCCGCCATCCGCCAGATCCCCTGGGTCGCGGAGGCGGACGTACGCCGTGAGTGGCCCCACACCCTGCACGTGGAGATCGTGGAGGAGATGCCGGTCGCGCGCTGGAATGCCGACGGCCTCATCGATGCCCAGGGCCGGGTGTTCGTACATGGGCAGGCAGGCGCCTACAAGAGCCTGCCGCGGCTCAGCGGCAGCGACGCAGACGCCCAGGACGTGCTCGCGGAATACGACACGCTGGCGGCGCTGGTGGCGCCGCGCGGGCTCGCCATCGCCGAGCTCGACGTGGACGCGCGCGGCGCGGCCACCGTGGAACTGGACGACGGCATTGAAGTGCGCCTCGGGCGCGAGGATGCGGCGGCGCGCCTGGCGCGCTTCACCGCCATGGCGTTGCCGGCCTTGGGCGCCAAGCTCGCGACCGTGGCTTATGTGGACATGCGTTACACCAACGGCTTCGCCGTGGGCTGGAAGACAGCCGGCGGCGGAAAACAGGGGGCCTAATGCTGATGGCGAAGAGACCGGACAAGCATCTGATCGTGGGCCTCGACGTAGGCACCTCCAAGGTGGTGGCCATCGTCGGCGAGATCCTGCCCGAGGGGGGCGTGGAAATCGTCGGCATAGGCTCCCACCCCTCGCGCGGCCTGAAGAAGGGCGTGGTGGTGAACATCGAGTCCACGGTGCAATCCATACAACGCGCGGTGGCGGAAGCCGAGCTCATGGCCGGCTGCCAGATCCACTCGGTCTACGCCGGCATCGCCGGCAGCCACGTGCGCAGCCTGAACTCCCACGGGGTGGTGGCGATCCGCGACAAGGAGTGCACCGCCGGCGACGTGGAACGGGTGATCGACGCGGCCCGCGCCGTGTCCATCCCCGCCGACCAGAAGATCCTGCACGTGCTGCCCCAGGACTTCATCATCGACGGCCAGGACGGCATCCGCGAACCCGTCGGCATGTCGGGCGTGCGCCTCGAGGCGCGGGTGCACATCGTGACCGGCGCCGCCAGCGCCGCCCAGAACATCGTGCGCTGCGTGGAGCGCTGCGGCCTCAAGGTGGACGACGTGATCCTGGAGCAGCTCGCTTCCAGCTACGCGGTGCTGAACGAGGACGAGAAGGACCTGGGCGTGTGCCTGGTGGACATCGGCGGCGGCACCACCGACATCGCGGTGTTCACCGATGGCGCCATCCGCCACACGGCGGTGATCCCCATCGCCGGCGACCAGGTGACCAACGACATCGCCGTGGCGCTGCGCACCCCGACGCACCACGCCGAGGAGATCAAGATCAAGTACGCCTGCGCGCTGCCGCAGCTCGCGAGCGCCGACGAGACCATCGAGGTGCCGAGCGTGGGTGAGCGCCCGCCGCGGCGCTTGGCGCGCCAGACACTGGCCGAGGTGGTGGAGCCGCGCTACGAGGAGCTGTTCAGCCTGATCCAGGCGGAGCTGCGCCGCAGCGGCTTCGAAGAGCAGATCCCGGCAGGCATCGTGCTCACCGGCGGCAGCTCCAAGATGGAGGGCGCCACGGATCTCGCAGAGGAAGTCTTCCACGCCCCGGTGCGCCTGGGGCTGCCGCAGCACGTCTCGGGCCTGGTGGACGTGGTGCGCAACCCGATCCACTCCACGGGCGTCGGCCTGCTGCTGTTCGGCGCCCAGAGCCAGCCCGTGGGCGGCGTCGACCGCCGGGTGCAGGGCGGGGTGCAGGACGTGTGGGAACGCATGAAGCAGTGGTTCCAGGGTTCTTTCTAGGTTCCGTATCGAGGGCCGCGGCCGATCCGGGAGGTCGGTGGGCGGCAAGAGGCGAGAAGGTTTCGACTTATATAGAGGAGGCCGGATATGTTCGAGCTAATGGATGAAATGAATCAGACGGCGGTCATCAAGGTGGTCGGCGTGGGCGGCGGCGGCGGCAACGCCGTGCAGTACATGGTGTCGCGCGGCGTGGAGGGTGTCGACTTCGTCGCCATCAACACCGACGCCCAGGTGCTGCGCAAGGCCAACGCCAAGACCACGCTGCAGATCGGCGGCAGCTTCACCAAGGGCCTCGGCGCCGGCGCCAACCCGGACGTGGGCCGCCAGGCGGCGCTCGAGGACCGGGACCGCATCGAAGAGGTGCTGAAAGGCAGCGACATGGTGTTCATCACCGCCGGCATGGGCGGCGGCACCGGCACCGGCGCCTCGCCGGTGGTGGCGCAGGTGGCCAAGGAGATGGACATCCTGGTGGTGGCGGTGGTCACCAAGCCCTTCGGCTTCGAGCGCAACAAGCGCATGACTGCGGCGGAGAAGGGCATCACCGAGCTGTCCCAGTACGTGGACTCGCTCATCGTGATCCCCAACGACAAGCTGGCGGCGGTGCTGGGGCGCGAGATCACCCTGATCAACGCCTTCCAGTCCGCCAACGAGGTGCTGCTGGGGGCGGTGCAGGGCATCGCCGACATCATCACCCGTCCGGGTCTCATCAACGTGGACTTCGCCGACGTACGCACGGTCATGTCCGAGATGGGCATGGCCATGATGGGCACGGGCGCAGCCGCCGGCGAGAACCGTGCGCGGCGCGCCGCCGAGGCGGCCCTGGCGAGCCCCCTGCTCGAGGACGTGAACTTCTCCGGCGCCAAGGGCGTGCTGGTGAACATCACCGCGGGCATGGACCTCACCATCGGCGAGCTGGAAGAGGTGGGAGGGGCCATCGAGTCCTTCGCCGACGAGAACGCCACGGTGGTGGTGGGCACGGTGCTGGATCCCTCCATGAGCGGCGAGGTGCGGGTGACGGTGGTGGCCACGGGCCTCGGCCGCGCGGTCCAGGCCGCGAAGCCGGCGCCGGCCCACAAGCCGGAGCCGGTGCAACAGCCCCAGCCGGTGGTGCAGGTGGTGAAGGCCACGGGCACCGACGGCAACCTGGACTGGAAGCGCCTGGAGCGGCCTACCTATGAGCGCCGCCAGCGTTCCGGCGAGGGTCCGGACATGACCGACCAGGAGTACCTGGACATCCCGGCCTTCCTGCGCCGGCAAGCCGATTGAACCTCTAGGTGTTTAGGGTTCTAACCTTGTTGGAGAGGAGGGCTCTGTGTTAACTTATGCGGTCGCCGTGGGCGCGGCAGGGGCGGTTTCGACCACCTAACTGCCCGTCCCGACGGTGTTTTTTAGCCAGTAGCTGACGGGTCGCAATCGATGTTGAGACAACGGACGCTCAAGAACAGCATCCGCGCCACGGGTGTGGGTCTGCACACCGGCGAGAAGGTCTACATGCCCTTGCGACCGGCCGCCCCCAACACCGGCATCGTCTTCCGCCGCGTCGACCTCGACAAGCCCGTCGACGTCCGTGCCTATGCCACGCTCGTGGGCGAGACCATGCTCGGCACCACCCTCATCGACAACAGCGTGCGCATCTCCACCGTGGAGCACCTGCTCTCGGCGCTCGCCGGCCTCGGCATCGACAACTGCTACGTGGACCTGTCCGCCGCCGAAGTGCCGATCATGGACGGCAGCGCCGGCCCCTTCGTGTTCCTGCTGCAGTCCGCCGGCATCGAGGAGCAGAACGCGCACAAGCGCTTCATCCGCATCAAGAGCCCGGTGGAGGTGCGTGAGGGGGACAAGTGGGCGCGCTTCGAGCCTTTCGACGGCTTCAAGGTCAGCTTCCAGATCGATTTCGACCATCCGGTGTTCAAGAAGCACACCCAGACCGCGACCGTGGATTTCTCCACCACCTCCTTCGTGAAGGAAGTGAGCCGGGCGCGCACCTTCGGGTTCATGCGCGACATCGAGATGCTGCGCCAGAAGCACCTG
>DASSIS010000061.1:0-15447 GCA_035691665.1 Gammaproteobacteria bacterium | reverse complement strand
AGGAACAGGAGTACTGCTACGGCCCCACCCACGAGGAAGTGGTGACGGACTGGGCCCGGGCCGAGCTCAAGAGCTACAAGCAGCTGCCCCTGAACGTCTACCAGGTGCAGACCAAGTTCCGCGACGAGATCCGCCCGCGCTTCGGGGTGATGCGCGCGCGCGAGTTCATCATGAAGGACGCCTACTCCTTCCACACCAGCGGCGAGGACCTGGCGCGCGAATACCAGAACATGTACGACACCTATGGCCGCATCTTCACCCGCCTCGGACTCAAGTTCCGGGCGGTGAAGGCGGACACCGGCGCCATCGGCGGCAACGCCTCCCACGAGTTCCATGTGATCGCCGATTCCGGTGAAGACGCCATCGTCTTCTCCACCGGCTCCGACTACGCCGCCAACGTGGAGCTGGCCGAAGCCCTCGCCCCCGCCGGCGCTCGCCCCGCCGCCACGGCCGCGCTGCAGCTGGTGGACACCCCCACCCAGAAGACCATCGAGGAGATCTCAGCTTTCCTCAAGGTGGATCCGAAGCATTGCCTGAAGACCCTCATCGTGCGCGGCGAGAAGGGCCTGGTGGCGCTCTGCCTGCGGGGGGACCACGAGATCAACGAAGCCAAGGCGGCCAAGCTACCTGAATTGCCCGGCGAGTCGGTGTTGGCGGACGAAGCCGAGATCTGGAAAGCCATCCAGTGCAAGCCCGGCTTCATCGGTCCCTTGAACCTGCCCAAGGACATCCCCGTGATCGTGGACCGTGCCGCGGCTGCCCTCGCCGACTTCGTCTGCGGCGCCAACCAGGCGGGCAAGCACTACCGGGGCGCCAACTGGGAACGGGATGCGCGCCTCACCCGGGTCGAGGACCTGCGCAAGGTGGTGGCCGGCGACTCCTCCCCCGACGGGAAGGGCACACTGAATATCGCCCGCGGTATCGAGGTGGGCCATGTGTTCTCCCTGGGCGACAAGTATTCCAAGGCCATGGGCGCCACGGTGCTTGACCAGCAAGGCAAGGCCGTGGCCCTGCAGATGGGCTGCTACGGCCTCGGCGTGAGCCGGGTGGTGGCGGCTGCCATCGAGCAGAATCACGACGACCGCGGCATCATCTGGCCTGCCCCCCTCGCCCCCTTCGACATCGCGCTCCTGCCCCTCAACATGGGCAAGTCCGAGAAGCTCAAGGCGGCGGCCGAGAAGCTCTATGCAGAGCTGCAAGCGGCGGGCTACGCGGTACTCATGGACGACCGGGATATGCGCCCCGGCCCCATGTTCGCGGACGCGGAGCTCATCGGCATCCCGCATCGCCTCGTGCTGTCGGAGCGGGGTCTCGACGCCGGCACCGTGGAATACAAGGGCCGGCGGGACAGCGACAACCAGAACATCCCCCAGGGAGAGATCATGGGCTTCCTGAGGCAGCGCCTGGCCGCCGGCTGAGATGCGCGGGGCCTGGGGGACGGCGATCCTGACGGTCGGCCTCCTGGCCGCCCTCCCCGCCCATGCCCAGAGGCTCAGCAAGCCCGACCCCGAGCTCGTCACCCTGGTACAGCAGGCGGAAGCGGACAAGAGCGATTTCACGGACAAGTATGACGAGCAGGTCTGGCTCACGGACATGTCCCTGCGCCTCGCACCCCTGGTGCCGGATCCGGACCAGCGCCTTAAGCTCCTCAAGCTCATCCACGCCGAGGCGAGCCGCGCCCAGGTGCCGCCGCAGCTCGTGCTCGCGCTCATCCAGGTGGAGAGCAAGTTCGATCCCTACGCCGTCTCCAACGCCGGCGCCGTGGGGCTCATGCAGATCATGCCCTTCTGGCTCAAGCTCATCGGCCGGGCCGACGACAGCCTGGTGCACGCCCAGACCAACCTGCGCATGGGCTGCACCATCCTCAAGTATTACCTGCAGAGATCCCACGGCGACATCCGCGAAGCCCTGCAACGCTACAACGGTGCCACCGTGGGCATCGACTACTCGGATAGCGTGCTGAAAGCCCTTTCCAGGAAGTGGTCCGTGGATTAAGGGTTCAACGGGTGTCGAAACCCGTCGGAGCTCGATCGATCTGCTCCGCGATGATCTCCACCGCCGTCACTTTCGCCGCTGGCGGCCCCTGCCAGAGCCATTCGCAGAGCGCCGCTACGGTCGCTTCCTCCCCGCAGGCCAGCACTTCCACCCGCCCGTCCGGCAGGTTCTTGGCATGGCCGGTGACCCCCAAAGCCCGTGCGCGTTCGGCGGTGCTGGCGCGATAGAACACACCCTGCACCCGGCCGGAGACGAGACAACGCTTGCAGACCTGCATGGCTTAGGATTCTAACCCTGGAAAAGCAGAGGGCCCCTCGCGGGGCCCTCTTCGATCATCTCAAGTCGTAGCGCTCAGCCGCCCGAGGCCCACTTCTGGTCCTTCTTGTCGGCCCTGTGGTGACGCCAGGCACCACGGTGCTTGGCATATTCCACCGCCGCGTCGGAATCCGCCTTGGCAGGGTTCTTGTTCACGGTGAGGTCCTGCTTCGGGAAGATCAGGTCGGCATGCTTGATCTTGTCGGTGTTGGCCTTGTAGATCAGCGGCCACTCGTAGGAGTTGCCGTAGACGTCGGACTTGCCGGCGATGCGCCACAGGCTGTCACCCTTGACCACGCTGTAGGTCATGCGGGCGGCCTGCAGTTCGGCCACGAGCGCCGAGAGGCTGTCGTAAGCGGCCTTGCAGTTGTTGTTGGTCACATCGGTCTGGGCCTGGGTCAGGCGCGCCTGCTGGTCGGCGGTCAGGCCGGTGTAGCCCTGGACCTGGGCGAGCAGGTCCTTGGCCTTGGCGCAATAGCAGGCGTTGATGGCGTCGGTGGCCGTCTGCTTCGCTTGGGCCGCGAGCTGCTGGGCCTTGGCGTCGTCACCGCCTTTGGCGGCGGCCTGGGCCTGGGCGAGCAGATCCGCAGCATTGCCGGTGTCGTTGCAGGGCGCCTGGGCGCTCGCGATCACGGCCTGGGCATCGCTGATGGCCTGGGTGGTGGCAGCGGCGGGTGCGGCCGGAGCAGGCGCCGCAGCCGGCTTGCTGGTGGCGCAACCGGCTAGCAGGCCGGCGGCGAACAGCAGCACAGCGGATTGCTTCATCAAATTCTTCATGGTGACGTCTCCAACCTAAATTGTTTTTCTGCAGGAAAACAGGGACCGGCGACCCAAATCAGCCGCCCCATTTTGTGGGGCAAGGTTAGCGCCCCGGCGACAACGGTGTCAAGGAAGCAGTAGCCTTAACATAAGGAAATCACGGGACTTTCAGGGCGGTGGACGATTGGAAAGGTCGTTTCCTTGACTGATTCCGAGGGCCCGCAACGCCGATTGTTGGGCCCGCAACGCGTCTTCCCGGGCAGTGGAGTAATCACCCGAGTCGAGGGCGGCCTGAGCGGCATCGAGATATTTGTGGGCGTTCGCCATGTCGTTCGGCGCGGCCTTCTCGGCCTGCGCCTGCTCGGCGGCAGCGAGCGATTGGCGCGCGTTGCTCATCTCCTGCACCGGCGCGCCGGCACAGGCGGCGAGCGCCGCGAGGAAACCGGTCAGCACGACGAGACGCGTGGCGCGGACCGCGATGTGAGTTGCAGTATCCAGGGGAAACACCGTGATGCGTTGGGCCGGTACTGAAATCCTGCGGTCGCCAAGCTAGCAGCGCCCGCGGATGGCCGTCAAGCAAGGCCGCTGCGCTATAGTGTCGACCTATCGTACCGTCCCGGCATCCTGTCGCCGCGTATGAAAAAAGTGACAATCTGGCATAACCCGCGCTGCTCGAAATCCAGGGCCACCCTCGCCCTGTTGCAGGAGCGCGACATGGACATCCAGATCCGGGAATACCTAGTGGACCCTCCCAGCGTGGCCGAGATCGAGCGGGTCCTGGGACTGTTGCACATGGAGCCGCGCCAGCTCATGCGCAGCGGCGAGGAGGCTTACCGCGAGAACCGGGCCGACGACCCCAAATTGAGCCGCACCGCCCTGGTGATGCTGATGCACACCCACCCCATCCTCATCGAGCGTCCGGTGGTGATCGTGGGCGACGCCGCGCGCCTCGGCCGGCCTCCGGAAGCGGTGCTGGAGATACTCTGAGCATGGACATCCTGGTGCTCTACTACAGCCGGCACGGCGCCACCGCGGAGATGGCGCGGCAGGTGTGCCGCGGCGTCGAGAGCGTGCCGGGCATGCAGGCGCGGCTGCGCACCGTCCCGGCAGTGTCGGCGGTAAGCGAAGCGGTGGAGGACGCGATCCCCGCCTCGGGCCCGCCCTATGCCACCCACGCCGATCTCAAGGAGTGCGCCGGCCTCGTGCTCGGCAGCCCCACCCGCTTCGGCAACATGGCGGCTTCCCTCAAGTACTTCCTGGACGGCACCGCGGGCCTGTGGCTCTCCGGGGAACTCGCCGGCAAACCCGCTGGCGTGTTCACATCCACCTCCTCCCTGCACGGCGGCCAGGAGACCACCCTACTCTCCATGATGCTGCCGCTGCTGCATCACGGCATGCTCATGGTGGGCGTGCCCTACACGGAACGGGAACTCATGGAGACCACGGGCGGCGGTACGCCTTACGGCCCGAGCCACCTCGCCGGTGTCAACAGCGACAGATCGGTGAGCGAGGCGGAGAAACGCCTTTGCCAGGTGCTGGGTGCCCGGGTCGCCGACACGGCGCGGCGCCTCGCGGTGAAATGAACCTGCGCTTCACGGGGCGTGTGCTGGCACGCGGTGCTTTCATGGCGCTCGCGGCCTGGCTCGCCGTCTGGCTCGGGGTACTGGCCACGGCGCCGGCGAGCGTGCGCCTCGTATGGGCGGGCGTGAGCCTCCTGCCCCTGACGCTGCTGGCGCCCTTCCTGTTCCGCGGCAGCAAGGCCGGCTACACCTGGGCGGGCTTCCTGTCACTCGGATATTTCGCCCAGGGCATCGCCGTGACCCTGGGCAGCCACAGCGTCAATGGTGCGGTGGAAATCTTCTTGTCTATCCTGCTCTTCTTTGGAGCTACCGCCGCCTTGCGCGAACAGCAGCGCGCCGCCGCTTAACGCTTTTCGATGAACGCCTTCACGAACGGCACGGTGAGCTTGCGCTGCGCCACCAGCGAGGCTGCGTCCAGGGCGTCGAGAGTGGAGCACAGGGTGCTCATGTCCCGCTGCAGGCGGTTGAGCAGGAACTTGGCTGTGTCCTCCGGCAGTTCGAAGCCGCGGCGCAGGGAGCGCTGCTGCAGGGCCGCGATCTTGTCCGCATCGTTCAGCACCGCGATCTGGAACACGGGTCCCCAGGAGAGGCGCGATACCAGGTCCGGCAGCAGCCGTTTCTCGACGGCCGGCGCGCCCCGGGCACTGGCCATGAAGGCGCCGCCGTTCTGCTTCAGGGCGTCGATCAGGGTCAGCAGGGCACGCTGCCAGGGCTCCGTGCCTGCGACGCGTTGCACATCGTCCACGCAGATGAGGGCATAGCGGTCCAGGTTCTCGACCGCCGAGGGATCCAGCAGCACTGCCTGGCCCATGGGCAGATACATGGCGCGGCGTCCCGCCGTGTTCGCGCTGCGCGAGGCCGCCTGCAGCAGATGGGATTTCCCGGTGCCACCCGCACCGTGCAGGAACAGCACCGGCGCATCCCCGCCCAGTGCCAGCTCCTTCACTGCCTGCACCGCGGCCCCGTTGGGGCCGGAGTAGAAGTTGTCGAAGGTGGCGCCCTCATCCAGGGAGATGGGCAGCGCCAGCTGCCCTTCCAGCACATGCTCCGCGTTCATGCCCCACCGCCGCGGTAGAAATCGCTTCCCAGGTAGCGGGCATGGAGATGGCGCGCGAACACCATGCAGGCCGCCGCCACGGGCAGGGCCAGCAGCACCCCCACGAAGCCGAACAGCCGCCCGCCCGCCAGGATGGCGAAGATCACCATCACCGGATGCAGGCCGATGCGCCCGCCCACGAGCCTCGGGGTGAGCACGAAACTCTCGAGGCCCATGCCGATGCCGAACACCACCAGTACCCACACGGACAGCAAGCCGTCGCCGCCCTGCAGTACGGCGGAGAGCAGCGCCAGGATGATGCCGGTGGTGATGCCGAGGTAAGGCACGAAACCGAGCAGGCCGGCGATGACGCCGATGGCGACAGCATTGTCCAGACCGATGGCGGCGAGACCCACCGAATAGATCGCCGCGAGGCAGATCATGACGAGCAGTTGGCCCCGGAAGAAGGCCGCCAGCACGGACTCGCACTCTCGCACCATGCGCTCGATATAGGGCGCCTTGTCCCGCGGCAAGAGGTCGGCGACGCGGGCCTTGAAGATGTCCCAGTCCCTGAGCCAGTAGAAGGTGATCACCGGCACCAGCAGGATGTTCAGGAGGATCACGAACACGGTGCGTCCCGAATGGCTCAGGGTTGCGAACGTGTTGCCCGCGAGTTGGCCGGCGTTCTGCGCATTCTCGCCCAGCATCCCCGAAAGGTCGCCGAGCTTCAGGCTCGAGACGTCCAGGTGCAGGCGCTCGGCCAACCAGGGCGCGGCCGTGCCCTGGAACCAGACGATGGCCTGGGGGGCGCGGGCGGTGAGTGCCGTCATCTCATGAGTGAAGAGCGGCACGATGAGCAGCAGGAGCAGGCCCAGCACCAGGAAGGTGCTGATGAAGACCACGCCCACCGCGAGGCTCCGGGGGAACCGCCAGGCTTCGAGCCGGTCCGCCATGGGGTCGCCGAGCCAGGCGAGCAAGGCACTGATGAGGAACGGCGTGAGCACCGGCCCCAGGAGATAGAGCAGGACGCAGACGCCGAGGCAGGCCGCTATCGTCCAGAGCTTGTTCTCACGGGTCATGGGCCGGGGTTATAGCGGTAACGCAAGAGCGCCGGGGCCGCGACGCCGCTCGTGGGTGCCGCCGGGGCGGCGGAACCCTCGGGCAGCAGCAGGCCGCCCAGGGTCAGGGCGGAGCGCAGATTGTCGAGGCTGCCGCGGACATCGACGCTGAAGAAGGCGCTGCCCGCCGCCATGCGCTCCACGCGCACCGCCTGCACCGGCGTCAGGCTGTTGAGGTAAGCGAGCACCTTGGCATAGCTGTCGAGGTTCGTGACGCCGTCCACCTCGAGCGCCATGCCCGCGAGGTCGCCGGCGCCCGCCGCGATGGCATAACGCGTGGCGTAGCGATCCGCCGTCACCTGCACCCCGTCCGCGGCCACGGCCATCTCGTCGCCCGGCGGCGTCTGCCAGGTCTCCTGCTCGGCGCCGTTGAGCAGCTCCCAACGCGCCGCGTACTGGCCGTTGCCGAAGGGCGTGACGCTGCCCACGAGGACAGAATCCGGCCGATAACGCGTGGAAGCCGCGCTGATCCGGTCCAGGTTGAAACCGGTGACGTCGGGCACGCCGAGCGCCGCGCGGTCCACGGCGTCGAGCTGCGGGAACAAGAGTACGATGCCGCGCTGCTGGGCGGCATTGGCGAGGGTCTGCATCAGGTTGGAGGTATCGGCAGCGGGGAGCAAACGGCCACCCGGCGAATCCTGCAAGGCCAGCCACACGAGGGTGCGCGGACGCTCCATGCCCCAGAGGGCCATGTGCGCGGCGCTCACATCCTGGTTCACCACCTTGGGATCGAACTTGGCCCAAAGCACGAACGCAGGTGGGCCACCCGCCGCAGCGACCGACGCATTGGGGTCCACCGGCGCCTGCTCATAGCTGTACTGCTGGAGATAGCGGTTCGGGTCGGCGAGCATGGGCGTGAGGGCTCCCGGCACGGAGCGCGCGCCGGTGATCTTCACCAATACCGTGGAGAGTGCCTGCTGCAAAGCGGCGCTGCGGGCGGAAGATGAGCGGTCAGTCACCGGCACACGTGCTTCGTAGAGTCCGCTCACCGGCGCCGCGTGCGCCGGCAGCGCGCCGGCCAGCAAGGCGGCGAACACGAAGTTGAGGAGGAGGCGTCCGGGCGTCTTCACAGGCATATTCTCCCGCATCCCACGGCTGAAATCAGGCGTCGTGTAGAATATACCGTCTCAAGATGCCGCCCGGCGAGCGGTTTCAAAGCCTGACCTGGAAACGCCCCCATGACCGCGAAAAAGACCCTCACTTACCGCGATGCCGGCGTGGACATCGACGCGGGCGACGAGCTCGTGGAGCGCATCAAGCCCGCCGCGAAACGCACCCTGCGCCCGGAGGTGCTGGGCGGCCTCGGCGGCTTCGGCGCGCTGGTGGAACTCCCCACGCGCTACCGCCATCCGGTGCTGGTCTCCGGCACCGACGGCGTCGGCACCAAGCTCAAGCTCGCCATCGACAGCGGCCGCCACGGCGGCATCGGCACCGACCTCGTGGCCATGTGCGTCAACGACGTAGTGGTGCAGGGCGCCGAACCCCTCTTCTTCCTCGATTACTACGCCACCGGCCGCCTCGACGTGGACATGGCCGCGGAAGTGATCACCGGCATCGCCAAGGGCTGCGAGCTCGCCGGCTGCGCGCTGGTGGGCGGGGAGACCGCGGAACTGCCCGGCATGTACCAGGGTCAGGACTACGACCTCGCCGGCTTCGCCGTGGGCGTGGTGGAGAAAGAGAAGATCATCGACGGGAGCAAGGTGAAAGCCGGCGACGCGATCATCGGTCTCGCCTCCTCCGGCCCCCATTCCAACGGCTACTCCCTGATCCGCAAGGTGCTGGCCGTGTCCGGCGCCCAGTTCGAGCAGCGCCTCGAAGGCCGCGCCTTGATCGAAGTGCTCATGGAGCCCACGCGCATCTACGTGAAGTCCCTGCTCAAGCTGCTGGAGCAGGTGCCGGTGCATGCCTTCGCCCACATCACGGGCGGCGGGCTGACCGAAAACATCCCGCGGGTGCTGCCGGAAGGCCACGGCGTGGTGCTCGATTCAAAATCCTGGCCGCGTCCGGCGGTGTTCGAGTGGCTCATGCAGGAAGGCAACGTGCCGCTCCCCGAGATGTACCGTACCTTCAACATGGGGCTCGGCATGGTGGCCTGCGTGGCGGAAGCGGACGCGGCCCGCAGCCTCGAGATCCTGGCCGCCGCCGGCGAGCAAGCCTGGTGCGTAGGCCGGGTCGAGGCCGGCAGCGACGGCGTCGTCATCCGCTGATGGCGCGGGCCTCGGTGGTGGTGCTGGTCTCGGGCTACGGCAGCAACCTCCAGGCCATCCTCGATAGCGCCGCGACCGGCGCGATCCCCGTCGCGGTACACGCCGTGGTGAGCGACCGGCCGGAGGCAGAAGCCCTGAAGCGCGCCCGCGCCGCCGGCATCACCGTGGAGACCGTAACCGCGACGGCGCATCCGGACCGGCAGGATTACGATGCTGCGCTGATGGCCGCCGTGGATCGCCACGCGCCCGGACTCCTGGCGCTCGCCGGTTTCATGCGCATCCTCACCCCGGCCTTCGTACGCCGCTACGAGGGCCGCACGCTCAACGTACACCCTTCCCTGTTGCCGAAATACCGCGGCCTGCACACCCACCGGCGGGCGCTGGAGTCAGGGGACAGGGTGCACGGCTGCAGCGTGCATTTCGTGAGCGAGGAACTGGACGGTGGCGCAGTGGTGGCCCAGGCCGAGGTACCGGTGCTGCCCGACGACGACGAAGCGAGCTTGCGCGCCCGGGTACAGCAGCAGGAACACCGCCTCTATCCCGAGGTGATCGGCTGGTATGCCGCTGGTCGCCTAAGACTCGAAGGTCAACGCGCCGTCCTGGACGGCGTTCCCCTGAAAGGGCCTAAAGTCTTCACCTGGACAGATTGAAGGAACCCAGATGGCGCTCCGCACCGCAGGGATGATCATGGCATTTCTGGCTCTGCTGCCCGTCACCGGCGCACGCTGCGATGACGGAGCACTTGCACCCTATCACGCGGATTACTCCCTGGCGCGCAATAGCCTGACTCTCGGTACTGCCCGTTTCAGTCTCGAACCTGACGCTGCCGGCAGCTATCTCTACAAATCGGTGTCCCACGCCACCGGGCTCGCCGCGCTGTTCGCGGGCGACGTGATCACCCAGAAAAGCCGTTTCGAACTCGTGGATGGGCAGCCGCGGCCGCTGAGCTACAGCTACACCCAGGCAGGCGGCAAGCACGAGCAGTCCGAGGAGACCCGGTTCGATTGGAGCAAGATGCTGGCCCACAGCGACTGGGACGATCACAACCGCGACAGCGCCCTGAAGGCCGGCGTCAGCGACGTGTTCTTGATCCAGTTGGTGCTGGCGGTGGATGTGTCCCAGGGGCGGTTGGCGAAGCAATACGTGCTGCTCAACCACGGCGAGACCACCGCCTATGAACCGCGCAGGCTGGATGACCAGAAAATGAAGGTGGGCGCCAAGGTGGTGGATACGACGGTGCTGGAGCTAAAGGACCCCAAGAAAGGACGCGCCATCAGCCTGTGGCTCGCCCCCGGCCTGCGTTACCTGCCGGTGCAGATCCAGCAGAGCGAGCCCGGCAAGGCCACTTTCACCCTCTCCATGGACGACATCAGTTTCGATGCGGCGGCGCCGGCCGCCGCCAGCAAACACTGATCCCTCATGTCTTCGGCAGGGTGACGCCCTTCTGTCCCTGGTACTTCCCGCCCCGGTCCTTGTAGGACGTGTCGCAGATCTCGTCGGATTCGAAGAACAGCATCTGGGCCACGCCCTCGTTGGCGTAGATCTTGGCGGGCAGCGGCGTGGTGTTGGAGAACTCCAGCGTCACGTGCCCCTCCCACTCGGGCTCCAGCGGCGTCACGTTCACGATGATGCCGCAGCGGGCATAGGTGGACTTGCCCAGGCACACCGTGAGCACGCTGCGCGGGATGCGGAAGAACTCCACGGTGCGTGCCAGCGCGAAGGAGTTGGGCGGGATCACGCAGCACTCGCCCTTGAAATCCACAAAGCTCCCGGAGTCGAAGTTCTTGGGGTCGACGATGGTGCTGTTGATGTTGGTGAAGATCTTGAACTCATCGGCGCAGCGCACGTCGTAGCCGTAGCTGGAAGTGCCGTAGGAGACGATCTTGCCGCCCTTGTTCTGGCGCACCTGACCGGGCTCGAAGGGCTCGATCATGCCCTTGTCCGCCATGCGCCGGATCCACTTATCTGCCTTGATGCTCATGGACTGATGCTCCCGCTCGTTAATCTTCTATGACGATCCTGGGGAAGGCCCCCGCGTAATCCTTGCCCGCGAGCGCGAGACGCGCCGCGGCGCGCCGGGCGATCTCCCGGTAGCGGCCCGCCGTGACGCCCTCCGGCTCCGCCACCACGGTGGGACGGCCGGAATCGGTCTGTTCGCGGATGCTCGTCTCCAGGGGCAGGCTGCCTAAGAAAGGCGCGCCGTATTGCGCCGCCAGACTCTCGCCGCCGCCGCTGCCGAAGATATGCTCCTCGTGCCCGCAGTTCGTGCACACGTGGGTGCTCATGTTCTCCACCACCCCGAGCACGTTCACCTCCACCTTCTGGAACATCTTGAGGCCCTTGCGGGCGTCCAGCAAGGCGATCTCCTGGGGTGTGGTGACGATCACGGCGCCGGAGACCGGCACCTGCTGGGACAGCGTCAGCTGCACGTCGCCGGTGCCCGGCGGCATGTCCACGATGAGGTAGTCGAGCTCACCCCAGAGGGTGTCGCGGATGAGCTGTACCAGGGCCTGGGTCACCATCGGCCCGCGCCAGACCATGGGCTGCTCGGCATCGATCAGGAAGCCGATGGACATGCACTTCACGCCGTAGGCGACGAGCGGTTCGATATGTTTGCCGTCCTTGCTCGAAGGCCGACCCGAGAGCCCCAACATGCGCGGCTGGCTGGGACCGTAGATGTCCGAGTCCAGCATGGCCACGGCGGCGCCATCGGCGGCGAGCGCCAGGGCCAGGTTCACCGCCACGGTGGACTTGCCCACGCCGCCCTTGCCGGAAGCCACGGCGATCACGTTCTTGATGCCCGGCAGTGGCGTGAGGTTGCGCTGCACCGCATGGGAGAGGATGGTGCTCGTCACCTGCACCTGGGCACGACCGACTCCGGGGATGTGCTGCAGCAGGCTGCCGAGCTCCGCCGTCAGGGTCTCGCGGTAGGCGCCCAGCGGGAACCCCAGGTCTACATGCAATCGGAGCATATCCCCCTCGATGCCGATGTCGCGCACCGCCTGGGCGGTGACGAGGTCCACACCCAAGTGGGGTTCGGTCCAGGCTTTGAGGGCCGCTTCGACGCGGTCCCGGGACACGGCGCTCATGCGGGTGGTCGCGGGTCGGGAGGATGGGCGCGCATTCTAGCATCCCGGCCCGGGCGGCCCCGGCGGCTATGGCATAATCCCACGCCCACCCCGACACCGAATAACAAAGCGCAGACCGGCCGCCCATGTCCCAGCCCAATCGCGACGTACTCGTCACCTATGCCCTGCCCTACGCCAACGGCTCCATCCACCTGGGCCACCTGGTGGGCTACATCTCCACGGACATCTGGGTGCGCTACCAGAAGATGGCCGGCAGCAACTGCATCTACGTCTGCGCCGACGACGCACATGGCACGCCCATCATGCTCAAGGCCCGGGAGCTCGGCATCACCCCCGAGGTACTCATCGCCGGTGTGAAGGTGGAGCACGAGCGGGACTTCAAGGACTTCCTGGTCACCTTCGACAACTACCACAGCACCCACAGCCCCGAGAACCGGGAGCTGGCGACGCTTATATATAGGAACCTGCGGGACGCGAAGCCCAGCCACATCGCCAAGCGCAGCATACGTCAGTTCTACGACGAACAGGCCAAGATGTTCCTGCCGGACCGCTTCATCAAGGGCACCTGCCCACGCTGCGGCACCCCGGACCAGTACGGCGACTCCTGCGAGAACTGTGGCGCCACCTACACCCCGGCGGACCTCAAGAACCCAGTGTCGGTGATCTCGGGCACGCGCCCGGTGGAGCGCGAGTCCGAGCACTACTTCTTCAAGCTCGGCGACTTCGACAAGATGCTCCACGAGTGGACCCGGGCCGGGCACCTGCACGAGGCCGTGACCCGCAAGCTGGACGAGTGGTTCGAGGCCGGCCTGCAGGACTGGGACATCTCCCGCGACGCACCCTACTTCGGTTTCGAGATCCCGGACGCGCCCGGCAAGTACTTCTACGTGTGGCTCGACGCCCCCATCGGCTACATGGCGAGCTTCAAGAACCTGTGTGCCAGACGCAAAGACCTCGACTTCGACGCCTACTGGAAGAAGGGGAGCCAAGCCGAGGTCTACCATTTCATCGGCAAGGACATCATCTACTTCCACTCGCTGTTCTGGCCCGCGATGCTGGAAGGCGCCGGCTTCCGCACGCCCACCGCGGTGTACGCCCACGGTTTCCTCACCGTGAACGGCCAAAAGATGTCCAAGTCCCGCGGCACCTTCATCAAGGCGCGCACCTACCTGGACGCGGGCCTGGACCCGGAATACCTGCGCTACTACTTCGCCGCCAAGTTCGGCCCCGGCATCGACGACATCGACCTCAACCTGGATGACTTCCTGCAGCGGGTGAACTCGGACCTCGTGGGCAAGCTCGTGAACATCGCGAGCCGCTGCGCGGGCTTCATCGAGACCCACTTCCAGGGCAGGCTCGCCGACAGCCTCGGCGACGACGCGCTCTACCAGGAAGCGGCGTCACGCGCCGGCGACATCGCCAAGGCCTATGAAGACCGGGAGTTCGGCCGCGCCGTGCGCGAGATCATGGAACTCGCCGACAAGGCCAACGTGTTCATCGACGAGCGCAAACCCTGGGCCCAGGCCAAGCAGAAGCCTGTGCCGGCGGAAGTGCAGCTCACCTGCACCATCGGCCTGAACCTCTTCCGGGTGCTGATGATCTACCTCAAGCCTGTGCTACCGGAGCTGGCACGCAAGAGCGAGGCGTTCCTGGGCGTGGCGCCCTTAGCCTGGGCCGACGCCGCCAAACCCCTCCTCGGCCACAAGATCAACCCGTTCACGCCCATGATGGGCCGGGTGGACAAGGCCAAGATCGAAGCCATGGTCGAATCCTCCAAGGAAGACCTGGCGAAGACCGCACAGAAGGCATCGAACATGGACCCCATCGCCGCCGAGATCAGCTACGACGACTTCGCCAAGATCGACCTGCGCATCGCCCGCATCGTCAAGGCGGAACACGTGGAGGGCGCGGACAAGCTGCTGCGCCTCACCCTGGACATCGGCGACGGCACCCGCAACGTGTTCGCCGGCATCAAGAGCGCCTACAAGCCGGAAGAGCTCGAAGGCAAGCTCACGGTGATGGTGGCGAACCTCGCGCCGCGCAAGATGAAGTTCGGCATGTCCGAGGGCATGGTGCTGGCGGCGGGCCCGGGGGGCAAGGACCTGTGGATCCTCGAACCCCACCAGGGCGCCCAGCCCGGCATGCGGGTGAAATAACCCGCAGCCGCCGTGGCCACGGTCGCGCAAATCGACGCTCTGCTGCCCCAGACCCAGTGCACCCGCTGCGGTTTCCCGGACTGCCATACCTACGCAGAAGCCATCGCCCGGGACGAGGTCGCTATAGATCGCTGCCCACCCGGCGGCGACGAGACGCTCCAAGCCCTGTCGCAGCTGCTCTCGCGGCCCGTCACCGGGCTCGACCCCGCCGTCGGGACCTTCACCCCGGATACCGTGGCCTGCATCGACGAAGCCTTGTGCATCGGCTGCACCAAGTGCATCGGCGCCTGCCCGGTGGACGCCATCGTCGGCGGTCCCAAACTGATGCACACCGTGATCGAAGCCCTGTGCACCGGCTGCGAGCTCTGCCTGCCCCCCTGCCCCGTGGATTGCATCCGGCTCGGCCCCGCACAAGGCGTGACCGAAGGCTATGAGGGCTGGCAGTTCCCTAAAGGGGGCGGTGAACGCGCCGAGAAGTTGCGGGAACGCTATGGCCGTCACCAGGTTCGCGACCGGAAGACACGGCAGGAGAAACGCACACGTCTGGATGCCCGCGACGCGCGCGCCGGTGACCTCAAGGCACAGCGCCAGGCGGAGATCGCCGCCGCCCTGGCGCGGGTGCGTGCGAAGCGCGGGGAGACTCCGCGATGAACCCCGCGAAACGCGCCGAGATCTACCGGCGGCTCAAGGCCGCCACGCCCAAGCCCACCACCGAGCTCAACTACCGCAGCCCTTATGAACTGCTGGTGGCCGTGAGCCTCTCGGCCCAGGCCACGGACAAGAGCGTGAACCTGGCCACGGCCAGGCTCTTCCCCGCGGCCAACACCCCGGCGGCCATGCTCGCCCTGGGTGAGGCGGGCCTGAAGGAATACATCAAGACCATCGGCCTCTACAACACCAAGGCCAAGAACGTCATCGCCGCGGCCAAGATGCTCCTGGAATCCCACGGCGGTGAAGTGCCCAAGGATCGGGAGGCGCTGGAAGCCCTGCCCGGCGTCGGCCGCAAGACCGCCAACGTGGTGCTCAACACCGCCTTCGGCGAACCCACCATCGCGGTGGACACCCACATCTTCCGGGTGGCGAACCGCACCTGCCTCGCGCCCGGCAAGGACGTGCGCGAGGTGGAGGATGGGCTCGTCAAGTTCACGCCGGACGAGTTCAAGCAGGACGCCCACCATTGGCTCATCCTGCA
>DASSIS010000060.1:0-2642 GCA_035691665.1 Gammaproteobacteria bacterium | reverse complement strand
TACCGCTAGACGATCCCCCAAAAAGAACCAGACGCAGCGCAGACTGCGGGCTCTGACTCCGCCAACCAACTACGCGAATAAAAAGCCCCACCGAAGTGGGGCCTTTTATTTTGGCTGGGGGACTAGGATTCGAACCTAGGTTGGCGGAGTCAGAGTCCGCAGTCCTACCGCTAGACGATCCCCCAAAACTGGCACGTATTTTAGACCAAGAACGAGAAACCTAGGTTGGCTTTGTGGACCCGTCGCTTCGCATCCCTGCTCCGCTCCGGCTACCCGGGGCAGGCTTTCCTGCCTGCCCGTCGGTCGCATGCGACCGACCCTACCGCTAGACGATCCCCCAAAGAAAAACCGCCAGCCCAAGAGGCTGGCGGTCTTCTTAGGAGATTAGCGCTTGCTGTACTGCGGCGCGCGGCGGGCCTTGTGGAGGCCGACCTTCTTGCGCTCCACGGCGCGGGCGTCGCGGGTCACGAAGCCGGCCTTGCGCAGCGGCGAGCGGAAGGTCTCGTCGTACTCGATGAGAGCGCGGGTCAAGCCGTGGCGGATGGCGCCAGCCTGGCCGGTGGTGCCGCCGCCTTCGACGCTGATGTCCACGTCGAGGGTGTCGGTGAGCTTCAGCACTTCGAGCGGCTGGCGCACGATCATGCGCGCGGTCACGCGGCCGAAGTACTCGTCCAGGGGACGGCCGTTGATGAGGATGCGGCCGCGGCCGGACTTCACGAAGACGCGGGCCTTGCCGGTCTTGCGGCGGCCGGTGCCGTAGTTGGTGCTCACTGCCATTTGATGGGTTCTCTAAAGTGGTGTCTTACTTAGGAAGTTGAAAACTAGAATTAGATATCGAGCTTCTGGGGTTGCTGCGCGCTGTGCTTGTGCTCGGCGCCGCCGTAGACCTTGAGCTTCTTGAACATGGCGCGACCCAGCGGGTTCTTGGGCAGCATGCCCTTCACCGCGATCTCGAGGGCGCGCTCGGGATGCTCCTGCAGCATCTTCTGCAGGCTCATGTGCTTCATGTTGCCGATGTAGCCGGTGTGCCAGTGGTAGGTCTTGTCGGTCAGCTTGTTGCCGGTCACCGCCACCTTGCCCGCGTTCACCACGACGATGTAGTCGCCGGTGTCCACGTGCGGGGTGTACTCGGGCTTGTGCTTGCCACGAAGACGGCGCGCGATCTCGGTGGAGAGGCGGCCCAGGGTCTTGCCGGTCGCATCCACGATGTACCAGTCGCGCTTAACGGTTTCATTCTTGGCGTAGAACGTCTTCATGGGACCCAAAACTCCAGAAGGGACATCGAAAAGAGCCGGCAATCTTACCGGGGAGACCCTTGTTTTTCAAGCGCTTAGCTGACAAAAGCACCACGCGGGCCCCGATCGGGCCAAGCGCATTTAGGCTGTGAAATCAGGTGCTTAAGGCCTGGAACCGCTCAAATCTTGAGCCGCTGGACGATCCGACCATTGAGCAGATGTTCGGTCACGATCTCATCTATGTCGTCTTTGTCCGCGTAGGTGTACCAGACCTCTTCCGGGTAGACCACGGCGATGGGCCCCTCGCTGCAGCGGTCCATGCAGCCCGCCTTGTTGACCCGGACCCCGCCGGGACCGGCGATCCCGAGGGCCTTCACCTTCTTCTTGGCGTAGTCCCGGAGGGCGTCGGCCCCATGGTCCTGGCAGCAGGGCGAGCCGTCGGTGCGCTGGTTGCTGCAGAAGAAGATATGGTGCTTGTAATAGGACATGGGGCCGCAAAAGGGATGGGAAAGTGTCGACTCCATTCTACTCCCGGGGCCATATGACCGCTTATGATGCAGCCCATGGCACGCCCTGCCCCGGACTTCCCCCTGGCCGACGCCGACCGTTGCGTCAAATGCGCCCTGTGCCTGCCCCACTGCCCCACCTATAGAGTGAGCAAGGACGAGGGTGAGTCACCCCGGGGACGTATCGCCCTGATGCAGGGCCTGGCCACCGGTGCCCTGGAGGCGACGCCGCGGCTCGTCGCCCACCTCGACCACTGCCTTGCCTGCCGCGCCTGCGAGGCGGTGTGCCCGGCGGAAGTGCCCTACGGCCGGCTCATCGACGCCGCGCGCTCGGAGCTGCGCCACCGCGGCCACGGCGAGCCCGGGAGCGCCCGGCTCTTCGCCCTGTTCATGCGCGGCCGCATGCTCCGCCGCCTGTTCCATCGCCTGCTCTGGCTCTCGGGCCGAATGAAGCTCACGGCGCTCATGGCGCGCATCGGCCCGGCCTCCCTGCGCCGCCGTATCGAGCTCCTGCCACTGGTCATGAAACCCAAGGTCTGGCGCGACGTGTATACCTCCCGCGCCGCCACGGGCGAGAAGGCATCCCTGTTCCTGGGCTGCGTGGCGGACATGAGCCAGCCCCAGGTCACCGCCGCCGCCATCGGTGTGCTCAACGCGCTGGGAGTGGAAGTGGTCATCCCCCGCACCCAGAGCTGCTGCGGCGCCCTGGACCAGCACGCGGGCCGCAAGGGCAAAGCGCTGCATCTCGCCCGCTCGAACCTGGCGGCGTTCTCCGGCAGCGCCGTGGTGCTGGGCACCGCCATCGGCTGTCTCGCCACCCTCAAGGATTATCCGGACATCGTCGGTGGCGCGGCCTCGGACTTCGCGGGCCGGGTCATGGACGTGAGCCAGTTCATCGCCG
>DASSIS010000059.1:0-8587 GCA_035691665.1 Gammaproteobacteria bacterium | reverse complement strand
GAGGACTTGCCGGCGCCGCCGGTGCCGGTGACGCCGATGACGGGGGTCTTCTTGCCGGCCAGCTCCCATTCCTTGCGCAGCTTGGCGAGCTCGGCCTCGGGGAAGCCGCCCTCCTCCAGGGCCGAGAGCATCTTGCCGACGCTGATCTCGTCCTCGAGGGTGACCTTGGCGGGGCGCTCGGTGGCCCGGCGGTGCTCGGTGGTGCGCTTGACCACGTCTTCGATCATCTGCACCAGGCCCATGTGCATGCCGTCGTTCGGGTGATATATCCGTTCGACGCCGTAGCCGTGCAGTTCGGCGATCTCTTCGGGGGTGATGGTGCCGCCCCCGCCGCCGAAGACGCGGATGTGGCCCGCGCCCCGCTCCTTCAGCATGTCGACCATGTACTTGAAGTATTCCATGTGGCCGCCCTGGTAGGAGCTGACGGCGATGCCGTCCGCGTCTTCCTGCAGGGCCGCCCGCACCACGTCTTCCACCGAGCGGTTATGGCCCAGGTGGATGACCTCCGCCCCCTGGCTCTGGATGAGCCGGCGCATGATATTGATGGCCGCATCGTGGCCGTCAAACAACGAGGCCGCGGTGACGAAGCGCAGGGGCGTTTCAGCACGCGCGAGGCCTGCCTCGACCTTCTTCGGGGACGTATTCATGGGAATACCTAATCGGAATACCCCGTCATTATAGCGGGCTCCCCATGAAGCCGGTTTGAACCCCCTGCGGAGGCCCCGCCGCAGGGGTGACATCGGCCGGCCCCGCGCGTATCATCCGCGCGCCCCTGGTACCCCGGGGGCAGATTTTTTCAGTGCCGGGTCTTACCACCCGATGCAAGCCCACGCCGGCAAAGGGGCCGGCGGCGGCGAAGTCCATAAATCACCGTTTACCGATATTTCCGTTTCAGGAGGAGCCCATGGAAGTTTTCGCCACCCTCGAGAAGATGGGGCATGAAGAGGTCGTGTTTTTCCAGCATAAGGAATCCGGCCTCAAGGCCATCGTGGCCATCCACAACACCACGCTCGGCCCGGCCTTGGGCGG
The DNA here is from genome assembly GCA_035691665.1 of Gammaproteobacteria bacterium. GTDB lineage: Bacteria > Pseudomonadota > Gammaproteobacteria > Natronospirales > REEB76 > DASUBN01. The sequence continues at coordinate 7,558 of DASSIS010000059.1, read as the reverse complement.
CCTGCGCATGTGGCCCTATAAGAACGAGGATGAGGCGATCACCGACGTGCTGCGCCTCTCCCGCGGCATGACCTACAAGGCCGCGGTCTCGGGCCTGAACCTCGGCGGCGGCAAGGCCGTGCTGATCGGCGAGCCCTCCCAGAAGTCCGAGGCGCTGTTCCGCGCGCTCGGCCGCTTCGTGCAGTCGCTCGGCGGCCGCTACATCACGGCCGAGGACGTGAACACCAGCATCGCGGACATGGACTACATCTTCATGGAGACGGACTACGTGACCGGCGTGCACCCGGTGCACGGCGGCAGCGGCGACCCCTCGCCCTTCACGGCCTTCGGCGTGATCCAGGGCATCAAGGCCAGCCTCAACAAGAAATACGGCCACACCGACCTCGGCCGCTCCAGCTACGCGGTGCAGGGCTTAGGGCACGTGGGCATCCACGTGGTGAAGCACCTGCGCGACGCGGGCGCCAAGGTGTTCGTGACCGACATGCACAAGGACCGCATCGACGAGTGCGTGCGGCTCGGCGCGGAAGCCGTGGGCATGGACGACATCTACAAGGTGGATGCCAAGGTCTACGTGCCCTGCGCGCTCGGCGCCACGGTGAACGAGAAGACCCTGCCCCAGTTCAAGTTCGAGATCGTGGCCGGCGCGGCCAACAACCAGCTCGCCACGGACGAGTGCGGCGACGTGCTGCACAAGAAGGGCATCCTCTACGCCCCGGACTACGCCATCAACGCCGGCGGCCTGATGAACGTGTCCATCGAGCTGCAGGGCTACGACCGGGAGCGGGCCAACCGCATGGTCACCGGCATCTACGACATCATGGGCAACATCTATAAGGTGGCCGAGCGGGACAACATCCCCACCTACAAGGCCGCCGATCGCCTCGCCGAGGAGCGCATCGCCGCCATCGGCCGGGTGAAGCTGCCGACGGTCAAACAATCCTATGAGCGGTATTTCTCGGGACGCAAGAACGGGCATCATTGATTCATCGAATTGACCTGGACTCCGGCGAAAGCCGTAGTCCAGGCCTCAATCTGCACTAGACCCTGGCTTTCGCCGGGGTGACGACGCCGCGCTAGACTATATAGAGGCATCTATGGATCGGTCAGTGGGCGACATCAACACCAGACTCACCGAAGAGCTCGATCTGCTCCGCGAGACCGTACGGCGTTTCGCTGAAGCCGAGATCGCGCCCCGCGCGGCCCAGATGGACGAGGACAACGAGTTCCCGGCGGACCTCTGGAAGAAGCTCGGGGACCTGGGGCTGCTCGGCATCACGGTGCCCACGGAATACGGCGGCGCCGGCATGAGCTACCTCGCCCACGTGGTGGCCATGGAGGAGATCTCCCGGGCCTCCGCCTCGGTGGGCCTCTCCTACGCCGCCCACTCGAACCTCTGCGTCAACAACCTCTTCCTCAACGCCAACGAAGCCCAGCGCAAGAAGTACCTGCCCAAGCTCTGCAGCGGCGAATGGATCGGCGCGCTCGCCATGTCCGAACCCGGCGCGGGCTCCGACGTGGTGGGCTCCATGAGCTGCCGCGCCGAGAAGAAGGGCAAGGGCTGGGTGGCCAACGGCAGCAAGATGTGGATCACCAACGGGCCGGACGCGGACGTGGCCCTGGTCTACATGCGCACCGCCGGCAAGGAAGCAGGCTCGAAGTGCATGAGCGCCTTTCTGATTGAAAAAGGATTTAAAGGTTTCAGTACCGCCCAGAAGCTGGACAAGCTCGGCATGCGCGGCTCCCACACCTCGGAGCTCGTGTTCCAGGACTGCGCCATCCCTGAGGAGAACCTGCTCGGCAAGGAGAACGAGGCGGTGTATATATTGATGCGGGGACTCGACTCGGAGCGCCTGGTGCTCTCCGGCGGGCCCATCGGCATCATGCAGGCGGCCCTCGACGTGGTGCTGCCCTACGTGCGCGAACGCAAGCAGTTCGGCAAACCCATCGGCGAGTTCGAGATCATGCAGGCCAAGATCGCGGACATCTACGTGGCGCTGCAGTCGGCGCGCGCCTTCACTTACCGGGTCTGCGAGCGCTTCGACAAGGGCGAGGCTTCGCGCACCGAGGCCGCCGCCTCCCTGCTCTACAGCTCCGAGAACGCGGTGAAGGTGGCCCTGGAGGCCATCCAGAGCCTGGGCGGCAACGGCTACATCAACGAATACCCCACCGGGCGGCTGCTCCGGGACGCCAAGCTCTATGACATCGGCGCGGGGACGAATGAAATTAGACGCATGCTCATCGGTCGCGAGCTCTTCAGCGGTTCTTGAACCGCGGATAACGGAAGATACACCTGCATCAGGAACCCGCGTGATGGATGTACTGCTCGCTCTGCTCCCAGGTGTTGGGTTCTGGTTGATAGTTTCGGTTTACACATCGCTGGCTACAGGCTGGTATCGCTTGGCTAAGCTGTATCGCACCGAAACGCGGATGCCTTCCATGTTCCATGCCGGATTGCTTGGCATGAGCGATGACAACTTGAGCTGGCATGTGCAGAGATGGGGCACCCCGACTCCGGCTATAGAGGGGCTCTACCTCTCCATGCCCTGGTTCTTCAGCTTCCTGTGCCCGCCGCTGCTAATACCGTGGAAGGATTTCGTCCTCGTGCCACACGCGGAACTCGACCGTCTCCTATCGCTGAAGCTGTACCTACGTAATGGCGACAACATAACGGTGACGAAGAAGCTGTACCTCTCGATCGAACCGTATCTGCGCCATCTACCCCATAGACCGATGCTGCCGAAAGCCACCGCGCGGATCGCCTGAGTAGCATGTCCTCTGGAGGTAAGTTAAATGTCTGATCCTATCGTCGCCACTCACCGCACCGCCATATGACAAAGGCTTATGACACCATGCAGCAGAGACGCTATCTCCCGTTCCTCGCGGCACTATCCTTGTCACTCCTGTCGCTCACCGGCTGCAGCACAGAGCCCGGTGACCCGAATGGCTGGCAGCGGGTGCCCGACGCGCACATCTACTCCTTCGAGCTTGTCCAGACCCGGCCCGACACCGCCCATGTGACGGTGGTCCGCGACCCGGCTCGCTTCGGCTCGCTCGGCGGAGCCTGCGGCATCGACCTCACACTCACGGACGCCGCGGGCACCGGCAGCGTGCAGGACGACATCGGCACCTTCAACAGCAACCAGGGCCTGGACCTCTATCTCGATCCGGGCGACTACCGGTTCACCGTCTCATCGGGCATGCCGTGCAGTGACATACAGTCCAACAGCCTGCTCTTCTCCGTGAAAGCGGGAGAGACCCAGCGCTACCGCATCATGATGGTGTTGCCGAATGGCGTAAATATAATGTCCGTGGCACCCACCCCGTCCAAGCCGTGAACTGCCTCACGGTGGCGGAACCCACCCAGCGGCGATAATATGCGCCGCCTCCCTTAAGCCCCCTCGGAGCCCAGAACATGTCCGACCCCGTCGTCATCGTCGCCGCCCGCCGCACCGCCATCGGCTCCTTCCAGGGCCAGTTCTCCAACGTGAGCGCCACCCAGCTCGGCAGCGCCGCCATCGAGGCGGTGGTGGCCGACACCGGCGTGCAGGGCCCGCAGGTGAGCGAGGTGATCATGGGCTGCGTGCTGCCGGCGGGCCTGGGGCAAGCGCCCGCGCGCCAGGCGACGCTCGGCGCGAACCTGCCGAAATCGGTGCCCTGCACCACCGTCAACAAGGTCTGCGGCTCGGGCATGAAGGCCACGATGCTGGCCCATGACCTGATCCGCGCCGGCAGCGCCGAGATCGTGATCGCGGGGGGCATGGAATCCATGACCAACGCGCCTTACCTCATCCCCGGTGCCCGCGCGGGCCTGCGCATGGGCCACCAGAAGATCCTGGACCACATGTTCTTCGACGGCCTGCAGAACCCCTACGACGGGGAGATGATGGGCCACTTCGGCGAGCTCTGCGTGGACAAGTACAAGTTCACCCGCGAGGAGCAGGATAAGTTCGCCATCGAGTCGGTGCTGCGCGCCCAGAAGGCCCAGGCCAACGGCCTCTTCAAGGGGGAGACGGTGCCGGTGACGGTGAAGAGCCGCAAGGGCGACTACCTGGTGGACAACGACGAGGAGCCGGGCCGCTGCGACATCAAGAAGATCCCGACCCTGAAGCCCGCCTTCAAGAAGGAAGGCGGCACGGTGACCGCGGCCACCTCTTCCTCCATCTCCGACGGCGCCGCGGCGCTCATGCTCATGAGCGAGAAGCTGGCGAAGGAACATGACCTCAAGCCGCTGGTCCGAATCGTGGGCCACGCCACCCATGCCCAGGAACCGGCATGGTTCACCACGGCACCCGTGGGTGCCATGAACAAGCTGCTCAAGAACGTGGGCTGGAGCGCGAAGGACGTGGACCTCTTCGAGGTGAACGAGGCCTTCGCGGTGGTGGCCATGGCCGCCATGACGGAGCTTAAGATCGACCACTCGCGCATCAACGTGAACGGCGGCGCCTGCGCCCTCGGCCACCCCATCGGCGCCACCGGCGCGCGCATCCTGGTGACGCTGATCCATGCCCTCAAGAACCGGGGCGGGAAGCGCGGGGTCGCTTCTCTTTGCATTGGTGGTGGTGAAGCGACTGCCATGGCGATCGAAGTGATCTGATTTGTACTCGTCACCCCGGCGTAGGCCGGGGTCCAGTTCTAAATGAAACAGCCTTGCGTCTATATCTTGGCAAGCGATCGGAATGGGACTTTATATACCGGCGTGACTTCTGATCTGGCCAAACGGATCTGGGAGCACAAGAACGGTTCCATGGAAGGCTTCACCAAGAAATACGATGTCCATACCCTGGTTTGGTATGAGCAGCATGAGACGATGGAATCGGCCATAAACCGAGAGAAAGCCATCAAAGAATGGCAGCGCGCCTGGAAGTTACGACTGATCGAAGAATCGAACCCTGAATGGCGAGATCTGTATCCTGATATCGTCTAAGTGGCTCCCGGCAAAGCCGGGACCGGATTTGGATAACTGGATTCCGGCCTTCGCCGGAATGACGGAAAAGAGTCCAGACAGGCTAGATGATAAAAATCCTGGCCATCTCCGGCAGCGTCCGCACTGCCTCCACGAATACCGCGCTCCTGCGCGCCGCCGCCGAGGCAGCGCCGGAGGGGGTGGAAGTCACGCTCTACCAGGACCTGGGCAAGCTCCCCATCTTCAACCCGGACCACACGGAAACTCTGCCGCCGCTGGTGGCGGAGCTGCGGCGTCTGGCTCTCGGCTGCGACGGGCTACTGATCTCTTCGCCCGAATACGCCCATGGGGTGCCGGGCGGCATGAAGAACGCCCTGGACTGGATGGTGGGCTGGGGCGAGCTGGCCTACAAACCCGTGGCGCTCTACAACACCTCGCCCTATGGCGAACACGCCAAGGCGGCCCTGGCGGAGATCCTGGTGACCATGTCCCTCACGCTCGTGCCCGAGGCGGCGTTCACGTTGCACCTCCGGGGCAGCAAGCCGGAGGAAGCGGCGCCCGAGCTCGCTATGCCAGAGGTGCGCGCTTCCCTGCGTCGCAGCCTTGAGGTTTTTGCCCGACTGATAGAATCGCTGCCCAAAGGAGAGGAAACATGATCTCCAGACATTGGCGCGCTTTGGCCCGGGCCGGCGAGGCCGGCCACTATACAAGGCATCTGACGGACGAGACCTTCCCGAAACTCTCCGGCCTCCCCGGCTTCATCCGCGCCTCCATCCTGCGCCGCGAACTGTCCACGGGCACCGAGTTCGTGATCGTGACGGAATGGGAGTCCCTGGACGCCATAAAGGGTTTCGCGGGCGACGACCCGGAAACGGCGGTGGTGCCCGCCGTGGTGCAGGCGATGATGCTGGAATACGACTCGCGCGTGCGCCACTACGAAGTGGCCAAAGTCCACGACCGCTGAACGCCTGTGGCTCCCGTCGGGAGGCTATAATCCCCTGGCCTGACGGGCTCAAGACGGGGGATATTTCGATGCAGAGATTCCTGTCACTCCTGGCGCTCCTCACGCTGCTCTCGGCCTGCGCCGACTTCGCCCCCGGCGACGACCCGAAGGGCCTGCAGCTCCAGGGCGTGGCCCAGCAGGTGCTCCAGGCGGCACGCACCTACATGGACCAGAACGCCCGCCCGCCGCGCACCCTGCAGGACCTGGTGCCCAAGTACCTGCCCGCGCTCCCCGCCGAACCCTTGATCGCCTACGACGCCAAGCAGGGCCGCTTCGAGTTCCTCTATACCCAGGAAGGCGAGCGCGGCGCCCAGGTGGTCTGCCATGCGGTGATCGGCGAGACCGATTGGATCTGCACCGGCGTCTACCAGCAGCGGCAATAACCAGAAAACCCTTAAGGCGCGGTCCATGCCTATCCTGAAGTCAGCCATCGACACCAACTCCAAAGAGTTCCTGGCGAACCGGGACCACATGCACAAGATCGTGGCGGACCTACGCGCGCAGCAGGCCAAAGCCGCGCTCGGCGGCGACGAGAAGGCCCGCAAGAAACACACGGACCGGGGCAAACTCCTGCCCCGGGAACGCATCGAGGCGCTCTTGGACCGGGGCTCGCCTTTCCTCGAGCTCTCGCCCCTCGCGGCCCACGGCATGTACGACGGCGACGCCCCCTGCGCCGGTGTGGTGGCCGGCATCGGCCGGGTGCACGGCCGGGAAGTGGTGGTGGTGGCCAACGACGCCACGGTGAAGGGCGGCACCTATTACCCCATCACCGTGAAGAAGCACCTGCGGGCCCAGGAAGTGGCGCTGGAGAACCGGCTGCCCTGCGTGTATCTCGTGGACTCCGGCGGTGCCTTCCTACCGCTGCAGGACGAGGTGTTCCCGGACCGGGAGCATTTCGGGCGCATCTTCTACAACCAGGCGCGGCTCTCGCGGGAGCACATCCCGCAGATCGCGGTGGTGATGGGCTCGTGCACCGCCGGCGGCGCCTACGTGCCCGCCATGTGCGACGAGGCCATCATCGTGCGCAACCAGGGCACCATCTTCCTGGGCGGTCCGCCGCTGGTGAAAGCCGCCACCGGCGAGGTGGTGGACGCGGAGACCCTGGGCGGCGGCGAGGTGCACAGCAAGATCTCGGGCGTGACGGACCATCTGGCCGACAACGACGCCCATGCCCTGGAGATCGCCCGGGGCATCCTCGGCCACATGAACTACAAGAAGGCCGAGTGGCTGGTGAAGCAGCCGCCGGCGGAGCCGCGCTATGCCGCGGACGAGCTCTACGGCGTGGTGCCCCAGGAGACGCGCTTCCCCTACGACGTGCACGAGGTGATCGCGCGCCTCGTAGACGGCTCGGAGTTCCAGGAGTTCAAGGCCAACTACGGCAAGACCCTGGTGACGGGCTTCGCCCACCTCTACGGCAACCCGGTGGGCATCATCGCCAACAACGGCATCCTGTTCTCGGAATCCGCGCTCAAGGGCGCGCACTTCATCGAGCTCTGCGAGCAGCGGCGCCTGCCGCTGGTGTTCCTGCAGAACATCACCGGCTTCATGGTGGGCAAGAAGTACGAGCACGGCGGCATCGCCAAGGACGGGGCCAAGATGGTCACGGCGGTCGCCTGCGCCACGGTGCCGAAGTTCACGGTGATCATCGGCGG